>VXLT01000001.1 GCA_009841475.1 Gemmatimonadota bacterium
GGGACGGAAGGATGACGGGCCTGGGTGCCGGGAACACGCGGGGGAACCGCCGGTCCGCCGGAGCGCGCCCCGGCCTCGCCGCCCGGCTCGCGCAACCCGGCCCGATGGCCGCCGTCGAACTGAGACCACCCCGGCGCGGCCTCGACACCGCGCGCAGCATGGACTTCTGGATCGACATGTACCACGCGGTCCAGCGCTTCGCCAGGCAGGGCACCTTCGTGCTGCTCACCGACGACGCGGCCGGCGACGCGGAGGAGGAGAGCCTCGCCCACCTCGCGGCCAACCTCGGCGACGGCTCCGATTTCGGCACCGTCGTCCCCTTCCTGACCTGCAAGCACCCGCTGGAGTACTGCAGGATGTTCGCGCGCAGGGCGGCCGCGCTGGGAACTGCCGGAGTCGCCGTCGTGGGGGGCGACCACTCGGTGGGACCCGAGCGCTGCGTCCCACACGGGAAGGACCTCCGCGCGGTTCTGCGCGAGGACCAGCCCGGCTTCCCGCTCGGCGGGTGGGCGAACCCGCACCGCGATCCGGTCAAGCAGGCCCGCTTCGTCGCCGCGGACGACTTCGGCGCCGACTTCGTCCTCACGCAGATCGTCTCGCACCATTCGCTCGGCCGCGTGGCGCGCTTCCGCGCCGAGCTGGACCGCCTGGGCGTCGATCTCCCCGTCGTGTACGGGGTGTTCCTGTACCGGAGCGCCAATCCGCGCACGCTCCGGTATCTCGACCGTTACTTCCCGGTCCCGGCCCGCGAGGTCACGGCGGAGTTCGCGGCCGGGCTGAGCGCGGACGAGATCTGCGCGCGGTCGGTGCGCCGCCTGGGGGAGGCCGGGGCCGAGAAGGTGTACGTGAGCAACCTGCGCAGCCGGGACGCGGCGCGGAGGTTGGGTGAGGTGGTGGGGGGATAGTCATATACTAATCCATATATTTGTCTTGCGAATATATTTGTTAGTATATATCAACTGTAGTTTTGGGGGGCCCGACGACCGGAATCGACTCCTGCCTCAGCCACTCCCGAGTTGCACCGGCCATGGATGCCGGCTCAGCGTAAGCAGGTCCATCTCGTCCTTTCGCACGACAAAGAGGGATTCGCTCCCGTAGCCGACGACGGTGGCTCCATCCGGCATCAGGATGGCCCCGCGCAGCGTTCCGCTCCTGTCGACCACGTCGTAGCGGGTTTCCGGGGTCTCGGTTGTGGGAGTCCGGCGGATCAGCACCAGGCCATGCGGACCGGGCTGGAGCGCCGTGCCGCCGGGGCTGATCCATCCCTGATCAAGCACCATGCCGAAGGGCGGGACCTGGCTGGGCCAGTCCGGGTACCGGTCGGGGTCGCAATCTGCATCCGGAGCGCGCCGACTGATTGCCAGACACTGCTCTTCCAGGCTCACGTCGGCCGGCGTCATCGGCAGGGGGGCGCCCCGGATCCATTCCCCCGCCGGGGTCAGCCAGTCCACGCGGTAGGGATCCGGATGCGCCAGCGCGACCCAGCCGTCCGCGAAAAGCCACCCCTGCCCCTCACTCGCGAGGGGGCTGGTCAGCGTCGAATTCATCGTGACCTCCTGCCCGCCCATCCGTGCGACCGTCGAGACGTGTTCGACTCCCCATCGGCCCTGTCCGCCGACCCTGCCGACCGTGTCCGGCTCGCTCGTTCCTTCGTCGAAAATGGAACCGGTGGAAAGCAGGATGAGAAGCGAATCGGCGTGCATGCGCTGCCAACCCGAGCGCGGCTGGAACGCGAACCCCTCGACGCCCAGAACACGCCCGGTCCGATCGACTCCCCAGGGCGGCTCCCCGGTG
The DNA here is from genome assembly GCA_009841475.1 of Gemmatimonadota bacterium. GTDB lineage: Bacteria > Gemmatimonadota > Gemmatimonadetes > Longimicrobiales > Gaopeijiaceae > Bin94. The sequence goes on from VXLT01000001.1 coordinate 1,795, forward strand.
CCACCCATCCCCAGCCGCGGATAGACGGGTTCCAGGGTCTGCACGATCCTGTCACCGGCCAGGAGAAGTAGTCTCGGCGGCTCGCCGACAAGCAGGGTGGAATCGCCACCGAGCGGATAGAGGTGGCCGACCCGTCCGTACTCCCCCGGCCCCTCTCCCGAGCTTCCTTCGGTGCGGACTTCTCCCGACTTGAAGTCGACGACGTACATCGAGTTCTCGATCTGGTCGGTCGCCAGCACCGTGCCGTCTTCCAACTCGACGACGGAGAGCACGCGGGAGAAGTCGCGTCCCTCGAGCGTCGCTTCGGCCGGTGGCAGGTCGATGACGGGTGGCGGCCCGGCGGTCCCGGCCTCGTCGGCGCACGCTGTGGCAAGAACCAGAAGGCCGCAAAGGACGGAAGCGGTGGCCAGCTGCCGTCCGGTTGCGCGTGACCATATCGTCCGGTCCGTCATCCCCGGATCACTCCTTCCGGCTGGAGGCATTGTCCCGGTGAACCCGTTGGACTACCACCTGCGGGACCATTTCGTCGTTGTGCTCTACGATGGTGACTGCGGGTTCGCCGCCGAGGTTGATCAGCCTCGCGTACGGAGAATCCCACACATGGCTGCCGAGGTGGCGCCGTTCCTCAAGGTCGAAGATGTCGAGGCGGGTGTCCATGTAGTCGACTCGCCGCTCCGGAGGGACGCGCCATCCTTCCGGGGTGCGTTCGAGTTCGACTTCGCGCCACTGCGGATCGGCGGTGCGCGTCGTCATCCAAAGATGTTCCCGAGCGTCCAGCGCCAGCGATCTCAGCAGGGTCGACGGCGGCTCGCGGGTCGGATCGATGCTCTTCGTGACCTCGGGGAACCACGGCAGGTCGCCTTCGATGACCCGAAGCAGATCGTCGTCGACCGACCATTCCTGGACCCGGGGACTGCCGGCGCCGCCCCACCACACCGTCCCCGGACGGCTGGTGACGCTGCCCTGCACGCTGTTGGAATACGGCCCGGACCCCCGGGCGTCGCTCCGGGACCCGAAGTGATGCAAAGGCACTCCGCTGTCGATGTCCGCGAGGTGCAGCGGGAAACCCGCCCCCGCGGGCGACTGATCGATGGCCACTACGACCACGTGGTTTCCGCCGACAGGCACGAACGGACCGGGCGAGTACCCGTACGGGCGCCTCTCGACGAAGTCGCCCGCCAGGTTGAAGATCGACCACGCCCGGTTGGCATCGTCCAGGGCCACAAGACGGCCGTCGACAACGTGTGCATCCACAACGCGGAGGAATTTGCCCGGTCCGTCGCCCTCCCGGCCGACCCTACGCGCGAACCGGCCATCCTTGTCGAAGATCTGGAGGTATGTGGAACCGACGACGAGATAGCCCAGCCGGGCGCTCCAGGTCACCCTGGGGGCGACGCTCTCGATGGTTCCAGGGCCGTCCGCGTCGCCGAAGCGGACGACCTCGGTCAGTTCGAGTCCGCAGTCGGCGCAGATCGTGAAGTCGTCCCAGTTGACGGTCTCGTGAGTTGGAAGGGGCCTGCCGCTACGCCAAAACCTCCCGGTGTCAAACGGGATGGTGTCGCCCAAGAAGTCGATTGCGTAGATCGCTCCGTCCCTGTACTGGAAAACGTCGGTCCCGTCACCCATATAGGTCCAGCTATAGAACCTGACAAAAGCAACATCGACATCCGGAACAGGCTCCTGCACCTCCACAGCCCTCTCCCGGGGCGGCTCTTCGGGCGCGGTCGTCGCGTTTTCGTCGCACCCGGCGAGCGGGGTCAGCGCGACCAACAGCACGGTGGCCGGGTGCCGGGGGGCAGGAATTGAGCCGGTGATCAAGGCACCCTACTCCCAACCCACCCGGTAGACTACCAGCTGGGGCACCCCGTCGTCGGTGTACTCGACGATGCTGACCGCGGGCTCGCCGTCGAGGTTGAAGAGCCTTGTGTACGGGGAGTCCCAAACGTAGCGGCCGACATGGCGCTGTTCCTCCAGGTCAAAGATGTCCAGACGCGTGTCCAGATAGTTGCCCAGGCGGCCCGGGGGAATCTGGAAGCCCTCCGCCGCAGGCTCGAGTTCGACCTCCCGCCACTTCGGATCCGCCTGCCGCACCATCATCCAGAAGTGCTGGGTTCTGTCCACGCCCAGGGACCTCAGCAGGGTGGAGGGCGGCTCTCTGGCCGGGTCGATGAGCTCCGTGACCTCGGGGAACCACGGCAGTTCGCCTTCGATCACCCGCAGGAGCACGTCGTCGACGGACCACTCCTGGACACTGGGGCTCCCCGCGGTACCCCACCATACCGTTCCGTACCGGCTCACCACGCTGCCCTGCACGTTGTCCGAATACGGTGCGGATTCCCAGGCGTCGTCCATGGACCCGAAGTGAAGCGAAGGCACTCCGCTTTCGATGTCCGCGAGGTGGAGCGGGAAGCCCGCCGCCTCGGGCGACCAGTCCATGGCCACTACAACAACCCGCCCGCGGCCAGCCGGCACGAACGGACCCGCCGCGTACCCGTAGGGACGCTCATCGACGAACTCGCCAGCCAGGTCGAAGATCGACCAGGCACGCTTCGCACGGTCGAGGGCGACAATCCGGCCATGGACGACATGCGCATCCGCGATGCCGGTGAACTCGCCCGGCCCTTCGCCCTCCCGGCCGAACCTGCGCAGGAACCGGCCCTCGTCGTCGAAGGTCTGAAGATAGGTGGAGCCGACCACCACATAGCCCGGCAGCTCGGTCCAGACGACTCTGGGAGCGGCGCCCTCGATCATCCCGGGCCCATCGGGATCGCCAAACCGGACGACTTCGGTCAGTTCGAGATCGCAGTCGGCACAGATGTCGAAGTCGCTCCAGCTGGCAGCCTCGTAAATCGGGCCCGTTACTTCCTCCCACGTGTCCAGTTCGTACCAGGGGATGGTGTCGCCCGGGGACTCGATCCTGTAGACCGAGCCGTCCCGCTGGAGAAGAATGGAGCCGTCCGACCGATGGTGAACCCAGTCGGCGATGGGCACGCTGCGCACTTCGAAGGGCGCTACACCCGCGCCTTGCAGTATTTCTGCGAGGCTCTGTCCCTCGACCCTCTCCCGCGGCGGCGGCTCGGGCCCGGTTGTCGGATCCTCGTCGCAGGCGGCGAGCAGCGCAACCACGGCCAGCAGTGTCGCGGTGGCCGGTAGCGCGGTCCCGGCCCGGCGTGACGTCCTGTCGGTCATGTTCGTTGCGTCCTGTTGGCTTGCCACACGGAGATCCCTCGGACAACGCTCCCTTCAGTGAATCGGACCATATCGGACGGCGGCGGGTTGTCCACTTTGCTGCAGCAAACTCCATTTCCGGAGAAGCGCATGCCAGATCCCATCACGCAACCGGTCACGATCCGAGTCGAATGCCCCACGATCATACCCCTCAGGTGATTCCCGGTTCCTCCTGGAACAGCGGTCGGCGCTGGCAACGAAAGGCGACTCGCATCGGTCTGCTCAGCTGTCTGGCAGGGGCTCTCGCGGCGTGCGATGCGGCTCTGGACCGATCGCTCGTCACCCGATCGGATTCGGCCGGGATCCCCATCATCACGGCGCAGGCGCCCGTCTGGGGTCCCGGCGAGGGCTGGCAGGTCAGCGAGGAACCGCTGGTCCGGATCGGCGCGGTCGAAGGGCCACGCGAACAGTTGCTTGACGGAGTGGTTGGGGCCGTGCGCCTGAGCAACCGCGACATCGTGCTGGGCGAGCGGACCACCGGCGAGCTGCGCCGCTACGACCCGGAAGGAACCCTGGTGTGGCGCGCGGCCGGGCAGGGGGAGGGTCCCGGGGAGCATCGGGTGTTGATGTTCGTGGGCCTCATTCCGGGCGATACCGTGGTGACCTGGGATGTCCGGCTGAACCGGGTTCAGCTCTTCGATCCCGAAGGTACGCCGGTGCGCCCGTTTCGCGTGGAGGCACCCTGGTCGGGCGCCCCGCCCACGGGTGTCATCGGAATGTCCGGGCGGCGTCCCGTGCTCACCTTCAACGCCGGTGGGGGTGAGCCCGAGGACGGGATCGTGCGGTGGCCGACGGTTCGGATCGCCACCCTGTCCCTGGAGGACGGCAGTGTGCGGGTGGTCATGGACGTCCCGGGGCCCGAGGTGAGGGCTTCCGTGGACGGAGCGATGGCCCAGGTCATGGAGTATCCCTTCGGCAAGGGGCCCCGGTACTCGGTAGCGGGCGGCCGCCTGGCCGTAGTCGACACCGAGCGTTTTGCCGTACGGTCGGTCTCCCTGGACGACGGCGCGGTCACGGCGATCCTGCAGCGGGACGAACCCATGCGCCAAGTCACGGAAGAGGATGTGGATGCGTACGTCGAATGGATGACCGACGTCAGCGCCGGGGCCGGGTTGCACGTGCCCCCCGGCTTGGCCGAGCAGCCCATGGCCTCGACGCTTCCGGCGCTGAAGTCGATCCACCTGGACGCGGGCGGGAATCTGTGGGTGGAGCCGCACTCGCGGCATGGGTCAGCGCTCCCGCCGTTCCAGGTGTACACGCCGGGCGGCGAGTGGTTGGGCACCGTCGCGGTGCCGTCGGGGCTGCAGCAGGAGAACGTGGGGCTCCCTGTGAGCTTCGAGATCGGCGACGACTACATCCTTGGAGTCTGGCGCGACGAAATCGGCGTGGAATACGTGAGAATGTACCGGCTGATGAAGTAGGCGCCGGCGCCATACCCTATCGCATATCCTGGAGCCCATCGATTTCGAGTGCCACGATCGAGGATTCGCCAAGGATGCCGGTGTGGAGCGTCCACACCCTGCGCCCTCTCGCTTCCATCAATCGGTGTTCGTCCGGAAGGCGAATCGAGCCGAGAAACCGCCCGGACGGAAGGAATACGTCGTACATGGCTCCGGGTGCCCCGTGCCCGTCGAAAGCACCAGGCGGCGGGCGGTCGCGCTGAGTCCAGATCCGCCCGTCCAGGTCGACGACGATTCGGGAGATGATTGCCGGATTCGGCGGTTTACCGAGGGCGCGGAGGGCGTCCCGCCATGCGTCCGGCATGCCTGCATCGGTATCCTCTCCCCGCTCGGCAGGCGAGAGCGGGAGTGCGTCCGCGGTATGGCAGAACCGAACGAGGCTCGTGCCATCCCGGCCGAAGACCTCCAGTTCGTAGCTCCCGTCCGGATCGGAGACGACCCAGGTCTCCGCGCCCACACCCAGCAACGGCCGCGGCCATGCGGCCAGCGTCGCACCCGCAAACCCTCTGGCACGGGACCACATGACGGTATCGTTCACGGGGCTGTCTGGAGACCAGCGGACGAAGGATCGCTCCTCCCAGCCATCCACAATCGGGCCGGGGAACTCCAGCCACACCGTCCGGTCCGGCTGCAGCGCGACGAACCTGACCTGGCCAGCCGCCAACACCGGCGACAGAAACGCCGGATCGACTGGAGTGACGCCGGCCGAACGGGAAGCAAGGTCCAGTGCGACCATCCGGAACGCGCTCACGTCCAGGATGAGGAGGTTGTCGGCATCTACCCAGGTCACGGCCACGGGCGCCCGGACCTCGCCCGGCCCTTCGCCGCGTGCCGTAACCGCCCCCCGCCACTCTCCATCGGGGCCGATCACGATGACTTCGGCCAGGCCCCAGTCCGCGACGGCGACGGTTCCGTCAGGACTTACTGCGACTCCGGCCGGCCGGACCATTACCTCGCCTTCATTGAGACCTCCGGCACGCCAGACTTCGCGCCAGGATAGCTCTGCAGGCCAGACTCCGGCGCTCGTGTTTGTGACAACCTGTCCATTGGGGCCAGTGACTTCACACGGGGCCGAACCGGGCAAGTCGCAACCGGCGATCAAGGCGGTCAGGAGCAACGCCCGATATCCGTTGCGCCATCGGTCCGATCGTTCGGAAGTGCAACGAAAGGCGCGCTTTGAGGACGTGAATTGTAAAGAGAACACGACATTCTGCCAAGCGAACATTACGGTGGGGCCGAGTCGGCGGAGCGGTCCAGTTTGCGGACGCATCACCGCTCGAATGCCGGGGGGGTCACGGGGTAGACCCCAACACGGCTTCCACCGCGTCCCGGTTCGCAGCGATTTGGATCCCGGCGACCTCGCCCTGCAGCTCCCCCAAGATCTCCCGCGCGATCTCCACGCCTTCGGCAGCCGCGCGGCCTGCTCCCCGCGCCTGCGCCCGGCGCATCCTCTCGACCACACGGTCCGGCACGTGGACCCCCGGCACCTCGTTCTGCAGGAACTCCGCCTGCCGGGCGCTCTCCAGCGGCACGACGCCTGCGATCACGGGGACTCTCTGCTCGATTTCGGCCAGGAATCCGCGCAGTTGCGCAGCGTCGAAGACCGGCTGGGTCACGGCGAAGTCCGCGCCCGCGTCCACCTTCCAGTGAAAACGCCCGAGTTCCCGCTCGCGATCCCGGGCCGTGTGGTTGAGCGCGACCCCGGTCACGAGGCCCGCCGAGCCGCCAATCTCGCTGCCGGAAGGATCGACGCCGGTGTTGAGTCCCGTTACGACATTGGTGAGGCCGATCGAGTCGATGTCGACGACGGACCGGTAGTCGGGGTACGGACCGGGCCCAGGCGGGTCGCCGGTGAGGAGGAGGAGGTTGTGGAGGCCCGTGGCGGCTGCGCCGAGGAGGTCGCTCATCATGCGGGGCAGCTTGCGGTCCCGGCAGGTGTAGTGGACGAGCGGCTCCGCGCCGGGACAGGTGCGCGCGATGACCGAGGCGGTGGCGAGCACGTCCAGCCGGGCGCCGCCGCGATCCTCGTGGATGGCGATCACGTGGGCGCCGGCGGCGGCGAGGGCGCGGCAGTCCTCGACGAGTGCGGTCGTGTCCCAGCCGCGGGGGGGGAGCACCCGCACCGACTTGACGAACTCCCCTGTTGCGAGGCGGCGGCCGAGGCCGGAGCGCTCGGCGAGGGGTGGTGCGGGGTGCGCGGCCGCGTGGGGGAGCACATCCCGCGTCACCCGCACCGAGGTCTTGCGGGGCTGGATCGCCGCGACCCGTTCGCTGATCAGGCGAATGTGGTCCGGGGTCGTGCCGCAACAACCGCCCAGGAGGCGGGCACCCGCGTCGATGAGGTGGCGCGCGTACCGCGCCGTGTAGTCAGGCCGGGTGAGGTACATCTTGCGGTCGCCGACCGCGCGGGGCAGGCCCGCGTTGGGCTGGGCGGCGAGGGGTAGGGTGGTGATTTCGGCCATCTGCTCCAGGCCGTCCCGCACTACGGCGGGACCCACCGAGCAGTTGAGGCCCACCGCGTCGGCACCCCACTCCATGGCCGCCAGCGCGGCCTGCCGGGCGGAGGCGCCCGTGGTGGTCTTGCGGTCCTCGCCCACGGTGACCTGGACGATCACCGGCAGGTCGCACCGGTCGCGCACGGCGCGAAACGCCTGCTCCAGCTCGACCAGATCGGCGAAGGTCTCCAGGATGAACCCGTCAACGCCGCCTTCCAGCAGTCCGTCCACCTGGCGGCCAAAGTAGTCACGGGCCTCTTCACGCGATGTCGGTCCCAGCGGCTCGATCCGGATCCCCAGCGGGCCGATGGCGCCGGCGACCGCCGCGCGTCCGCCCGCCGCGCGAACGGCGATCTCGGCCGCGAGGCGATTGAGTTCCCCGGTACGCTCTTCCAGCCGAAAGGACGACAGTTTCACCGGATTCGCACCGAAGGTGTTGGTCTCGATGATCTCGGCGCCGGCCCGCACGTACTCGCCGTGCACGTCTTCCACCAGGCCGGGGCGGGTCGCGTTGAGTTCGTCGTAGCAGACGTTGACGAAAACGCCGCGGTCGTAGAGCATCGTGCCCATCGCGCCATCCAGGACGTGGACCCGGCCGTCGGAGAGGAGGGAGCGCAGGTCAGGCATGAGTGCTCTCCGGGATTGGGAGGCCAGGGCCCGTTGCCTTGGGCCGGTGCGAAGGCGCCCTCGGGTCAGGCACGATCGATCTCTGGTGTTGCGTGGCGACAAACGTAGCCATGGTCTCGCCGAGCGGCGCGTCCAGGTAGTCAGCCACCGTCTTCCTCCGCCAGGTTCGGCCTTAGCCACTGCTCCGCCTCCTCCACCGCCATCCCCTTTCGTGCCGCGTAGTCCTCCAGCTGGTCGCGCCCGACCCGGCCTATGCCGAAGTAGAAGCTGTCCGGGTGGCCGATGTACAGCCCCGAAACCGAGGCCGCAGGCATCATCGCGCAGCTCTCGGTGAGCGACACGCCGATCCGCTCGGCACCCAGCAGGCGGAACAGCGTCTGCTTCTCGGAGTGGTCGGGGCTGGCAGGGTAGCCGGGCGCCGGACGAATGCCATCGTACTCCTCGGCGATGAGCTGGCTGTTCGTGAGCGACTCGCCTGTGGCATACCCCCAGAACTCGCCCCGTACCCGCTCGTGCAGGCGCTCCGCGAAGGCCTCGGCGAGACGGTCGGCCAGGGCCTTCGCGAGGATGCTCTGGTAGTCGTCGCCCGCGGCCTCGAAATCCGCACAGAGTTCGGCTACACCCTCGCCGGCGGTCACCACGAATGCGCCGGCATAGTCTCGCGCGCCGGAGCAGGCGGGGGCCACGAAATCGGCGAGGGAGATGTTTGGGCGTCCGCCCGGCTTGCGGAACTGCTGGCGGAGGCAGGGGAAGATGGCGAGGGGATCGCTGCGGGATTCGTCGGTGTAGAGCACGATGTCGTCGCCGTCGGTGTTCGCGGGATAAAGGCCGGCGATTCCCCTGGCCGCCAGCAGGCCTTCCCGCCGGATGCGTCGCAGGAGGGCGAGGGCGTCCTCGTGCAGGCTCGTCGCTTGCGCGCCGACTTCGGAGTCGGAGAGGATGGCGGGGTAGGTGCCCTTGAGGTCCCAGACCCGGAAGAAGGGGGTCCAGTCGATGCGGCGGGCGAGATCGTCGAGGTCGTAGGAGGGGACTGCGGGGGCCCGGGGGAGGGCG
>VXLT01000004.1 GCA_009841475.1 Gemmatimonadota bacterium
TTACGTGACTTCCTGCCGGGATTCGGACCTCAGCCGCTCTGTCGGGCTGGCAAGGAGCGACGAAGGGCGCATAGCAGAGCTATTCGTCCGAGGAGTAACGCAGAGCGGTGCTTCAGAGACCCGAGAAGAAAGGCGACATGACATTTGGTAAAGTTGTCATGACATTGCGAATGCGTGGGCACCGTGGTCCAGCGTGGATGCATCGCCGCTCGAATGCCGGGGGGATTTTGTCCACGGGCTGCTGGTGCTGAACCTGGACACGCACATCCTGATCTGCGCCCTTCGCGGCGAACTGCGCGCGCAGGAGCGCCAACTGCTGGAGCGCAACCAGTGGTCGGTCTCCGCCATCGTCTACTGGGAGATCGCGAAGCTCGCGAAGCTGGGCCGGATCGAACTGGACCTCGATGATCGGCAGGTGGTGCGCACTCTCAGCCGCATCCACTCGTGGCCGATTGATCTGGCCGTAGCCCGGGCCTCGACCTCGCTGGACTTCCGGGGCGATCCGGCCGACGAGATTATCGCAGCGACCAGCGTCGTTCACCGGATCCCGTTGCTGACCAGGGACTCGGCGATCCGGAAGTCGGCGCTGGTTCCGCTGGCTGGGTAGCCGTGGACGGCGTCGCCGATTCCGTGAAATCGCGTCCGATCGGCATCATCGTGCGGTCTCCAGGGAGCCCGCGAACGGACGGCGCCGGCCACCATCCGCGAGACGGCACGAGGATGCGCGCGGGCCGGGGTTCTGGTGCTCACGATGCGCGAAGTGTACCATGCTGATCCGAGACCATCGCTGCTTCCACGCATCGTGAGGAGTTTTCCAATGCGCCGCTACCGGATGCTCGTCCCCGCCCTGCTGTTCAGCCCGACCGTGCTGGCCGCCGTCGCCCTCCCGGCCACCGCCCAGCAGCGGCAGAATCCCGACGGCGAGTGGCGCTACCAGAGCGCCGACGCGTGGGGGACGCGGTATTCGCCCGTCAACCAGGTCAACGCCGAAAACTTCAGCGATCTGGAGGTGGCCTGGGTCTGGCGCGCCGACAACTTCGGCCCCGGCGTCGACCCGCAGATGAAGTCCACGCCCACTTACATCGACGGAATCCTGTACACGGTGGCGGGGCAGCGACGGACCATCGCGGCGATCGATCCGGCCACCGGCGAGACGATCTGGACGTACCGCGAGCCGCACACTACCCGCTGGGAGCGCTCGATGCGCCAGAACTACGGGAAGGGCGTGGCCTACGGCGAACTCGACGGGCGCGGCGTCATCTACTACACCTCGCCCGCCTTCTTCCTGCACGCTCTGGACGCAAAGACCGGGCGGCACATCGAGGGATTCGGCCAGCCCGTCCCCATCCAGGGGTTCCCCGAAACGGGCGTTGTGGACATGCTGCCGCCCCTCCTGGACGGGTGGGGCCAGTGGATGGATACAGAGCAGGAATACGATCCTGACTACGGGATACCGCGTGAATTGGGCTACATCACGACCTCGTCGCCGCCGATCGTGATCGACGGGGTGGTGGTGGTCGGCAACTCCGCCGAGCAGGGGTACAACCAGACGCGCATCGAGAACGTGCCGGGCGACATCCTGGGCTTCGACGCGCGGACCGGCGAGTTCCGCTGGAAGTTCCACGTCATCCCGCGCCCCGGCGAGTTCGGGCACGACACCTGGGAGAACGACGCCTGGCAGTACACCGGCGACGTGTCGTCGTGGGCACCGATGTCCGCCGATTACGAGCGCGGGATCGTCTACATCCCCACGAATCCGCCGACGATCGACTTTTTCGGGGGCTTCCGTCCGGGAAACAACCTGTTTTCGACGAGCGTCATCGCCCTCGACGCGTCCAGCGGCGAGCGGGTGTGGCACTATCAGATCGTCCGCAACGACCAGTGGAACTACGACCTGCCCAACGTGCCGATCGTCGTGGACCTGACGGTGGACGGGCAGGCGGTTCCGGCGGTGATCCAGACTACCAAGACCGGCCTGATCTTCGCCTTCAACCGCGAGACGGGCGACCCGGTCTGGCCGATCGAGGACGTGCCGGTGGTCCAGACCGAGGTACCCGGCAACTGGACGGCGGCTACCCAGCCCGTGCCGACCTGGCCGGAGCCGATGGAGCCCATCGGACTGCCCGAGGACGACGTGATCGATTTCACCCCGGAGCTGCGTGCCGAGGCGATGGAGATTATGGCCAACTACCGGGTCGGGGGGCCGTTCGTGCCGTGGCTGCACGTCGGGTACGACGGTCCCGTGCGACAGAACGTCCGTTGCTACGGCGGGCTCAATATCACGCACCCCGCCACCCTCGACCCCACGACGGGCATCCTCTACGCTTCCCACCGGCGCAACTGCAGCGGGGGCCGGATCATGCCGGGCGTCGATGCGGACGACCCCGATGATCCCGGAACCACGGGCCTCACCGTATCGCAATGGGTCGCCGGCGGGGGCGGGGGTGGATTGCCCCGCGTTCAGGGGCTCCCGATGTGGAAGCCGCCCTACAACCGGCTCTCCGCCTACGACATGAACACCGGCGAGCGGCTCTGGTGGATCCCGGTTGGCGAGGTGTCGCAAGCGATCCGCGAGCACCCGGCCACGCAGGGCGCCGACCTGTCGCGCGCGGGAGGCGGCGGGCTGTCGATCCAGATGGTGGCGGGCGACCTGCTCTACGCGACCCGCGGGTCGGGCGGGCCCGCGGTGCTGGACGCCTACGACAAGCTCACGGGCGAGATGGTCGGCACCGTCGAGATGCCGGGGGCCGGCCAGTACGGGATGATGACGTACAGCCATGATGGCCAACAGCACATTGTGGTGCAGGTGGGGCGGCCCGGGAGGCTGGTGGCGCTCAGGTTGCCCGGGTGAGCGTCCATGAGAAGGAGTCACCAGCGAAAGGCGGCGACCGCAAGCCGACCGTGGGCATGACCGGTGCCGCCCCGGGGTCGGGCGGGCTCGGCCCGGGAGCGTCCAACGACCTGCAGATGGAGCGTGACCAGATGCTCCAGCTGGCCCGTGTGGTCGCCGAACTCCTGGTCAGCAGGATGGACAACCTGCCCGGCGAACGTGCCTGGGAGGGAGATTTCAAGGAGACCCTCGAGGAGCAGCTCATGGAGCCGCCTCCGGAGGATGGACGACCGGCGGCGGGGGTGCTGACCAGCGCTGCGGAGCAGATCCTGCCCCTCGCGGCCCGCATCGATCACCCGCGTTTCTTCGGCTTCATACCCGCCTCGACCACCTGGCCCGGCGTGCTGGCCGATTTTCTGGTCGCGGGACACCAGGTCAACCAGAGCACCTGGCTCACCTCGAGCGGCCCCAGCCAGCTTGAGCTGGTGGTCATCGACTGGATCCGGTGCTGGATCGGCTACCCGGAGGGTGCGGGCGGGCTTCTGACCAGCGGTGGTTCCGTCGCCGCGATCACGGCCCTGGTCGCGGCTCGCGAGGCGGCTGGCAGTCCGGGCCGCCCGACCGTCTACATGAGCGATCAGAGCCATAGCGCCCAGATTCGGGCGGCCAAGGTTGTCGGCGTACGGCCGGCAGACATTCGCCTGGTTGCGAGCGATAGCCGCTTCCGACTGGACATGGAAGCACTCCGTCGCGCGGTGGCCGATGACCGCGCTGCCGGATTGAACCCCATTGCCGTTTGTGCCAACGCCGGGGCGGGAAGCACCGGCGCCATCGATCCGCTGGATGAGATGGCGGACTACTGCGAAGCGGAAGGCATGTGGCTTCACGTCGATGCCGCGTACGGCGGCTTCGCGGTGATCACGGATCGTGGCCGACGACTTCTCAAGGGAATGGAGCGCGCCGATTCCGTCGGTCTCGACGCCCACAAGTGGCTCTTCCAGCCGTACGAGGCCGGCTGTCTCATGGTGAAGGACGTGAGCACGCTCAAAGACGCATTCGGGGTCCCTCACGACATGCTCCAGGACACGATCTGGGGTGCCGGTCATCCCAATTTCTCGGACCGGGGTCCCCAGGTGAGCCGCTCGGTGCGCGCGCTGAAGATCTGGGTGTCGGTGAAGACATTCGGGATGAGAGCCTTCCGCAGAGCCGTCTCGAACGGGATGGAGCTGGCCGACCGGGCCGAGGCCTACATCCGGGCCAGCCCGACTCTCGAGGTCATGAACCCCGCGTCGCTGGGGATCGTCTGCTTCAGGGTCAATCCGAGAGACGGCGATCTGGACGAGCCGGCTCTCTCGGAGATCAATCGGCACGTTCTCGCGAGCGTTTTCTGGAACGAGCGGGCCTTCATGTCATCCACTCGTCTGCACGGCACGTTCTCGCTCCGGCTCTGCATCCTGAACCACACCACCACCTGGGACGATGTGCGGGAGACGCTTGCCGCGATCGAGCGGTATGGAGCGGAGGCGGTGGCCGAGAACGGGGCTGGCCCGGGGGCGGGTTAGCGTTGGCTCTCACCGCAAACCCCGTGCCTTCCACAGGTAGAACGCCACCGGGAAGAGCAGCAGCACCACCGCTCCCGACGTGACCACGCCGCCCACCAGCGGCGCCGCGATCCGCTTCATCACGTCGGCGCCTGCGCCCGCGCTCCACATGATGGGAAGGAGCCCGAACACGTCGGTCGCGATCGTCATCATGATGGGGCGGACGCGCTGGACGGAGCCGCGCCGAATGGCGTGTGCGAGCGCGGCACGGTCGGTGAGGAGGCCGCGCTCGGCGTAGTCGCGCACCGAGACGTTCAGGTAGAGCAGGAAGACGATCGCGGTTTCGGCGTAGAGGCCGGCCAGCGCGATGATCCCGACCCACACCGCGATGCTCAGGTCGTAGTCCAGGATGTGCAGCAGCCAGAACGAGCCGGCGACCGCGAAGGGGACGCCCAGGAGCACCAGGAAGGTCTCCGTGACGGACCGGGTGGTCAGCTGGATGAGGACGAAGATCAGCAGGAGAGTTAGCGGGACTACGTACATCAGGCGCCCCTGCGCGCGCTCCAGGTATTCGTACTGGCCGCTCCAGGAGAGCGTGTAGCCGGGGGGCAGCGCGACCGCCGCCGCGACCGCTTCACGCGCCGACTCGACGTAGCTGCCGATGTCGATGTCGCGGATGTCGATGTAGACCCAGGCGTTCGGCTTCGCGCCTTCGCTCTTGATGCTGGGCGGGCCGACCACGTACTCCATGCTCGCCAGGCGCCCGAGCGGCACCTGGTGGCCCTCCGGGGTCGCGACCAGGACCGACCTCAGCGCGGGGAGATCGTCGCGCAGCTCACGGCTGTAGCGCAGGTTGACCGGGTAGCGCTCCAGCCCCTCGACCGTGGTCGTCACGTTCATCCCGCCGATCGCGGTCTGGATCACCTCCTGGACATCGCGCACCGTCAGGCCGTGGCGCGCGATCGCCTCGCGGTCGATTCCGAAGTCGAGGTAGTTGCCGCCCATGACCCGGTCGGCGTACACGCTCGCCGTGCCGGGAACGTCCCGCACCACGGCCTCGACCTCGCGCCCCAGGCGCTCCAGTTCGGCGAGATCGGGCCCCGCGATCTTGATCCCCACCGGCGTGCGGATTCCGGTCGAGAGCATGTCGATGCGGCTCCGGATCGGCATCGTCCAGGCGTTCGTGAGCCCCGGAATGCGCAGCGCCGCGTCCAGCTCCTGGATCAGCCTGTCCGGCGTCATTCCGGACCGCCACTCGCTGCGCGGCTTGAGCGCGATCGTGGTCTCGATCATCGACAGCGGCGCGGGATCGGTGGCGGAGTCGGCGCGTCCGACCTTCCCGAAGACGTGCCGGACCTCGGGGAAGGTGTAGATGATGCGGTCCGTCTGCTGCAGGATCTCGCGCGCCTCGGTGATCGAGACGCCCGGCAGCGTCGTGGGCATGTAGAGGAGGTCGCCCTCCCAGAGCGGCGGCATGAACTCGGAGCCGAGGCGGGATAGCGGCACGATGGTCGCGGCGAGCGCGGCCACGGCGGCTACAATCACCCACCGGCGGAAACGCAGCACGAACCCCAGCACCGGCCAGTACGCCCCGGCCAGCAGCCGCCCCACCGGCGTCCTACCCGCGGGGCGGACCTTCCCCCGCACCCAGTACCCCACCAGCACCGGCACCAGCGTCACCGAGAGCAGCGCCGCAGCCGCCATCGCGTACGTCTTCGTGAACGCAAGCGGCTTGAAGAGCCGCCCCTCCTGCGCCTCCAGCGTGAATACCGGCAGGAACGACACCGTGATCACCAGCAGCGCGAAGAAGAGCGACGGGCCGACCTCCCTCGCCGCGCGCGCGATGATCTCCCAGTGCGGCCTCTTCCCGCCGTCCTGCGCGAGGTGCTTGTGCGCGTTCTCGACCATCACGATCCCGGCGTCGACCATCGTCCCGATCGCCACCGCGATCCCCCCCAGCGACATGATGTTGAGGGTCAGCCCCTGCACCCGCACCACGATCATCGCCAGCAGGATCCCCACCGGCAGGGCGATCACGGCCACCACTCCGCTGCGCAGGTGGAAGAGGAAGATGAGGCACACCAGTCCCACGATCAGCAGCTGCTGGACGAGGCTGGTGCGAATGCTCCCCACCGCGCGGTCGATCAGCGAAGTGCGGTCGTACGCAACCTCGATCTCGACCCCCTCGGGAAGCCCCGGCCCGATCTCGTCCAGCCGGGCCCGCACGTCCCGGATCACGCGCCGCGTGTCCGCGCCGGGCCGCACCACCACGATCCCCCCCACCGTCTCCCCCTCCCCGTTCCACTCCGCCAGCCCGCGGCGGCTCTCGGGTCCCAGCGTCACCCGCGCCACGTCCTCCACGAGAATCGGCGTTCCGTCCGGCCCCACGCCGAGCCCGATCCGGCGGATGTCGTCCACCGACCGGATGTACCCGAGCCCGCGGATCATGAACTCCTTCTCGGCAACCTCGATCAGCCCGCCTCCCACGTCGCTGTTGCTCTCCTGAATCGCGGTGCGGATCGTGGAGATCGGCAGGCCGTACGCGCGCAGCCGGTTCGGATCGACCGTGATCTGGTACTGGCGCACGAAGCCCCCCACGCTGGCGACCTCCGAAACTCCCGGGATCGCCGTCAGCTCGTACTTCAGGAACCAGTCCTGGATCGAGCGCAGTTCGCCCAGGTCGTGCCGGTCGGACCTGAGCGCGTACATGTAGGCCCAGCCGACGCCGGTCGCGTCGGGGCCGAGCTCCGGCGTCACCCCCGGCGGGAGCTGCCCGGCGATCGAGCTGAGGTACTCGAGGACCCGGCTTCGGGCCCAATAGAGGTCCGTCCCGTCCTCGAAGATGACGTACACGAAGGACACGCCGAAGAACGAATAGCCGCGCACCACCTGCGCAAAGGGCGCCGCCAGCATCTGCGTGGTGAGCGGATAGGTGACCTGGTCCTCGACGATGCGCGGGGCCTGGCCCGGATACTCCGTCTGGATGATGACCTGGACGTCGGAGAGGTCGGGGATCGCGTCGATGGGCGTGCGGGTGAGGGAGAACGTGCCCGTGGCGACGACCGCGACGGCCCCGAGGACGACGAGAAGCCGGTTCCTGATCGACCAGTCGATGATGCGTGTGAACATGGCCGGGCCTCCTCAGTGGCGGTGCGGCATTGCAGCCGCCGAGTCGGGCTCGGGTCCCTCTTCTGCGCTGCCCAGCAGTTGCGAAATCGCCGCCCGGAGATTCGCGTCCGAGTCGATCAGGAATTGCGACGAAACCACGATCATCTCGCCCTCGGCGAGCCCCGACGCCACCTCCTGCATCCCCTCGCTCTCCGTCCCCAGCACCACCTCGCGCGGTTCGAAGACCCCGCCCCCCCTCGCCACCACCACCACCGCGCGCGTCCCGCTGTGCAGGACCGCCTCCGACGGCACCATCACCGCGTCCACCGCCCCGCTCGTCCGCACCGTCACGTTGACGTACATCATCGGCCGGAGCCGCAGGTCGGGGTTGGCGACCTCGACGAACGCGGTGAGCGTCCTCGTCTGCGGGTTCACCGCGGGCCGGAAGAAGAGGATCCGGCCGCTCCACTCCCGCCCCGGGAAGGCGTCGGCCTCGATCACGACCGCCTGACCCTCGCGGACGTGCCGCAGGTCATCCTCGTAGAACTCGGTCTCGGCCCAGAGGGTGGTGTGGTCGGCGATCTTGAGGACCGTCATGCCCGGCCCGAGCTTCATCCCCTCCATCGAGTCGCCCATCTTCTCGACGATGAAGCCGGACGCGGGCGCGAAGACCCGCACGGTGCGCGCAACTTCCCCCGACTCGGCGAGCTCGTCGATCTGATCGGGGGTCATGTCCCAGTAGAGCAACCGCTCCCTGGCGGCCTCGAGAAGCGACTCCGCGCGCTCGACGGCCTCCAGATACGCTCCGCCGTCCCGCAGTCGCCCCACGTACTCCATCGCGCCGAGGAACTCGCGCTGCGTCGTGACCAGCTGCGGGCTGTAGATCTCGAAGAGCACGTCGCCCTGCTCGACCGTCTCGCCGACGTTGTTGACGCTGGCGCGCTCGATCCAGCCCTCGTACTTGGTCTGAACCGAGACCACACGCTCCTCGTTGTGCGCGAGGATGCCAACCGTGCGGATGGAGACCGGCAGCGCGCCGCGGTGCACCATGGCTGTGCGCACCGCGAAGTTCTGCAGGAAGGCCTGGCTGACGCGGATTCCGGTGCCGGCGCCGTCCCTCGGGTCGCCACCGGCCATTGCCTCGTCCGCGTAGACCGGGACCAGGTCCATCCCCATTGGGGACTTCCCCGGCCGGTCCGAGGTGTAGTTCGGGTCCATGGGGGCCCGCCAGTAGAGGATTTCGCGTTCGCCGGGGTCGCGCTCGCCGGCGGCTTGCTGGCCGGCGTCGCCCTCGCCGGCGGGCGGATCCATGCCCGGATCGGTCATGCCGCCCATCTCCATGCCCGCGTGCTCCCCCGCCATCCCTTCGTGATCCACGCCCATCTGTTCGCCGCTGCTCCCGTCCCGCATGAGCCACGCGGTCGCCCCCACGCCGATCAGGACGCCGATCGCAACCAGCACCGCTCCTCGCATTCCAGTCCTGTTCCTCATGATCCTTCCTCCGGGAAAGCCGAGCCGATGGCCCGTTCCATCTCTGCCAGCGCCTTCATGTAGTCGGCCTGCAGGCGTGCAAGTCCGAGGCGCACGTCCAGGAGCATCTCTTCGCTGTCGAGCAGCTCGAGCACGCCCGTGACCCCCGCCGAATACGCCTCCTCGGTCGCGCTGAGCGCCTGCTCGGCCTGCGGGAGAAGCGCGTCCTCGAAGAGCGCCAGCTGCCCCTCGATCGTCGTTAGCCGGAAGGCCGTGGAGCGGACCGCAAACGCCACCCCATTTGCCGCGTCCTGGTAGGCCTCCTCGGCGGCCGACAGTCGCGCGGCCGCCTCGCGAACCCCCGCGTCGTAGCTGGACCTGAAGACCGGAACGCTCGCGCCGAAAGTGAGGCTGTACGTGTCCCGGCCATTGCCCGGCGGCGGATTCAGGCGGCCCGGCTCGTCCCGGCGCCCCAGCACATTCCCCCAAGCGACGCCCACGGTGAAATCCGGCCGGTAGCGGCGACGTGCGAGACGCACTTCGGTCCCGCCGCTCTCGATCCGCAGACGGGCCGATCTGACTTCGGGTCTCGCGCCGAGCCCGGTGCCGTGCAGGGCTTCCTCGTCGAGGTCCACCGCCGGTCGCTCACCGATCTCCACCGGCGGCACCGGGGTATCCACCGGCCGGTTGGCCAGCACGTTCAGCGCCGCCTCGAAGTCCGTGCGCTGCCGCAGCAGCTCCTGTCTGCGGTTCAGAACCCGCGTGACCTCCGCCTGCAGCTTCACGACCTCCTGCTGCTGGCCGAAGCCCTGCGAATAGCGGGCCTGGGCCAGCGCCTCATAGTGGAGGAGGAGCTGCTCCTCCTCTTCGGTGATCCGCAGTGCCTGATCGAGGTAGGCGAGGTCGTACCAGGCGAGTTTGACATGCCGGATGACCTCGGCCCTCTGCTCCGCATAGGACTGGTTCCGGATGTCCGACTGGACCGCGGCAATCTCCCGGCGGTCCGAGAGCGTGCCAAACCAGGGCAGTGCCTGGCTGACGGAGATGTTCGACAGTTGAGGCCCGACCCGCGTCTGGGCGCCCATCAGGTGCTGGGTGAACGACACCGCCGGGTTCGGCAGGGTCGAAGCCTGGGAGATGCGCGCGCGGGCCGCCTGGTACTCGAGGAACGAGCCGCGCACGCGCGGGTTGCCCTCCAGCGCGCCTGCGATCAGCGCAGCGAGCGCAGGGTCACCGTTGGCGGTGTAGGACGGCGTCTGGGCGGCGGCGGGCGCCGCGTCGATGTATAGCGGGACGGCGATCGCGAAAGCGACCGCCATGGTTCGCGTGATGTACATGGTTGCCTCGCCATGGATGGGTCGGGGTGACCGGTTCCGCCCAACGGGAAAGCCTGGGTGGAACAGCTGCCCGGCACTGTGAAGCGTGTGTGCTCCGGGTGGGAGCGCCGGCGATCACACCGTGAGGCGAGGCGGGGGAGTCTCGACCGCCAGGTCGGCGGCGACGGGGATGGCGGCCGCGAAGGAGGCCGCGCGAACGAAGGGGGCGGGAATGCGCGCGACCGCCACTGCACGGACGGCGCGAATCGAGGCCGCGCCGCACGCCATCATCATCTGGCAGGCGTCGCGGTCGCCGTGGTGGGGGGCGGGGTGGTCGGGG
>VXLT01000042.1 GCA_009841475.1 Gemmatimonadota bacterium
CCCCCCAACTCTTTTTTTAACCATACGCCCACCACCGACACCTCCACGCGTCTCATGTGCGGCCGCGTCAGATGTTAATACGAGCCAGGATTGGGAGGGCGCAGCCGACGGAGAAGGTGCAGCGAACGGGGAGGGCGCGACGGCTGGGGCGAGCACAGCGGCCGGACAGGGTTCAGGGGCCGGCGGAGCCCGCCCTCCGCCGGTGGAGTCGGCGGTGGTGGTGGCGGCACCTTCGGGAGAACTCGAGGAGGCGGTGCGCCTCGGTCACGCCTTCGCGGCCGGCGAGAACCGGGCGCGAACGTTGCAGGCCCGGCCCGGGAACATCGCCACGCCCTCCCACCTGGCCGGCGAGGCGCGGCGGATCGCGGACGAGGCCGGGCTCGAGGCAGAGGTTCTCGGCCCCGCGGAATTGAAGGCCGAAGGGATGGAGGCGCTGCTTGCCGTGTCGCGGGGGTCGGACGAGGAGCCGCGGCTGATCGTGCTGAGGCACCGGGGCGCGGAGCCTGGCGAAGCGCCGCTGGTGCTCGTGGGGAAGGGGCTGACCTTCGACGCGGGGGGCATCTCGATCAAGCCCGCGAAGGGCATGGAGAAGATGAAGTACGACATGTCCGGCGGGGCCGCGGTCATGGGCGCGATGTGGGCCGTGGGGCGACTGGGACTTCCCGTCAACGTGGTCGGGTTGGTGCCCAGCTCCGAGAACCTGCTGAGCGGGTCGGCGACGAAGCCGGGCGATGTGATCGGCAGCCGCGCGGGCAAGTCGATCGAGGTGATCAACACCGACGCCGAGGGACGCCTGATCCTCGCCGACGCGCTGGACTACGCCGCCCGCTGGAGTCCGGCCGCGATCGTGGACTGCGCGACGCTCACCGGCGCGGTCGTAGTCGCGCTGGGGCATCACCGTTCGGCGGTGCTGGGCAGCGACGAGGAGCTGATTGCGGAGTTGCGCGATGCAGGGGACGCGGCGGCGCAGCCGTGCTGGCCGCTCCCGATGGGCCCGGAGTACCGCAAGCAACTGAAGAGCGGGGTGGCCGATCTCAGGAACGTGGGCGGGCGCCCGGCGGGCACCATCACCGCCGCCTGCTTCCTCTCCGAATTCACGGGCGGCACCCCCTGGGCACACCTGGACATCGCCGGAACGGCCTACGGCAGCACGAAGAAGCCGTACCTGCGCAACGGACCGTTCGGCCGCCCCTGCCGGCTGCTCCTCGAATGGGTGCGGGCGAGGGCATCGTCATGACCCGCCTGGCCGCCGCTGCGCTCTTCGCCGTCCTGCTTCCGGCCGCCGCGGCCGCGCAGGACCCGCCGGATTCACTCCGTGCGGACCCCGACTCGCTGCAGGATTCGACACGGGTCGCGGACTCCCTTGCCGCCGACTCCGCCGGCCGGGAATCGCCCGGCGCCGACACCCTGGCCGCCGACAGCATCGCCCCGGCGCCGGTTCTGCCGACGCTCCCCGATCCCACTCCGGCGGGGAACCTGACCGGGGTTTGGGAGTGGGATCGGGAGGCGCTGATGGGCTCGCGCGCGCAGACCGTGTGGGAACTCCTGGCCGACATCCCCGGGCTGGTCTCGGTCCGGAGCGGAGACTACGGGGCGGCGGCCACCGTGTTTCCGGTGGGACATTCCGGGGGAGGGCTGCGCCTGTACTACGACGGGGCCGAACACCTCCCGCTCGAGGGATCCGTTGCCGACCTTACACGGATTCCGGTGTCGGGACTGGGCGGCGTCCGCGTCATCCGGAGACCCGGTGGCCTGGAGGTCCATCTTTCGCGGTACGTCCACTCCAGCCCGCGGCCCATGTCGCTGATCGAAGCCGGTACCGGCGACCTCGACACCAACATGCTGCGCGCCACCTTCTCATACCCCCGGGCGCTGAGAGGGAAGATGACCCTCGGGCTGGAGCGGCTCGACACCGGTGGACGGGACACGCCGGGTGCAGTGACCGGCGGCTGGCTCCGCTACAGCCTGCACCGGGGCGACCGGGCAGGAATGGGCTTCGAGTACCGTCGCATGGGGACGAAGCGCGACGTTTTTACGGAAGACCCCGGGTCGGTCAGCCGCTCCGACTGGACGGTGCAGGGCCGGTGGACCCCGGTGGACGGATTCCTGGCGGAGGCCTGGAGCACCGGGGCGTCCGTCGTCGCGGGCGACAGCCTCGAGTCCTTCCCCTTCACTGCGGAGTCGCGGGGCCAGTCCGGCGTGCGCTTTTCGGTAGCGCGGGGCGGCCTGTGGGGCCGCGCCACGGCCCGTTTCAACGACGGTGAGGGGGTTGCGGACCGCGAGCTCGCGGCGGAGCTCTCCGCGGTGTGGCCGCAATGGGGGGGCGTGACCGCACGGGCCAGACGGGAGTCGTGGGACCAGGCGACCGGCGAGTCGTTCGACCTGAGCGCCTGGGTGACGCCGATCTCGTACGTGGCTCTCTTCGCGGAAAGGGGGGGCGGAACGCGTTCGGTTCCCTACCTGAAGCCGCTGCCGCCGCCCGAGCCGGACACACTGATGAACCCGGGCGATCCCGACACCACCACGATCGACCCCGACTCGGTGACCGGCCCGGCCAGCCGCTTCACGGACCGCAGCGGAACCCGCCTGGGGATCAGGCTCGCCTGGCGCGACATCGAGGTTACGGGCGCCATGATCTCCGCCGCGGCCGACTCGATCTGGCCCACGCAGCTTCTCTTCGACCGGGGCGGGCTGGTGCTGCCGCAACCCGAACGGCGCGGCCTGGAGATGACGGGAAGCATCCCGCTGTGGCCGCGCGGCCTCTACTTCCTGGGTGAGGTCCAGTTTTGGGAGGCGGAGGACTCGGCGGTGGCCGGACTGCTGTACTTTCCCGAGCACCAGTACCGGGGGAGCTTCACCTTCCACCGGCAGTACTTCCCGACGGGGAATTTCGAGGTGTGGGTCGACCTGGGCGCCCGCGGGCGCGCGGAGATGAAGGTGCCCCGGCCGGATCCCGACGCGGCCGGCCCTGGCGCGGCGGTGGACCCGGCTTCCGAGAACCCCGCTGGCATCCCCTCGGTGGTGCCGTTCTATCAGGACTGGTACTTCCGGCTGCAGCTTCGCGTGCTGAACCTCAACATCTTCGCGACGGTCGAAAACATCACCTTCCGGCGCAACAATCAGGATGTCCCGGGCAGGTTGCTCCCCATCACTCGCGGGTTCTACGGGGTCCGCTGGACGTTCTGGAACTGAGTCGGGGTCGGCAATGATCCGAAGCATGACGGGGTACGGAACCGCGCAGGTCGCGCTGCCGGACGGCCGCGTGCTGCGTGCGGAGATCCGCACGGTGAACCACCGCCACCTCACCGTTTCGGCCAGCCTGCCGCGCGGGTGGGAGGGGATGCGGCCCGGTGTGATGGAGCGGGTGCGCGGAGTGCTCAGGCGGGGCTCGGTGTCGCTGTCGGTGACGTGCGAGAGCCCCGGCCGGAGCGACCCCGGGAGACCGGTGCTGGATCTGGAGCGGGCGCGGGGCTACGTCGAGCTGTTGCGCCGGGCCGGGGCGGAACTCGGTGTGGAGGACCGGCTCGACCTGGCGGCGCTGGCCGCGCTGCCCGGCGTGCTCGGGTCCGAGGTGCCGCCGGGCGAGGGGGACCAGGGCGAAGCGCCGCATGAGGAGGGGCTGATGGCCTGTGTGGAGGCCGCGCTCGCGGGCGTGGCCGGGATGCGGGAGGCGGAGGGGGGGCGGCTGGAGGAGGAGCTGCGCCGGGCGGTTGGCCGGGTCGAGGCCGGGACGGAGGCGATTGAGGCCCTCGCGCCGGAGCGCCTCGTGCGGGAGCGGGACCGCCTGCGTGAACGCGTGGAGACGCTGGCCGGCGACGTCGGCACCGACGAGGAACGGCTTGCCCGCGAGATCGCCTACCTGGCGGAAAAGTGGGACATTGCAGAAGAGGTGGCGCGGCTGCGGTCCCACGTCGCCCTCTTCGTGGAGACGCTGGACGCCGCAGGTGGATCCGGGACCGGGACGGCGGGCAAGCGGCTCGGCTTCGTGGTGCAGGAGATGCACCGGGAGGCGAACACGGTGGGCGCGAAGGCCAACGACGCCTCGATCTCGGCAGCGGCGGTGGCGATCAAGGAAGAGCTGGAGCGGCTCCGGGAGCAGCTGGAGAATGTGGAGTGAGCGGGTCGGCGAAGCGGTCGAGCGTGGATGCATCGCCGCCCGCAGGTGCGGGGGGGGCGACCCATGGACCGCTCGTGCTGGTCGGCCCGTCGGGGGCGGGGAAGACTACCATCGCCGCGCGCCTGGTGGAGCGGAACCCGGGGCGCTTCGCGCTTTCGGTGTCCGCCACGACGCGCAGGCCGCGTGCCGGTGAGGAGGACGGCCGCGACTACCACTTCGTGTTGCGTCGCGACTTCGATCGAATGGTCCGCGCCGGCGAGTTCGCCGAGTGGGCGGAAGTCCACGGCGAGCGCTACGGAACCCCCGCGGCCAATCTGGTTCCGGTGCGAGAGCGCGGCCCGGTCATCGTCCTGGACATCGACATTCAGGGCGCGCGGCAGGTGATGAGGCGCGCCGAGTCCGCCTTGGTTATCTTCATTCTCCCCGCCGGACCGGACGAATGGATCGACCGGCTGGCGGGGCGGGGGACGGAGTCACCCCGGGAGATCGCGCGGCGCCTCCGCACGGCGCTGCAGGAGCTCGCGGAGGCGCCGTCCTTCGGCCAGTTCGTTGTCAATGCCGATCTGGACCGTGCCGCCGACGAGGTGCTGGCCCTCGTGAAGGGGGTCGGCTCCGACCGTGGCGGGGGCCGGGGATTCGCGTCTCTCCGCCACGCGCTCGATGCGGGCGCACGGGCCGAGATCGAGCGTCTGGATGCGGCCGGCGGGGCCGATTCCGCCGATCAAGGAGCATAGCCAAGTGAGAGAAATGAGAGTCTTCACCCCTGAAGAGATCGCCAACCACAACGAGAGCAAGTACCAGGGAGTGCTCGTGGCGGCGAAGTACGCGCGCG
Source organism: Gemmatimonadota bacterium (assembly GCA_009841475.1). Lineage (GTDB taxonomy): Bacteria > Gemmatimonadota > Gemmatimonadetes > Longimicrobiales > Gaopeijiaceae > Bin94. The sequence goes on from VXLT01000042.1 coordinate 4,950, forward strand.
AACTCAACCGTCTGCCCGAAGGGGCGATCCAGCTCTCCGACCAGAAGAAGCTCTCCACGCGCGCCCTCGAAGCGATCACCTCGGGCCAGGTGGAATACCGGCTCCTGAGGCGCCGCCGTCCCGAAGCCGAATAGCGGTCCGTGGCGCCCGGCGGCCCCCACGAGCCCGGTCCGCCCTGGGAGGGGCGCACCGTCGTTCTGGGGGTCTGCGGGGGAATCGCCGCGTACAAGGCCGTCCAGGTCGCGCGTGACCTGACCCTCCTCGGGGCTGCCGTCGATGTCGTACTGACCGGATCGGCCCGAAGGTTCGTCGCGCCGCTGTCGTTCGAGGGGGTGACGGGGCGCGGACCCTTGATCGACCTCTTCGCGGCCCGGGAGGCCGCGCTGCACATCTCGCTGGGCCGGGACGCCGACTGCGTGTGCGTGGCCCCCGCGACCGCGGACTTCATCGCGCGCGCGGCGAGCGGGCGCGCCAGCGACCTGCTTACGACCGTCCTCGCGGCGACGCGCGCCCCCGTCGTCGTGGCCCCCGCCATGAACGACCGCATGTTCGCGGACCCCCGCACGCGGCGGAACCTCGCCCACCTCGAGGAGGAACTGGGGTACCTGCGGGTCGGCCCCGCAGAGGGGCGGCTCGCGGCGGGCGAGGGGAGCGGGCCGGGGCGCATGGCCGAGCCGGACGCGATCACGGACGTGGTGGGGCGGGCACTGGCGGGTGGTGGCACCCTGGCCGGGAAGCGCGTGCTGGTCACCGCCGGGGGGACGCGGGAGCCGGTGGACGCCGTCAGGTACCTGGGCAACCGGTCGTCGGGAAGGATGGGGGCCGAGCTGGCGCGCGCGGCGTGGCTGCGGGGGGCGGAGGTGACGCTGGTGACGGGGCCGGTGGCGGTGGCCGCGCCATGGGGTGTGGAGGTGGTCGGCGTCGAGACCGCCCGCGAGATGCGCGAAGCCGTGCTGGCGCGGGTGGCGGGGGTGGACGTCGCGGTGCACGCGGCCGCGGTCGCGGACTACCGGCCGAATTCGCCGCGTCCCGGGAAGCTGAAGCGGGCCGAGACCGGAGACGCGCTCTCGCTGGACCTGGTGAGCAACCCGGACATCGCGGCCGAGTGCGCCGCGCGGATGAAGCCGGGGAGCGTCGGGGTGGGGTTCGCGCTGGAGACATCCGATCTGGTCGCCCGCGCGACGGAGAAGCTCGCCGCGAAGGGGTTCGATCTCATCGTGGCCAACCCGGCAGGAGATCCGGATGCGGGATTCGAGACGGATACGAACCGGGTGACGATGGTGGGCCGGAACGCCCCTCCGCGCGAGTTCCCGCTGATGTCGAAGTTCGCCGCCGCCTGGGAGATCCTGGAAGCCGTGGAGGACCTGCTGCGGGAGAAGGGGGAGGTGGGGCGGTGAGCGACACCCGCGCCCGGCTGGCAGCGTACCTCGATCAGCGCCGCAGGATGGGAGAGCCGGCGGTCGTTCCCGACGCTCTCGATCCGGGCAAGCTCTTTGCGCTCCTTCGGTCGCCGCCCGCCGCCGCAAGGCGCGGTCCGCGCGCGGCGGAGAGTGTAGGGGGGGCCGTGGGCGACGGCCGGGCCGCTTCGGCCGCGCCCGGCGCCGGCAGCGGGGCCGCCGCGGCAAGGGGCTTCCCCGCCGTGACTCCTTCCGCCGCGGAAAGGAGTGGCCTCGCAGCAGCTCCCTCCGCCGCGCATTCCCTCCCCGAGGCCGGTTCCGCCGACTACCAGGCCCTTCGTGAAATGGCCCTTGCATGCACCCGCTGCCGGCTCGCCGAGGGTCGCCGGCACGTCGTCTTCGCCGACGGCAACCCCTCGGGGCGAGTCATGGTGGTCGGAGAGGCGCCCGGGGCGCGCGAGGACGCGACCGGCTTGCCGTTCGTCGGTCAGGCCGGCAAGCTCCTCGACCTGATGCTCGCGTCCATCGGCCTGTCGCGAAAAGAGTCGGTGTACATCTGCAACGTGCTCAAGTGCCGGCCTCCGGGGAACCGCAATCCCCTCCCCGACGAGATCGAGTCGTGTGCCCCTCTCCTCAAACGCCAGATCGATCTGGTGTCCCCCGAGGTGCTCCTGGCCGCCGGCACGTTCGCGGCCCAGTGGCTGACCGGAACGAAAAAACCATTGGGAAAGCTCCGCGGCGAAGTGTACAGTTATCAGGGAGTGCCCCTGGTGGTGACCTACCATCCCGCGGCCCTGCTGCGGAACCCCGGCTGGAACCGGCTCGGCTGGGACGACCTGCAGTTGCTGCGCCAGGTCATGGACGGGTCGTAGCCGATGGCGTCGGCGCGCGGCGCGACACCCGGTACAGGGCAAGGGAGAGACAGGTGAGCGAGCCCATTCCAATCCAGCAGACCCCTGACAGCCCCGGTTACGACCGCCAGCCTCCCTTCTCCCCGGAGGCGGAAGCATCCGTCCTCGGCGGCATGCTGATCGACGGGGAGGCCGCACCCCGGGTCGTCGACTTCATCGACGATTCCATGTTCTACCGGGAGGCGCACCGCCGCCTCTTCCGCGCCATGGCCCGCCTCTTCGAACGCGGTGCGGTCATCGATCCCATCACCGTGTCGGAGGAGCTGAAGAAGGTCGGGGAGCTGGAGGGCGCGGGGGGGCTGGACTACCTGGCCTCGCTCCTCGACGCGGTCCCCACCGCGGCCAACATCGAGTACCACGCGCGGATCGTGCAGGAGAAGGCGGTCCTGCGAAGGCTCATCGACGCGGCCCAGACGATCGTGCGCGACGTCTACGACCCGGGCGAACGCGAGGTCGGGGAGATCCTCGACCAGGCCGAGCAGCGGGTCTTCAACGTCTCCCAGTCGCGCGGACGCGAGGGGTTCGTGTGGATCAAGGAGGTGCTCTGGCCCACCTTCGAGCAGATCGAGCAGCTGCAGGAGATCCCCGACGGGGTCTCGGGGCTGGCGACGGGTTTCCAGGAGCTGGACAGGATGACCACGGGTCTCCAGCCCGGCGATCTGACGATCGTCGCGGGGCGCCCGTCGATGGGGAAGACCTCGTGGGTGCTCAACGTGGCCCAGTTCGTCGCAATCGAGCGCGAGGTGCCCGTCGCCATCTTCAGTCTGGAGATGTCGAAGGAGCAGCTCGTCCAGCGGTTTCTCTGCGCGGAGGCCCGGGTGGACGCGCTGAAGCTGCGGCGCGGGAGGCTCGAAGGCGACGAGTATCCCCGGCTCGCGCGGGCCGCCGGCCACCTGAACGCGGCTCCGATCTGGATCGACGACTCGCCGACCGGCAACGTCCTGGAGATGAAGGCGAAGGCGCGGCGGCTCAAGGCCGAAGCCCAGCTCGGACTGGTGGTCGTCGACTACATGCAGCTGATGACGGGCTCGGCGCGGAAGGAGAGCCGAGTGCAGGAGGTCTCGGAGATCTCGCGCGGGCTCAAGGCGCTGGCGCGCGAGCTGGAAGTGCCGCTGATCGCGCTGAGCCAGCTCAGCCGTGCCCCCGAACAGAGGACGGACCGGCGGCCGCAGCTGTCGGACCTGCGCGAGAGCGGGTCGATCGAACAGGATGCCGATATCGTGATGTTCCTGTACCGGCCCGAGTACTACCACGGGCCCACCGACAGGGACGGCAACTCGCTGGAGGGAAAGGCGGAGCTGATCGTCTCCAAACAGCGCAACGGCCCTACCGGCATGGTCGACCTGTACTTCCACAAGACCTACACCCGCTTCGACTCGGTTTCCCGCGGCCCGGAGCCGGCGGAAGGCGTGGCTTGACCCACACCTCCGTCGCGCTGCTGGTTCCGGCGGCCGGCTCCGGCGTGCGCATGGGCGGTGTGCGCAAGCCGTTCCTCAAACTGGCCGGGCGCTCCGTCCTCGGTCGCGCGCTGGGCCCGTTTCTGGCGCGCCCCGACTTTGTGGAGGTGGTTGTGGCCCTCGGCTCGCCACCCGATGCGCTCGATCCGGTGTTCCGGGACCGGCGCGTGCGCGTGATTCCGGGAGGGACGAGCCGCTTCGAATCGGTTGCGAATGCCTTCGGCCACCTGAAATCGGAGGCCGGGCTGATCGCGGTCCACGACGCGGCCCGGCCCTTTCCGCCACCGGCGGCGATCGACGCCTGCGTTCAGCTCGCGGCCCGGGGAATCGGCGCGGTCGCCGGCATTCCGGCGGTCGACACCGTGAAGCGGGCGTCCGGCCACGGTGTGATCGCGGAGACGCCTGCGCGAGAGACGCTGTGGTACGCGCAAACACCGCAGATCTTCCCGCGCGAACTCTTTGCGCGCGCAGTCGAGCACTGCCGTGCGGGTGGCCCGGCGCCCACCGACGACGCCTCCATGGTCGAGCGGCTGGGGGTGGAGGTGCGGATGGTCCAGGCTTCCGTGAGCAATATCAAGATCACGAGTCGGGAGGACCTCGCCGTCGCGGAGGCACTGATCGCAGGCGGGTATATATGATGGTATATATTCGAGTCACGAATATACATGAAAGTATATGAACGGGTCGGCAGGAGCGAGCGGGCGCCCATGAGTGGGCGGGCACCCATGCGCGGACGGCACACCGGCGGGGACGGGCGCACATGAGCGGGCGGCCGATTCGCGAAGCGGTGCGGCGCCTGGAGCGCGGCGAAGTGATCGTCCATCCCACCGAGGCGGTCTACGGATTCGGCGGGTTCCTGGACGACGGTCCCCTGGGCGAGCTGGAGAAGATCAAGGGGCGGACGGGCCGCGGCTTCGTCGTGCTGATCCCCTCGGCCGACGCCGTGGCCGGGATGCTCGGCGAGACCGGGCGTGCTCTCGCGGCAGCGTTCTGGCCGGGTCCCCTCACCCTCGTGCTGGACGACCCCGAGGGGCGGTTCCACGCCGGCGTCCGGGCCGCGGACGGTTCGGTGGCGGTGCGTGTGCCGGGGCACCCCCTCGCGCAGCAACTCCTCACGCAGTGCGGGCGCCCCATCACGTCGAGCTCCGCCAATCCGCCCGGTGAGCCGCCCGCGCGCACCGTGCCCGAGGCGGTGCGGGCCGCCCGCGCCCGGGGCCGCACCCTCTTTGCCCTCGATGCGGGCCCGCTCCCGGGCGGCGCCGCCTCGACGCTGGTCCGTCCCGGCGCGGATGGTCCCATCCTGATACGGGAGGGCCCGGTCGGGCTGCTACAATTGGAGGAAGCGCTGCGGGGCGTGGGGGCAGAGCCTCGCCAGGCGAGGGGTGCGCCGAGCGGCTTGTCTTCGGGGTCCGGCGGCCCGGAGGCGCTCCACGTCACCTTCGTGTGCACGGGGAACACCTGCCGGTCCCCGATGGCCGAAGCCATAGCCCGGAGGATCATCGCCGACGAGGGGATTCGCGGAGTGACGGTGGCATCCGCCGGAACGGCCGCGTGGCCGGGTGCTCCGGCGAGCGGTGGAGCGCTCCGGGCCGCGGCCGGGGCGGGGCTCGATCTGGGGTCCCATGAAAGTGTTCCGCTGACGGAGGAGGTCGTGAGTTCGTCCGGGCTGGTTCTTTGCATGAGCAGCGCCCATTTATCGCGCGTGCTGGAGCTGGGCGGAGAGGGTCGGGCGTACCTGCTCGCCGAACTCGCGGGGCCGGGCGGCGATGTGGAGGACCCGTTCGGGGGGACGGACGACGTGTACAGTGCGACCTTCGAGCAGCTGCACGCGCTGGTCGCGGCCGTGCTGACGGGGGCGGGGGACCCGGGGTGATGGG
>VXLT01000029.1 GCA_009841475.1 Gemmatimonadota bacterium
GGGCGGGCCGCGGTAACGGACGGGGGCGGAGGGGGAATCCTCCTGGCACAGGACGAGGCCATGAACGCCAGGATGACGACCGCACCCGGGAGCCATGCGCGCCTCGCCGTTGGTGCCATCGATCTCCTCAGTGACTGTAGTTGGGTGCTTCGCGTGTGATCGTGACGTCGTGCGGATGCGACTCCCTGAGGCCGCCAGAGGTCACGCGCACGAACTGCGCCGTGGCCCGCAGGGCCTCCAGCGTCGGGGCGCCGCAGTATCCCATCCCGCTCCTGAGGCCGCCGGCGAGCTGGAACACGGTGTCCGCCACGGGACCGCTGTAGGCCACCCGCGCCTCGATTCCCTCGGGCACCAGCTTGCGGCTGTCCGGAGCATCCTGGAAGTATCGGTCCGCCGATCCCTCCTCCATTGCGCCCAGCGACCCCATGCCGCGCACGGTCTTGAACCGGCGTCCCTCGAGCAGGAAGGATTCGCCGGGCGACTCCTCCGTTCCCGCCAGCACCGACCCCATCATGACGCTGTGGGCGCCCGCGGCGATTGCCTTGACCACGTCGCCCGAGTAGCGAATCCCCCCGTCCGCAATCAACGGCACACGGCCGTCGGCGCCATCGGCCGCGTCCATCACCGCCGTGAGCTGGGGCAGTCCGACACCGGTGACAACCCGGGTCGTGCAGATCGAACCCGGCCCCACCCCGACCTTGATCGCGTCGGCTCCGCGTTCGATCAGCGCGCTGGCGCCCTCGGCCGTTCCCACATTGCCCGCGACCAGATCGGTGTCCGGGAAGGCGTCGCGCGCACGCGCCACCGCCCGGAGCACCCCCTCGGAGTGGCCGTGCGCGGTGTCGATCACCAGGAAATCCACCCCCGATTCGACCAGTGCCCTGGCCCGATCCATGTCCCCGCCGCCGGCCCCGATGGCCGCGCCCACCCGGAGCCGGCCGTGCTCGTCCTTGCAGGCGTTGGGGAACTGGCGGCGCTTGAAGATGTCCTTGACGGTGATCAGTCCCTCGAGCTTTCCCTCGTCGTTCACGACGGGAAGCTTCTCGATCCGGTGGAGGTGCAGGATCTGTTCCGCCTCTTCCAGCGTGGTCCCCACCGGAGCCGTCACCAGACCCTCCGACGTCATGAGCGTCGCCACGGGGCGGTCCAGGTCGGTCTCGAACTGGAGGTCCCGGTTCGTGATGATGCCGACGAGGGTGCCGTCCCCCTTCACGATCGGGACGCCGCTGATCGAAAAGCGCGCCATCAGGTGGTGGGCGTCGCGCAGTGAGGCGCTGGGCGCGAGCGTGATCGGCTTGAGGATCATGCCGCTCTCCGACCGCTTGACCCGGTCCACCTCCTGGGCCTGGCGCTCGGCCGGCATGTTCTTGTGGATGACGCCGACTCCGCCCTCACGCGCGACGGCGATCGCCATGCGCGCCTCCGTTACCGTGTCCATGGCGGCGGAGATGAGTGGGACCTGAAGCGTGATGCGGCGGGTCAGCCGGGTCGAGATGTCCGTGTCCTTCGGCAGCACCCGGGAATGACCCGGAACCAGCAGGACATCGTCGAAGGTGAGGGCCTCCTTGAGGACGGACCCTCTCAGCGGGAGTCGGGGCTCGTTGCCGCTTTCCATCCCGGAATTTCGCGAGCGTGGCCGGGCCTCGTCAACCGTCAGACCGATCCCGGCCGACAGCGGGCGGGGGCTCCTCGTCGTCCGCGGGAGAATCCCGATCATCGGGAGGCCGGTCTTCCCGGGGGGCGCCCCTGACCCCCTCCGCGAGTTCGCCGAACAGCTTGCGCCCCGCCTTCGCGACCCCGCTCAGGGCCTTGTCGGCGGCGGCAATCACCTGAAAGGCTTCCCGAAGATTGGAGGGGTTGACCGCGCGCTTGCGGAGCCCGTCCTCGATTCCCTCCCCCAGCCGCTGGAAGCCACGGGCGCGACTCTCCGATCCCTCCTCGGCATGCCTGGACTCGAGGAACTCGATGTAGTCGAGGACCTGGTAGATCTGCTCTTCGGGCAGACTCTCGAGCTTCCGCAAAATGCGGTTGCGAAGGACATCGTGCATTTCAGCAGCCCGTGGAATAAGTCCCCGCTGCATTCGGGAGGCGAGGCACCCGCGCTGGATCGCGGTGCTCACGCGCTCGGAATGTCAAGAGAACTCTACATGTTGTCATGATAACTTCACATTCAGTTTCGTTGAAGCACCGCTCTGCGTTGCTCCTCGGGCGAATAGCTCCGCTATGCGCCCTTCGTCACGCCTTGCCAGCCCGGCGCCTCGCCGCCCTCGGTGCCAGGCGGGGATTATCCCACGGACCGCTACCAATCAAGCGTTGGACGGTGCCTGGGCGCAAGGCGTCGCTCCTCCGCCGAACGGGGCCGGGGAAGCGCCGCCGGGTCCGCTGCGACCGCGCCAACGGGCCTGCCACCGCAACCCGCAGGGCATCGCTATCTTTCGGAACCATGTCTTCCCCGAGCGACTACCGTTTCCTCCCCCTGCGGAGGGTTCCCGTGGATGGGGCGTCGGAGCGCGCCTGCGACCGCTGGCTCGCGCAGCTGGATGAAGAGCTCTCCGATCCGGCCACCGACCGGAACGAATTCTGCCGGCGAGTGCTGGAGAGCATCCACTTTCCCGCGGGAGTCCCCGCACCCGTGGCCGGGCGCGACAGGGCCGCATCCCTCCCCTCCCGGATCGCGTTGGACCAGCTCGACCCCCGCAACATCACGATGGAGCCCGAGTACTACCGGGACATCGACCCGGTGCGCTACTACCGGGTCAAGCCTCTGCTCTGGCTCTGGGAGATGTTCGACAAGAGCATCCTGGGAGAGAACGTTCACCTGGGGGTCAGGTTCCGGCGCGTGCTGGCCAGGCGGATCTTCCAGCGCTGCGGCAGGAACTTCAAGGCGTTTCACCACGTGAAGTTCAGCTTCGGTTACGGGATGGAGGTGGGCGACGACGTGGTCGTGCACCGCCATGTACTCCTCGACGACCGGGGCGGCATCCGGATCGGCAGCGGCGCCTCGGTTTCGGACTACACCAACGTCTATTCCCACAGCCACCACGTCAGCGATGGGCGCGAAGTGCGCACTCCGGCCACGGTCATCGGTGACCGTGTTCGGGTCGCCTACCACGCCACCATCCTCGCCGGCGTCAACCTTGCCGCCGATTCGATGGTGGGCGCGGGCGCGCTGGTGACGCGGAACACCGAGCCCGGCGCGGTCTACGCTGGCGTGCCAGCGCGGCTGGTCAGGAGGAAGCCGAAGCCGCCGGCGCGGCCGGAGACGCGGGATCCCCTGGGTGAGGGGTAGTTGCCGGGCAGCGGCGAACGCCAATGACGTTCAGCCCGGCAATCGCTAACCGCTTCGGGATCAGCACTCTTCCAGTTTGACCTCGCTGGTCCAGACCATCAGGCACAGGCGGTCCCCGGCCGAGACGCGTTCGAGCCGGGTCATGTGCGTCGTTTCCTTTGACGGCATTTCGACCAGAAGAAGAAGGCCGTCCGTCTGAGCCCACGGGTAGCGGCACTCTTGACGAATCACCTGTCCTCCCACCTCGCACCCATCGTGTCCCGCGATGCTCACCACGATTGCGTCCAGCTCGAAGTTGGATACGAAGACGGTCAACCGGTTCGACGTGCCTGCCCACATGGCGGCGCATCCCGCCATCAGCCCGGCGAGCAGAACCGCGGTGAGCCCGCGCCCATGCTTCCGGCCTGCTGCGAGTCGGTTGTTCCTCCCGGTCACACGACGCACATGCTGCGCTTTCGACGGCGGTGCGGATCCTGGCTCCGCCATGCACCCTTCGTCGCTACATGCCGGCCAGGCGCCTCGCCTCGCTCGGTGCTACGCGGAGACCATCAAGGGGCTGCCAGGGCTCATACCCTGCCGGCGCGCCCATGTTCCCGGAGCGATCCGCCCTCACCCCTCCTGGCCTTCGTAGCGTTCCTTCAGCTCGTTGACCACCGCCGGGTCGGCCAGCGTCGTGGTGTCACCCAGCGCCCTCCCTGCCGCGATGTCGCCCAGCAGCCGCCTCATGATCTTCCCCGAACGGGTCTTGGGCAGATCGGCGGTGAAGAGGATGTCCTCGGGCCGTGCGATCGGACCGATGGCCCGGGCGACGTGGGACTTTAGTTCGGCGGCGAGTTCTTCGCCGGTCGACTTCTCCCCCTGCATCAGGGTGACGAAGGCGGCGATCGCCTGCCCCTTCACGGGGTGGGCCTTCCCCACGACGGCCGCTTCGGCCACGGCAGGGTGTTCGACCAGCGCGCTCTCCACCTCCATCGTGCCGATTCGGTGTCCGGCCACGTTGAGCACATCGTCCACCCGCCCCAGGATCCACAGGTAGCCGTCTTCGTCGAGCTTGGCGCCGTCGCCGGGGAAGTAGATCCCGTCCCACTTCGACCAGTAGGTCTCCCGGTAGCGTTCATCGTCGCCGTAGATCGTCCGCAGCATGGAGGGCCACGGGCGGGTGATCGCGAGGTAGCCGGCGTCGACCGGATCGCCCGAGTCGCTCAGGAGGGTGGCTTCGATCCCGGGGAAGGCGCGGCAGGCGCTGCCGGGCCGGGTATGAGTCACGCCCGGAAGCGGCGTGACCATGATCGCTCCGGTCTCGGTTTGCCACCACGTGTCCACGATCGGACAGCGTTCGCCTCCGATCACGCGGTGGTACCACATCCAGGCCTCCGGATTGATCGGCTCGCCAACGGTGCCGAGCAGCCGCAGCCGGCCGAGGTCGTATTCATCCGGCCACCGGTCGCCCCACTGCATGAAGGCGCGGATTGCCGTCGGGGCCGTGTAAAAGATGGTGACGCCCAGCTCCTCGCAGATCTTCCAGAACCTCCCCCTGTCGGGCCAGTCCGGCGCTCCTTCGTAGATCACGACGGTCGCCCCGGCCGAAAGGGGGCCGTAGACGATGTAGCTGTGTCCGGTCACCCAGCCCACATCGGCCGTACACCAGTACACATCGTCTTCCCGCAGGTCGAAGACCGTCCTGGTGGTCGCGTGGACCTGCGTCAGATACCCGCCCGTGGTGTGGACCACGCCCTTCGGCTTGCCCGTCGTACCCGACGTGTAGAGGATGTAGAGAAGGTCCTCCGCGTCCATTTCCTCCGGGGGACACAGATGGCCCACCTCCGACACCAGGTCGTGGTACCAGTGGTCCCGGCCGCGCTCCATCGTGAAATCCCGATGCAGCTCGAGGCCGCCGCGGGCCACCACCACCACATGCCGGATGCAGGGGCAGCGCTGGACGGCTTCGTCCGCGTTGCGCTTCAGGGGCACGATGCTTCCACGCCGGTATCCGCCATCGGCGGTGATCAGCACTTCGGCCTGGGCGTCGTTGATCCGGTCGGCCAGTGAATCGGGGCTGAAGCCTCCGAACACGACCGAGTGGACGGCCCCGATCCTGGCGCAGGCGAGCATTGCGTACACCGTCTCCGGGATCATCGGCATGTAGATCGCGACCCGGTCACCCTTTCTCACGCCAAGTCCCTTGAGCACGTTGGCGAACCGCCTCACCTGCATGCCCAGATCCCAGTAGGTCAGTTCGCGCCTCTCGCCCGTCTCGCCCTCCCAGACGAGGGCCGGCTTGTCCTCCCGGGGACCGTCCAGATGACGATCGACGCAGTTGTAGCACACGTTGAGCTTGCCGCCTGTGAACCACTTCGCGTGGGGAGGGTCCCATTCGAGCACCCGGTCCCACCGGCGGAACCAGTGGAGTTCCTCCGCCCAGCCGGCCCAGAACGCCTCGTAGTCCTCCGCCTCCTGGTAGACCGCAGGATCGGAGACGAAGGCGCGGGAAGCGAAGTCCTGCGGTGGAGGGAACTTGCGCTTTTCGGTCAACAGCGCTTCGAGGGCGGCCGCATCGGTCACGGCGCACGGCTCCTTCCCAGCGCCGAACGCAGCCGCCGGCGGAGTTCGACTCCGGACATGGTGCCCAACGTGCGCCGGGCGGTCTTCAGGGAATTCCAGCGCACGTCGGTCAGTGCGACCGCCGGGTGACCCCGGTTCGCTCCGCCGCCCTCGAGCACCAGGTAGAAGCGTCCCTTGTAGTCGCCTCCATCCTCCTCCGCCACCGAGGCCACCCAGGGATCTCCTCGGTCATCGTCGAACTGTCGCACGGGCGCTCCTGATCGGGGTGAGAGTGACGAAACTGGTCACCATTATAATGAGAAACCGGGACGGGCGGACCGTGAAATCCCCGGCGGCGGACTGCTACGCCGATTCTCCCGGCTTTAGCCGCGCCTTGTGGCGCAACTCGGGGAACTCGTAGTAGATAACGCCGTCCTCGGTAATGTCCGACCGGACCCTGAAGCCATCGTCCATGCCGACCATCAGCTTCTCGGCCGCGTCCAGACTGAGGTCCAGCTCGGCGGCCACCTCCGTAACCGTCAGAACCCCGCCCCTTTCGGTAGCCAGCATGATGACCCTCCGGCCGAGTCCCTGGAGGACGGCGCGCCTCCGGTTCTGCAGGGCCTGCCACCCCCAAAGGAACATCCCCGACCCGCCCATGCCGAACATCGAGCCCGTCACCAGGAGCGCGGGTTCGAAACCATCGGCAAGACCTCCGACGATCATCAGAATGGCCAGCACCCCCAATCCAACTCCGAACACCCTCCTGCCGATCCCGCTCGGGGGCAGCGGCCCCGTAGCCGGGCCGGTCCGCGCCGGCGGGCGCCTGGCCAGGGGTGCCGCGCGTTCCGGTCCCTCCAACCGGCCGGGCTGGAGGGCCTTCTCCCAACCCAGCCCGCAGTCCGGGCACACCAGGTTGCGGCGATATGCCGCGTAGTAGAGCAGACCGCCGACGCCGAAGGTCGGAAAGCTCACGCCTGCGAGCAACACGGCGTGCAGCGGCTTGCGGAAGTAGGGGATCCCGTCACCCCGGTAGCCGCATCGCGCGCACTCCCTGACTCCTCGGTCCCTCTCACGTGCAGTGGAAGCCGGGCGGCGCACCACGACGGCTCCGCACGTAGGGCACCTGTCCTCCCCCTGGAGAAGACTCTCGCCACAAGTTGAACACCGCATCAGTTCCAAGTCCCCCTGCATCGGCACCGGGCCGACAACCATTCCATTGCGCTGGCGCACCACATCCGTATCCGGATCCCTACGCAAGAAACCGGTCCCGGGAGTCACGGCCTCGATCGGCCAACCCCCGGACCGTCCCGCCGAAACAGATTACATTGACATGAGTCCAACGCCAAGAATGTCCCTTCCCGGAGAGTCGATGACGATCCGTTCCACCGTGTTTGCCGTCGGGTCCCTGCTGGCCGTGGTCACGGCGCTGGCGAGTCCGGCGGGCGCCCAGACGGTCCCCTCGCCGTATCGCTTCATCGAAGGACGCCAGGAGGTTTCCCTCCTCTCCGGGTACATGCCCGCCGATCCCGGCATCTACGACCTGGGCCCGAGGTCGGGGCCGTTGTTCGGGGCTCGGTACACCTTCGAGGCCGCCGGCCCCATCTTCTTCGAGGGACTGCTCAGTTATGTTCCCACCGATCGGGCGGTTATCGATCCGCGCCGTGCCAGGGACGACTGGTCGATCGGCGATACCGACGTTCACCTCGTCATGCTCGATGCCCGCGTCGACTTCAGCCTTACAGGACGCCGGACCTGGCGCCGGATCAGTCCCCACCTCTTTGTCGGGGGAGGTCTCGCGGTCGACCTGGCAACCGAGGGAGAGCGCGAGCAGGAACTCCTCCCCGAGGACCTCTTCGATTTCGGTACGGTCTTCACCGCGAACGCGGGTACGGGATTGAGAGTGTCGCTCACCTCGAAGCTGATGCTGCGCGCGGACGCGGGCATGACGCTCTGGAAGATCAACACGCCGGGCGGATTTCAGGATCCCACCAAGCGGCCCCCCACGGATGGTGGCGAACAGGAAAACCTGCGCCGAGGGGAGTGGGTTGCCGGAACCGGACTTGCGCTGAGTCTCGGCTGGCGGTTCTGATCATGGGCTGCTAGGGCGAATGGCCGACTTCGAGCGCCTCCAGGCCGATTGGCTCTCCTTCGACGAGGCACTCGCGCGGATCCTTGCTCACGCGTCGCCGATGCCGGAGACCGAGTTGGATCCACTTGGCGCACTGGGGCGCTCGCTCGCCCGTCCGGTCCGAGCGCGGGCGACGCTTCCCGCGTGGCCCAACAGCGCCATGGACGGTTACGCCGTCAGGAGCGGTGAACTGGTCGGACGGGCGCCGGGCTCGGAGGTCCGCCTCCCGGTATCGGGACGCTCCTACCCGGGATCGGTTCCGCTGGAGGACGTGGTACCGGGGGCCGCCGTACGTGTGATGACCGGGGGACCGCTGCCGCTGGGCTTCGACTCGGTGATCAGGGTGGAGCACACCGACGCCGAGGACACCCCCGGATTCGTGGTGCTTCGCCGTCTGGACGACCTGGGCAAGCATGTGCGGTCGGCGGGAAAGGACATGCGTGCCGGCGACGAAACCGTTGCCGCTGGAGCGATGGTGCACTCCGGGACGCTGCCGGTGATTGCGGCCAGCGGCTGCGAACGCGCCGCCGTGTTCCGCCGGCCCCGCGTGGGGGTCATGTCCAGCGGCGACGAGCTGGTCGGGGCCGATGACTTCGAGAAGGTGATCGCCGGTAGGGGGATCCCCGATTCGAACCGGGACATGATCGCCGCGGGGGTGGTCGAGGCGGGCGGCGTGCCCGTCGACCTGGGGATCGCGCCCGACGATCCCGCGGGGCTGGAGTCACGGCTGGGGTCCCTGGAAGGAATCGACCTCCTTGTGACGACCGGCGGAGCGTCCATGGGAGAGAAGGACCTTCTGAAGCGCATCCTGTTGCGGTTCTCGTTCAAGCTGGAATTCTGGCGGGCCCGTGTGCGCCCCGGCAGCCCGCTTTCCTTCGGGCACCTGCGAGCGGATAGCGGGGCGGATTTGCCGGTGTTCGGTCTGCCCGGCAACCCGGCCTCCGCCTTCGTGACGTTTCACGTATTCGTGGTGCCCTATCTCCGGGCCAGACTGGGTGCCGCGCGACCGGCGGGGGTGACTGTGACCGCGCTCACCGATGACGAGCTCCGGTCCCCCACGCGCCTCACCCAGTTCTTTCGGGTCAGGCTGCGCGAAGACGAGTCGGGCCGGACCCGCTGCGCGCTTACCGGGCCCCAGGGAAGCGGGCTGGTGCGATCGCTGCCTGGGGCGGACGGGCTCGCGGTGGTTCCGGATGGGCGCGCCGAAATTGGCCGAAGCGAACCCGTTTCCGTCATTCTTCTGCGGGGAAGGTGATGAGAGCGACCGTCCAGGCAGGCCGTGGAACGAGTCCCCGGTGCATTTGGCCAGCGATGCATCGGGGCCTGCTGGTCCTTTGTGTCCTGGCCGCCTCCGCCTGCCAGACGCCGCAGTGGCCGGTGGAGGGGCCGATTCGCTCACC
Source organism: Gemmatimonadota bacterium (assembly GCA_009841475.1). Taxonomy (GTDB): domain Bacteria; phylum Gemmatimonadota; class Gemmatimonadetes; order Longimicrobiales; family Gaopeijiaceae; genus Bin94. The sequence goes on from VXLT01000029.1 coordinate 9,362, forward strand.
CTACGGGGTTCGGGGCGGCGGGTTCGTCGCGGAAGTCCACCGGGGGGTCGATGTCGCCGTGCCGGTGGGAACCCGGGTAAGGCCGATTCTGAGCGGACGTGTGCGCTTTGCGGGAGTGATGGAAGGGTACGGCAACGTCGTCTGGGTCGACCACAGCGATGACCTGCTGTCCGTCTACGCGCACCTGTCCGAGATCTCGGTGGAACCCGCGCAGGAGATCACAAAAGCGACTGTCCTGGGGCTGTCGGGGCGGTCGGGGAACGCAACCGGTCCGCACCTGCACCTTGAAGTGTGGCGCTGGGGACGCGAAGTGGACCCCGTGCACTTCCTCGGCCGCCCGCGGAGGTAGCGACCGGCGCGGTCACTCGTCCTGAAGCTCGCGGATGACTTCGGCCAGCCGGGGCGCGACTTCGAACACGTCGCCCACGATGCCGTAGTCGGCCACGCCGAAAATCGGTGCGTCGGCGTCCCGATTGACCGCTACGATCACCCCCGCGGTGCGCATCCCGGCGAGGTGCTGGATCGCTCCCGAAATCGCCATCGCGAAGTAGAGCTTTGGTGTGACGGTCTTGCCGGTCTGCCCCACCTGTTCGGCGTGCGGACGCCAGCCGGCGTCGACCACTGCCCGAGACGCTCCCAGCGCGGCGGTCTCTCCAAGGGCGTCCCGCAAGTCGGCGAGGATCGGCCAGTTGGAGGGATCCTTCATTCCCCGTCCCCCGGACACCACGATCTCGGCTTCGGAGACGTCGAGCGCGGCGCCCTCCGACGCTTCGAACCCCTTCACGAGATAGCCGCCGCAGCCTTCGGCCGCTTCAGCGCTCACCACCTCGGCGACCGCTTCACGGGGAGATTCGGCCACCGCAAAGACGTTCGGCCTTATGGAGAGAAGCACGGGGACGCCTGTGGCCCGCACCCGCGCAAGCGCCTTCCCGGCGAAGACCGGACGCGTGGCCACGATACCGCTCCCCTCCACCTCCACGTCCGTCACGTCGGTGAGCAGCGGCCTTGCCAGTTTCGCGGCGACCCGCGGGGCAAGATCCCTTCCCGGCCCGGTCGCGGCGAAGACCACCACCGCATGGCCGCGGCTCCGGACATGCCCGGCCAGCGCCGCCGCGCTCACGTCCACGCGGCCCGGCTCCCACCCCGCGGCCTCGATCCCGGTCACGCGGTCCGCGCCCAGGGCCGCCAGCGGCCCGAGCACCCCCCCCACTCCCGGCC
>VXLT01000246.1 GCA_009841475.1 Gemmatimonadota bacterium
GAGGTGTACGACTTTCGACGGCCACAACTGTCGAATTTTGGACGGCCGCCAACAGCTGCAATCTGCTCCGCGATTTCCTCCGCACTGCAGCCTTGGGCGATAGATCTTCATGTCTATCCTGAACAATACTCACTATCGTGCGGCGGGAACGCAACCGGCCCCGATGGCGAGACTGTTGCGCGGATGCCGCCTGGCCCGGTCCCGGACGCGGGGCTAGCGGACGGTCCGCTCCCCCCGTGTTGGGGCCGGCCTGTGCCCGCGAGAAGTTCAGCCGGAGGAGCCTGTGATGTTTGAGCCGTCCACTTGTCCACGACCGGGACCGGTACAGCCTACCTTGATTCCCTCCGCGCGCGCACCCCATAGAGTATCACTGATTCCACACCAAGCTCGTCCCTCACGCGAACTAGCGTATAGCCTTCGCCAATATCCAGGAGCCTTGCCCCACGAGGCAGGTCCATGACGGTTGTAAGCGAGCCGGAGGGAGCGAAACCGAGCCAGGTCACCGACGACGTGCCCGGTGGTGAGAACAGCTGCACCCAGAGCAACCCATCGTTCCCGACATGGAACGCGGAGTACAGCCTTGCGGAGTCAGGGTACGGATAGGTACGTAGCGACCTGCGGAATCGCTCATCGTCCAGTGCGTTTGTTTGTTCGTCGTGTGTCTCCCTGGTGAGCAGCTCGTCAATATTGGCCTCAATAAGGGCGTCGGTGACGGGCAGGCGCCGAGCCGTCCATCGAATGATCGTCTTGAGCTGCCCGGCCTGATCAAGCACCCTGATTTCGGAGTTGCTTCTGTCGGAGACTGCAACTGCCGATCCCCAGGGTACGGCTAGCCCGTGGGGGGCAAACGGCACAGGCACTGTGGAAGTGACCGGCCCAAACCTGGTATACACTTCCGCCTGGGTCAGGGAGAATCCAGCGATGCGACCGAGGCTACGCTCGTGTTCCCCGTCCTCCCCAAAGGAATGCAAGACGAGAGTATCCCGCCATGAGAGAGGGCCGGAGAACACCGAACCCAAGTATTCACCGATCAGATAGCCACGATCGAACTTGCCAAGAAGCTGTGGCCCGCGCATTTCCGATCCCCCAGCCAGGACATGGGCATCAACCTGCGCGCCAGAGGCATCGTAGACCCTCAGCCGACGGTGGGAATGTTCCCAGGTCTCGACGCGTCCGTCGCTCAGTGCAAAGACCTGAAAATCTCTGGCGCAGGCCCCTTCGGGGAACTCGTTTGGGCCTTCACCCACGTTCCCGGCTCCCATCAAGTAGACTCCGGACGTGTCGTACCATCGCAGAAGGGGTGGCAGACAGTTGGCGACGAGTATGCGCCCATTACCTAGAAGACGCGCTCCAGTGACAGTGTACAGCATGTATTCGTCATCGCCGCTTACGACACCGATACTTGCCCGCGGTTCAGCTGAAAGAACACGGGGCGCGGGTGGCTCATGCGATACCACCACAGCAACGCCCGCGCTATCGTAGCGCTGCTCGGTAGCTTCGGTGGCAGGTGGGTCGGCGCACCCCGCAACAGCTATCAAGGATGCGGCCAAAACTCGCCACCCGCACCGAGCGCTCGGTAGTGCAATCACCGATCGTAGCTGACCGATCCAGAACCTTGAGATTGAGAAGAGCAGATCAGGCACTCGACGCTCTCGAAGACGCGGAAGCGCCTGAGCGTGGAGTGGCGGCCGGCAAGCGTGCCCGAAGTCCCGGGATGCGGCGGCGGCATGGATCTTCGTCACGTTCGTCATGAAAAATGATAGCTCTCGGGCAGCAGGGCGCAAGCCGTACGTGCGGCCAGCCGCAGCTCCGCCTGAGTGGCCGCGCCGAGTTCGCCTTGATCCTTGCGTGGTAGTTGTAGACTGTGCCCGCCACCAGGCCGAGCCTCGGGGCGATCTCCTTCGACTTGTGGCCGCGTGCCATGATATGATGATGATTGCCAGTATCCAGACCTCGTTCCGGCCGGAACCCTCGAGCAGACCGCCCGGGGGGAGGCGCTTTGAGACGGGACCGAGCCACTCATATGCTCATTCGACTCCCCGGAAGGTCGGGCGGGGCGCTACGAGCCCCGGGAGCACGGCCGCCACCCTCTCGAATCGCTCCAGCGTCGCCACAGGGACCGGCCTACTCATATGCTCATATGCTCATGTGCGTCCCGGGAGGGGTCGGGCGGGGCCAGCCTGTCGGTTCGCGACCGCCCCGGCTACCTCAACGAGGTCACCGCCGTGGTCGCGATCGAGGGCGCCAACGTGCTCCATATTGAGCATAACCGCGCCTTCGGCGACATCGCGGTCGGCAAGGTCGGGATCGAGATGAAGATCGAGAGCCGGGGGCGCGAGAACGTGGCCGCGATCGTGGAGAAGATCCGCGAGCTGGGGCACCAAGTGGAGGAGGTGCTGTGAGGGGGTGATGGGAAGTTGAGTGGTAAAGAGAACATTACATCTGGTAAAGCGGACGCTACAGCTCGACCGGGAAAACGGCGCGGCGCACAGGTGTACGGGTCGTCTACCGCAACGTGGGCAGGATGCCCGCGCAGGGCTCACCCCCGCCGAGAGGCTGCAGAGGGTGAAGGGAAACCCGGTTGGCCCGGTCCCGAACGTGGACAACCCTCTCACCTCCCCTCGTTTCCTCCTCATGATCCCATTGGAACACCACAGCACTGTCGGCGTAGACGCCCACGAACTGGCGGTAGAGTTGCGGCCGCGGATTCCGCAACAGCGCGTGACACCCCGACCGGGGGTCCATCACCGCACCCGGCACCTCCGCGAACGGATCGGCCCCGAGAAGCACAAGGTTGCCCCGGCCGTCGTCGGCCAGCACATCCAACCGTCCGGACGCGACCATGGCAGCTTCTTCGATGAGCTCGCTTGGAATCGCCAGCTTCCGCTCAAGACGATTGGTCGAATACACGAAAACCGAGTCCGCCGGCGCCGTACGACCCGGCAGTACGAAAGCCAAATCCCCGCGGCACGCCAAGCGCGTCTTCATTGATTCCCCAATCACGGCCACCGCCTCATCCACCGTCTCCACCCGCGGGGAACCACGCCCGGAGGACATCCACCCGATCCGATCGTCGCCTCCGTCCACCCCGCGCCTGACCAACCCTCCCCGCACCGCCACCGCGGGTCGGCCACCGAAAACGCACAGGTCCATCCAAACCTGCTGCACGTCGGGCCTCCATTCATCCACGACGACACCCCGGCTATCCAGATGCAGCGCTTTCGGATAGCGCCAGAGGTAGATACCGCCTTCGGGAGCGAGCACCGCGCCGCCAAGGTCCCTTAGCTCACCAGGGCCCTCCCCTTGTGACACCGAAATGAGCCGCAACCAATCACCGCTGGCAAGAGAAAAGGCGATCATGCCATTGGGCTCCTCAAGGTCATTCACGTACAGTATGCCACGCTCGTGGTCCATCGCGTACCAGTAGGGTTCAATCGCCCGCAGCGGATCGTCGATTATCATTCGCCCTTCCCGATAGTCGATAACGAACGCCTCTTGAGAAGACGCTTCAACACCGGCCGATAACAGCGCCGCCGACAGTCCAAGAAGCAATGGCGCTCCCGCCGACCATGGGTTCGCGGGGGAGCTGGTGCCAGTGTCAGCCACGGTTCGCCGACCGCCAACGGCCACCGATCGGGGTTTCCGATTGTCTCCGGTCGCGCGCGTCATCGCCCCGTACCGAAGGCAACATCCCGGGACAGGGCTCGCCGCTGACTCGGCGGATGGGATGGAGCGACACCCGGCGCGCCTCGCTGTAGATCGTCACCTGCCTCCGCCCGTCCCTCGTCATTTCCTCCCGGTCACGATCGAACACCACGGCGCTGTCCCTGTGCATCGCGACGAACACCCGGTACAGCTCGTATTCCCGGTTACGGAACACCCCGTAACACCCGGTCTCGGGATCGACGATGGCGCCCGGTACGAAGCCGTTGAGGCTCGCCAGCACAAGGTCGCCCTCCGCGTCGATCGACGGCATGAGACCGCGGTTCCAGCCATGCTCCTCCCCAAACTCCGACGGAACGTTCAGCCGTCTCACCCGACCGTCGTCATGGTATACTAAGACCGAGTCAGGACCTGAACCTCTATTTAGTAACTCCCCGGTTGTAGTGCTCGACTGAACAAGCTCCAACTGTTCGTTCGGCAATACGACGTACGCCGCGTCCTGCCGACACGCAACCGCCGCGTCCCTCCACTTCAGCACCTCGGACAACCCGGCATCCGGACCCCGTACCCAAGTGTCGCCCGCCACGACCGGATCACCGAAATAGTCGTCCTCGCCACCACTCGCGCCACGCCTCCTCAAGCCACCCTGGACCGCTACTGTCGGCTGGCCGCCGAACTCGCATATCGCCTCGGTCGATGGGCCACCAAACCGCCAATACCCATCGAAAGTGCCAATGGAGTCCAACAGCAGGGTCTTAGTGACGCCCAATACGTGGAGTCCCCCGCTTGCTGACAAAGCGAAACCCCGCAACCCCCTCAATTCCCGCGGGCCCTCCCCCTTCGTGATTCGGTGGGTTCGCAGCCACTCGCCCGTCTCGATGGAAAAGACCATGATCCCGTCAGGCTCCTCGCGATCCCTGACGTATATCGCTCGGCGCGCGTGGTCGAACGCAACCGGCGAGAACCTGATGGCACGGAAATCATCGTCGATCACGGCCCGACCGTTTTCGAAGTCGATTTCAAGCAGTTGCTGCGCACTCCCGAGCGGGGCCATCGCCAAGGTGGCAGTGGCAGTGGCCACCATCGCCGCGACCGCCCTCCCAGCGGATCTCACGAGGGTATATCAATGTCCAGGAGTTTCACCTTCGTCCTGCAACCTCGATAGTGGCAGGTGGTGATCGTGAGGATACGAACAACTTCTCCCTCCGCGTTCACCTCTTTGATGACATCTTGGTATGTATCATCGAGTAGACACACCGAGATCAGAACATCACATTCGCACTCCGCCTTCTGTTGGGCATACAAGTCGCGATTGAGCTCTTTAGTCGGCCTTTCTGACTCGCATTTGGCGTCCGGGTCGAGAGCATCGTCCAACGCACAGGGGAGGATGGCCTGAGGCAGGACGGCCACAGTTGAACGGACAGTGAGCTCGCCAACGTCAGTCGCCCGAACCAAAGTCATCGGATCTGGGGTAAGTGATTCTGCTCCAACTAACAGAAGCAACAAGGTAGTGGGGAGTTGTGTGGCAAACGGGATCGAACTACGCATCATGCCTCCTTCCGGCATCTCTCGGGGTGTCCATGGGCATGACTAAAACCAGTCCACGATGACGTCATGCTCACAGAGCGGTCCGTAATCGCACACGACGATTTGGACTATATTCAAGCTTGGCAGGAAAGTCAGAACGACCCACCCAGGCCCTGCGCCGACAATGGGGATATCAACTTGAGCCCTCAATTCACATGTTATGCTCCGCGTACCCCACGTGCCATCGTCAAACTGATGAGGGACTTGAATGTTCTTGCGACGTTCACACACATGGTTGGCGTCTTCAGAGCACCCACGGGAATCCTCCATCGACGACCCCTCACCCGGCCCGCCACTCGGCACCGAAGGCATCGACCGGGCCAGCTGGACTGCACCGCGGGCGAAGCCGGTGGGCGAGGCGATACTGCCCGACTCGGTGACTCCCGATTGGAGCGGCGACGCTTGGGATGCCGAAACGGTGGAGACCGGACTCGGCACCGGAACGACCATCTCCTGGGACACGGGCTCCATGGCCACGAGAAAAGGCGGCCCGCCGACGGACGCAACGAGGGTCGCGCCGATGGCGACGGCGAGCGCGGCCACCACCGGCCTGACGAACAGGTTGGAGGGGAATAGACGATTCATGGTTCGTCTCCTTGGGGCCGTGGGGCCCCTGTCGGGCTGGCCGCGACGTGTGTCGTGCGACCTGCCGCTCGCTGGGAATGTCACGAGGCACCAAGATGGCGACTCGCCTCCCTCGGAAACAGGCCAATTTTGTCATGTTTTCTGTGATGTTTTCTGACATCGCCGTGATACTCCTCACGTTCGTCGTGAACCATGGTAACCTTCGGCCCCGGGTAGTGCAATCGACACCGGCGGCGAGAACACCGCGCGGATGGCCTGATCCCGGACGAGGGGATGCGTGGGTCAGCGGACGGTCCCCTCTCCGTGCTCGGGGCCGATGCCTCCCCTCCCCCGCTCGCTCCCCGCTCCGTGACCGTCAGGTGGATCGAGCAGTCCCGCCGCACGTGCCGCCTCCCGGATCTCCGCATGAGTGCGCACGCCGAGCTTCGACCTGATGCTCGCGCGGTAGTTATTGACGGTGCCCTCCGCCAGGCCGAGCCTCGCGGCGATCTCCTTCGAGCGGTGGCCGCGCGCCATGAGAGCCAGTATCCGGACCTCGTTCCGGTTGAGATCCCTGAGCAGGCGGCTCGGGCCGGAGTTGCCACGCGCGTGTTCCCGGGGTCTGGAGTTCCTCCACTCCGGAAAGAACTCCCGTCCCGCCGACAGCATGTCCATGGCCCTGAGCACGGTGTCGGCGGAGCGGGTGGACACGCACGCCCGGCATCCCGCGCGCCGCAGCTCCTCGACAAGGCGGAAATGATCCGGGGCCAAAACCACGAGGACGCCGGGCGGCTTGGAGAGCTGGAGCAACCCACGCAACGTGCCTATCACCCCCGCGGCTCCTGCATTGGTCTCATGTGATTGTTCTGTTGCGTCCAATACCACGTAGTCGGGCCCCAGTTGCCGGGCCAGGGTCAGGGCCAACTCGCTCGTGTGGGCCTGGTTCACGACTTTGAAGCGATCCGTTGCCTCCAAGACTTGCCCGACACCGATCAGCAGGAGCTGGTTGGGTCCGGCCAGGACAACGGACGCGCGGCCCGTCATGACTGGCACCTGCCTGGCCCGTCCGGGCCCGCGTACCTTGCCGCCACCGCCGATATCCCTCTGTGGTGCTCCTGGGCCCAGCGCTCCACCTGATCTCTGTCGGCCATCCGGTTCCCTCCTTGGTCATCCGCGGGCTGAATTGCCCACCTGATGACATAGACAGTTCCCGGAGCCGAACCGTGCAATAGTAGTCCCGGCCGATTCCTGAGGGTCGTGTGGGTTTTGCGCCCCAGGAGCCCGGGCCGCCGCCGCTCTGAATCTCTCCAGCGTCGCCACCGGGGCCGGGCTACTTGGTATACCCGTGGCCCCCCGCTACCCCTCCTGCCCCGCGATCCCGTGCCGCTCCAGCGTCTGCGCCAGCGTCGGCCGCCCCAGCCGCATGCGGTCGTTATCCAGCAGGAACGAGAACACGTAGCCCGCGCCGAGCATCAGGATCCCGATCAGGAAGCAGTACATGACGGCGCGGTCTGGGTAGACGTCCTTCAGGTAGCCCACGAAGAGGGGGCCGCAGATCCCCGCGGCGGCCCACGCCGTGAGGATGGTTCCGTAGATCCGCGACATGTTCCGCGATCCGAAGACGTCCAGGATGAACGACGGCATCGTCGCGAAGCCGCCGCCGAAGCAGAGCAGCACGTAGCACACCAGGATCGAGAAGATCCAGGGGTTCGTCTCGGACATGAGCAGGCCGAAGACGATCATCTGGCTGCCGAGGAGAATGCGGAAGACCGCGACCCGGCCGAAGCGATCCGACAGCCAGGCCCAGATGATGCGGCCCACCCCGTTGCACACCGAACTGACGGCAATCAGCGTGGCCCCGTATTCGGCCAGCATCGCCGGCGAGATCGACGGGTCGGCCAGGCCCCAGACTTCCTGAAGGAGTTCGCTCTGGAAGCTGATGACCGAGATCCCCGCCGCGATGTTGAAGAAAAACACGATCCAGAGGACCGCGAAGTTGCCGGTGGTCAGGTAGGGAAGTGCCGGTTCCGGCGGTTTCCGCTTTTGAACGACCACCTCCTCGTCCGGATTCCGCAACACCAGGCTGCACGGAATCAGGATGCAGGCGAACACCACACCCAGCCACATGAACACGGTTGCGAGGTCCCCCTCCGCCCGCACAACGAGAAACGGCGCGAGGATCTTGCTCAGCAGGAGCGCGCCGACGCCGAACCCCATCACCACGATTCCGGTGGCCAGCCCGCGCTTGTCCGGGAACCACTTCGCCACGGTCACCACCGGGGTCACGTACCCCATCCCGATCCCGATCCCGCCGATCACCCCGTAGCCCAGGTAGAAGAGCAGGCTGAGGTCGAGCCTGAGCGCGAAGCTCGCGACCACGTAGCCGATCGAGAACAGCGCGCTGCCGGCGAGCGCGAGGTTCCTCGGGCCGAACCGCGGCAGCAGCTGGCCGGACCACCCCGCAGAAATGCCGAGGAAGAAGATGGCCAGGCAGAAGGCCAGGACCGTCTCGGTATGAGTCCACCCGTACTGCCGGGCGAGCATCGTCTGGAAGAAGCTCCAGGCGTACACCGTTCCCAGGCACATCTGCAGCATCGTGCAGCAGATGGCGATGATGGTTCTGGGGGCGCCCGACCCGGGCCGCGGCATCGTCTACCTTCCCTCGTCGCCCCGGGTGGAGCCGTCCGCGACGTGAGTGAAGAGGCGTGCCAGCTCGCCCACCTCGTCGTCCCGCCCGAGCACGTCCTCCTCACCGGTGGCCTTCCCGTCCCCGGCCAGATGGACCGCGAACGACATCAGGTCCGCCAGCGGCTTCGAGGAAAAGCTGACGAACCAGAACGAAAGGAGCGTCCCGATGACGAGGATGATCCCGAAGAGGTACATCTGCTGGCCGACCGCCCGCTGGATCTTGAGCCCCAGAAGCTCTCGGTCCATGCCGACGTGAACGTGGCCCGCCACCCCGGAGAGGATCGGACTGCCCACCTCGATGAATTCACCCATCCCCGGCAGGCTCCTGTCGACCGTTTCGGTCGAGGAAGGATCGCTCGCGAGGATCTCGTCGGGGATCCCGGGGACAAAGGTGTGGGCGAGGAATTCGCCGGCGTCGCTGGTGATGTAGATGTAGCGGATACTCTCGATCTCGACGAACTGGTCGATGAGCGACTGCAGCGTGGCCAGATTGCGGTTCAGCAGCATGTCCACGCTGGAGTCGGCGATGTTCTTGGCGATGCTGCGGCTGTTGCTCACGTACTCCTCGTCCAGTTCCCGGGAAACGGTTCGGATCGAGAGGAAGGAGACGGAGAGGACGATCACCCCGAAGAGCGCGAAGAAGCTGAAGCGTGTCTTGCGGAAGAGCTTGTGGACTCTCATGGCATCCCGAAGCTGGCTTCCCAGTCGTCGAGCGGGACGAAGCGGTCCGCTTCGACGACGGTGTAGTAGACTCGTTGCAGACCCTGGCGGCGATTCGGTCCGAAGGACACCCGCTCACCGACGCCCAAGTCGTAGTTGCGCACGTTGAAGACCGCCTCCTCGATCCCGGACCGCTGCGGGTCGTCGCCCATCCGCCGGATGATTTCGGAGATCAGCTTCGCGTTCACGAACCCCTCGAGGCTCACGAAGCTCTGCGGGAACGTCTCGTACGGTTCGTTCGGCGTGATCCTCTCCACGTTGTCGGGTGGAGGGGGATCGTGCCTGGCCATCAGTTCGCGGTACTCCTGCACCGCGGGCAGCGACGTGTCCGCGTAGCTCGGCACGACCTGCGAATTGACGAGCCACCGGGTGTGGGAATTCGGATCCGCGCTTTCGCCCTGAAGCAGCTGGAGCATGTTCTCGCTTCCGACGAAGGACACGTTGGCGACCGGAATGTGAAGCCCCAGATCGACGGCGTCGCGGGCGAAGGCGCCGCAGGCCTGGTAGGCGCCGATGCAGATGACGGCGTCGGGCGACCGCTCCAGCAGGATCTCCACCTGCGCCCGCATGCTCGCGCTGTACTGGGTCCCGCGGGTGTAGGTGGCCTCGCCGGCGATGGTCTCGCCGTGACGGGCCAGCGCCTCGCGTACGCCCGCCCAGCCGCTGCGCCCGTAGGCGTCGTTCTGGTAGAAGACGGCGACCCGCCGCCTCCCGATGTTCACGAAGTTGTCGACGAGCCCGGCCGTCTCCTGCCGGTAGGACGCGCGCAGGTTGAAGGCGAACTCGTCGTAGGGGGGCTCGCGCTGCGGTTCCGCGCCGGTGAAGGGGAAGAAGAGGAACATCTGCTGGTCCCGGAACGTCTTGAGCACCGGGAGCGCCCGGGTGACGGTGGGCGTGCCCACGTAGTTGAAGAGCAGGAAGACCCGCTCGTCCTGCATGAGCTCGATCGTGTTTGCGACGCACGGGTCGGGCTGGTAGCCGTCGTCAAGGAGCTTCATCACGATCCGGCGGCCGTTCACACCGCCGTTCTCGTTGAGCTCGTTGAAGTAGGCCATGGAGCCGCGGTAGAGCTCGGTGCCGAGGCCGCGGGAGGGACCGGAGAAGGCACAGGAGACGCCGAGGACGATTTCGTCGTCCTGGGCCGGGCCACGGCGGATGTAGGGGGCCGCGGGGTTTCCGGTTGGTCCGCGGCCGGGCGGGCGCCCTCCCGGGCCGCCGAGTCCCAGGCGCTGAGCCGCCTCCAGCGACCCTGCCCAGGGAGCCGCGACGAGCGCGGCAAGCCCGGAGCCGATCAGGGATCTGCGGGTGATGGGGGGGGAGG
>VXLT01000228.1 GCA_009841475.1 Gemmatimonadota bacterium
GGGGGTGGGGGCGGTGGTGGCACCGTGACCGTGCAGAGCCTGCTCGGGACCGCCGGCGGCATGAACCAGACGTACGCGCCCGCGACCGAAGCCGAAAAGACCGCGCTGGAGGAGGCGGGACCAGCGCTCGATGAGCAGCTCACCGCGCTCAACGAACTGGTGGCCGCGATGCCCGCGTTCCGCGAAGCGCTCGACGCGGAGGGCGTGCCGTGGACGCCGGGAAGGCCGGTGAACCGGGGATAGCGGGTATTGCCCAGAACCTTTTGCCGCGGTGTTTCGTAGGGGATGACATCAAACGAATCTCACGCGGACGACTGGAGAAAGGGATACACGATGATTTCGCGGGCACATTGTGAGGTGGTGGAGAGTTCTCACGGTACGGCAGTGGCGGTCCGGGTGGCGCTGGTGGCGACAGCTGCGGCCCTCGCGGCAACGGCCGCAATACTGGCCGCGACACCGTCGGCGCTCTTCGCCCAGGAAGACTGCAAGTTCATGAAGACAATCGAGCTAACGGAACCCGCCGTGGGCACACTGCGGGTGAACGCGGGGGCCGGCAGCCTCTCCGTCAGAGGCGTCGAAGGAGCGAATGAGTTCCGGTTGGCCGCGAAGCTGTGCGCGTCCGACGAGCGCCGGCTGGAAGGTCTCGGCGTAACGCTGCGCGGCGACCGGCTCGACACCACCTACCCGTCCAGCCGGGGCGGGCTGTTCTCGTGGGGTGGGAATCGTTACGCGCGGATCAATCTGGCGCTGGAGGTGCCGATGGACACGAATCTGCGCGTGGACGACCGCTCGGGCATCATCCACATCATCGACACGGGCGACGTGACACTGGAGGACGGCTCGGGCAACATCCTGATTCGGGATGTTGGATCTCTCACCATCCATGACGGCTCGGGGAGCATCAGCGTCAGCCGGGTGACCGGTGATTTCCGGCTGGATGATACCTCGGGGAATCTCACGGTCGATGGCGTGAGTGGAGATGTCGTGATCGACGACGGTTCCGGCAGCGTGATCGTCAGCGACGTCAACGGCGACGTGACCGTATCCGACGGATCGGGACATATCAGGATAAACGCGGTTGGAGGAAGCGTCCGCCTGGACGAAATCGGCTCCGGCTCGGTGACGGTGCATGACGTGGACGGTGACCTGGTGGTAAGGGACGGGCGCCGCGAGCGGATCCGGTATTCGGACATCCGCGGGAAGCTGGATCTGCCGCCGGCGAGGCGGGGGAGCGGCTGACGAGGCCGGACTGGGTCGCTACCTTGGTCGGGCTTCTGATTCATCTGATCCGCAACAACGGACCTCGGTAGACGTGCGAGACAAAGGGCCACACAGGCGACGATACATCCGATCGATTGCAGTCGCGGCGGCGCTCGCGTCGCTGGCGATGCTCAGCGGCCCCGCGCCCGCACAGGCCCAGGTCCTGCAGCTCCTTCGCGCGATCAACGACGGAGGCAGCTGGATCAAGCTGCCGGTGGAGGATGGCCGGGCCGAGTACCGTGGTCCCGTGTTTCCCGTTGCGGGGATAGCCGTAAAGGGGTGCGTGAAGATCTGGGACGGGAATCCGGGTTCGTGGACGCTCCGCGCCCGGGACCTGCTGGGCGATGCGGAACTCGAGGTCACGACCGAATCCGACAAGCCGGTCAAGTTCGACTACAAGGGCGGGCTCCAGGCGCAACTCGATCTTGTGGTGGAGTGGAGCGAAGCGGGGGACACGGATCTCTACCTCTGGATCGGCGTGTCGCTTCAGGAAAAGGAAGACGATGAGGAAAGGGACATCTGCGAGCCTCCACCGTCGTAGCGACGACGAAGGCCGCTAGTCCCTAGCCCGGTAATCGGCCAGCAGACCCGCCAACTCCTGCAATCCGATCACTTCGACGGAGTCGGCCAATGCACATCGTTCACTTCGATCGCCCAGGGACGCTGCCGGCCCGGCAACTCCATCACCAGATCGATCTCGGCCCCCGCGGCGGTGCGGTAGAAGCTCGCCCGGGTCCCCGGGGGAGCCGCCGCGAGGAGGTTCTCGATGACGTACGTGATTCAGCGCTGTTCGAGGGATCATCCTTGCAAAACAGAGGTATACCTATGATTTGCAAGGATAGTGCGATCAGCCTACCACCCGACCAGATCGAACACCACCACGCTCTGCACGTCCATCTCATCCGTCACCCTGCCCAGCACGCGCCCGCCGGCGATGTCCAGCGGCAGAAAACCCTCGGGAGGCTCGAATGTGGCCAGCCAGGTACCATCCGGTCCGATTGCGGTGAGGCGACGTGGATAGCAGGCGGGCTGCCACCGGTTTTCCAGCCACAGCCGGCCTTCGTCACCGCTGTGCATCCGGTCGAACAAGGGGTACGTCCCAGCGGGGTCGTAGTCCCATCGGGCCCAGTTCTCCTCTATCCTCTCTTCGGTTGCGGACGGACCCAGCAGGGTGTGGAGGTAGGTGCGCATGCACGTGATGAACGGCTCCCAGTTCTCTTCGCTGGTCAGGATCCAATCGGGCTGCCAGCGCATGATCTGGCGGACCGTTCCATCGGCACGCCGCCACGCGAGTTGGGGTATGTCGGTGCGCCCGTAGACGAATTCGCCACCGGCCACGCCGACCTCGCCGGAGTGATCCATGGCCCCCAGGGATTCCTTGTCCGATGATTCGAGCCAGTCGTACCGGGCGATGGTGTCGGCGCCCTGGGTCGAGGGGTCGTAGCGAACCAGGTGACCGGGCCGCCACGGTTCCTCGAAGGCACGAAAGTTGTCCGGTGCCGTGGGCTTCAGGATGGATGCCATCAGGACCCGGCCGCTCCCGTCAATGCCCGTAGCCGTCAGCCCGGCGACGGCGTCGCCCATCGGTGGTCTTCCGGTCCACGCCACTTCTCCGCCGGCAAACAGCGTGAGGCGGTAATGCCAATCGTCTTCGACAAGCAGAGTGTCGCCTCCGCGGCCCGTGAGGCGGATGTTTCCGTACTGGCTGACTTCACCGGGCCCTTCTCCTGTTCCGCCCAATACGTCTCGGAAGGTGCCGTCGGGGCCGAGGAGGACGATCTCGCGGTTTCTCCAGTCGAATACGGCGGCGCTCCCGTCCGGGTAGAGGACGGACCCGGCGATGCTCGCGAAGGGGTAGTCGTCCGGACCGGTGCCGTGGGTGTACACGGGTTGGTCGGCGAGAGCGAGGGCGCGAACCTCCGGCGTCCCTGCGTACTCCACGATCCGCACGCCGGCGCTGTCCTCGATGTGGACGGAGGCGGATGTGGAAGCGGGGCTGGCGGAGTCGGCCGCGTCCTCGCACCCCGCGAGCGCCAGGGCGATGAGGGCGGGGAAGCACAGCCAACGGAGCACGGCCACGTCAGCTACGCCCAACCAGCTCGTACACCACGACGTTCTCCACATCCATTTCGTCCATCTGCACACCCAGCACGAGCCCATGGGCCACATCGAGGATGCGCAACCTTGGCGGGGCTTCCAACGTGCCGAGCCACTCCCCGTCGGCGGAGATGACGGTGTAGCCGGGATCACCCTCGCTCCTGTCGCCCGGCCGGTAGGAAGGCAGCCATATTCGGCCCTCGGCGTCGGCGAAGGTCGTGGTGAAGAGGGGCATCGGACCGCCGATGACCGCCCGATAAACGGACATGTCATTATCGGTCATGCGATCGATGTCGGCAGCCGCGGCGCCGGGGTTTGCCATCTGGTTGCTCGCCCTGAGCCCGGCTTCGATTCCCTCCAGCATCTCCTCGGTGAGCGGAGCCGGCTCGGCCTGCCAGCGCACGATCTGCGAGACGGTCCCATCGGGGCGACGCCATTTGACCTCCGGGCGGTCGGATCTGGTGTAGACGAACTGGCCGTCCGAGACCGTCACCCGGCCGCCCGCTCCGATCGGGTTCCACCGCAGCCCCAGCGGAGGGCGAGAGACGAAATCGTAGGACGCGACCGTGTCGATGGCGCCGGTCTCCATGTCGAACCGGGCCATGTGCCCCGGGAGCCACTCCCCCTCGAAGCCGGACATGAACGCACCGGTGATCATCAGCAGCTGTCCGGGTGCGCCGACGCCAATGGCACGCAGGCCGTCCGCGTGCCGGATGTCGACCGTGCGCTCGACCGAACCGCCGTCGAAGATGGTCGCGCGGTACAGGAACTGGTCGACCGCCATGAACCTGTCCTGCCCCAGCGCAAACGTGGCCCCCACGTAGTCGACGTCGCCCGGTCCCTCCCCTGGCCCGGCGATCACCTCGTGCGAAGTGCCGTCCGGACTCAGCACGACCAGTTCCTCGTTGCCAACGTCCGAGACTACGGCGCCGCCGTCCGGAAAGAGGCTGCCGGGGTGGATGCGCTGGAAGGTGTAGTCGCCCGGATTGGCCCCGTGGCGGTACCGTGGCTCCGCCGGAAACTGGAAGCTGGCGTCGATGAGCGGCATCCCGTCGTACTCGACGATCCGTACCCCGGCGCTGTCGTCGATCTCGACGGGGATGCCCGCGGTCTCGCGGATTTCGCTTGCGCCGCCGCAGCCGGTGAACGCAACGGTCAGGGCCGGCAGCAGCATCGGAATGGGTTCGTATCTCCTTCGCATTTCCGTTCGACCTCCTGTCGCTTCAACAGTTCGCAGACCACTCCTTCAACGCCCGGCAACCGTTCCGCGCGGCACGTTATCATTAAGGTTGCTCTGCAAACAACTTCCAACACAAGGTGGCATGAACCGCGACATCGAGGTCATACAGGCGAGGATCAAGGAAACGAGCGGGTTCGTCGACCGGCTGCTCGAAGCGGTGGGGGGCGTGATCGTGGGCCAGAAGGCGATGGTCGAGCAGCTGCTGGTGGGGCTGCTCTCGGACGGGCACGTCCTCATGGAGGGGGTGCCGGGGCTGGCCAAGACGCTCACCGTGCGAACGTTGGCCGACGCGATCCGGACCTCGTTCCAGCGCATCCAGTTCACCCCCGACCTGCTCCCGGCCGACCTGATCGGCACGCTGATCTACGATCCCCGCAAATCCGAATTCAAGACCCGGAAGGGGCCGGTCTTCGCGAACGTGATCCTTGCCGACGAGATCAACCGTTCGCCCGCGAAGGTGCAGTCGGCGCTGCTCGAAGCCATGCAGGAGCGCACGGTGACGATCGGCGAAGACACCTACCCGCTGCCGTCCCCATTCCTCGTGCTCGCGACCCAGAACCCGATCGACCAGGAGGGCACCTACCCGCTCCCCGAGGCGCAGGTGGACCGCTTCATGCTGAAGCTCTCGGTGGGGTATCCGGACCGGGACGAGGAGCTGGAGATCATGCGGCGGATGAGCGCGGGGCCGATGCCGGCTGCCGAGCCCGTGGTGTCGCCGGAGGAGATTCTGACGGCGCGCGAGGCGGTCGAGACGATCTACATGGACAGCCAGGTGGAGCGGTACATCGTGGACCTGGTGTTCGCCACCCGGGAGCCGGCGGGAAGCGGTCTGGCCGAGCTCGATCCGCTGATCTCGTTCGGGGCTTCGCCGCGGGCGTCGATCTACCTGGCGAAGACTTCGCGGGCCCACGCGTTCCTGCGCCACCGCGGCTACGTGACGCCCGAGGACGTGCGTTCGGTCGCGATGGACGTGCTCAGGCACAGGGTCATCCTCACGTATGAGGCGGAGGCGGAGGAGGTGACGGCGGAGGACGTGGTGACCCGGGTGCTGGACACGGTCGAGGTGCCGTAGGGGGTTGGCGGTGAAGTTCCGGGCAGGCATCGGGAGCGGCCAGGGGGCGAGCGGGCGGGCCGCCGGTGCAGCCGGGACGCCTGGTGCGGCGACGGCAGGCGGGCGCGTCACGGACGGCGAAGGGGCCGCGGCGATCACGCGGGAAATCCTCAAGCAGGTGCGGCGGATCGAGATCACGACGCGCGGGCTGGTGAACGAGGTCTTCTCGGGCGAATACCACTCCGTCTTCAAGGGGCGGGGGATGAGCTTCGCCGAGGTGCGGGAGTACCAGTACGGCGACGACATCCGGGGGATCGACTGGAACGTGACCGCACGCACCGGGTCCCCGCATGTGAAGGTCTTCGAGGAGGAACGCGAGCTCACGCTGATGCTGGTGGTGGATGTGAGCGCGTCGTCGGAGTTCGGGACGCGGGGCCGGACGAAGGCTGAGCTGGCGGCTGAGTTGTGCGGCGTGATCGCCTTCAGCGCGATCAAGAACAACGACAAGGTGGGGCTGATTCTGTTTTCCGACCGGATCGAGCGCTTCGTGCCGCCGCGGAAGGGACGCCGGCATGCGTTGAGGGTGCTGCGGGAACTGCTTTTTCATCCGGCCGAGGGGAAGGGGACGGATGTCGGGGGAGCGCTGGAGTACCTGGGCCGGGTGGCCAAGCGCCGTGCGGTGGTCTTCCTTGTGTCGGACTATCTGGCCGGCGGCTACGAGCAGGCGCTGGCGGTCGCCGCGCGCAGGCACGACCTGGTCGCGGTGAGGGTGGGCGATGCGCGCGAGGAGGAGATCCCGCCCATGGGGTTCGTCGAATTCGAGGACCCCGAGACGGGTGAGCGCGCGCTGGTGAACACGTCGCGGGGGCTGTTCCGGGAGCGCTTCGGGGAACAGCGGTTGGCCGCGCGCCGCCGGGTGGACCGCTTGCTGCGCCGCAGCAAGGTGGACTCGATCGACGTGACGACCGGGGTGCCGTACGAGAAGGCGCTCAGGCGCTTCTTCGAGGAGCGGGGGCGGAGGGTGCGATGATGGAGGGGCGGGTCTGATGGCGAGAACCGCGAGTGCCGGGCGCCTGGCGAGGGGCTTGCTGGCCCTCGGCGTCGTGGTGGCGCTGCAAGGCGCGGGCCCCGCCCCCCAGGAGCCCCGCCTCACGATGCAGGTGGACACGACGCTCATCAGCGTGGGCGACCCGGTCATGGTGCGGCTCCTGGTCGACCATCCTGCAGACTGGACCGTCCAGTGGCCCGATTCGCTCGACCTCTCCCCGTTCGAGGTGCTGCACCAGGAAACTGCCGAACCCGGACCCGCGCCGTCGGGCGAAGGGATGCGGTCTGCGGCCGCCCTGGTCATCACCAGCTTCGGGCTCGGCGAGCTGGAGATGCCGCCGATCGAGGTGGCGGTCGCCGCGCCCGACGGCACCGTCCGGACGCTGCTCACCGATCCCTTCCGCATCGGCGTCGAGAGCGTCGGGCTCGACGAGTCAGGGGAGATCCGCGACATCAAGGGGCCGCTTTCGCTCGCTCGCAACTGGTGGACGGTGGTGCCGTGGGTGCTCCTCGTGGCTGCGCTCGTAGCCGGCGCGTACTACCTGCACCGCCGCCGCAGGAACCGCCCATCCACGGCGGCGCCCAGGCCCGCACCCCCGCCCCGCCCCTTCCACGTCGTCGCCCTGGAGCAGCTGGACGAGCTGGAGGCGTCGTCGCTGCTGGAGCGCGGCCAGGTGAAGGCCTACCACATCCGCATCTCCGAGATCATCCGCGCGTACGTCGAGGGCCAGCTCGAGGTGCCCGCCCTGGAGATGACCACCCGGGAAGTCGTGTACGGCCTGCGCCGGGCGTCGATGAGCCGCGCGATCACCGGGAGCTTCCGGAGCTTTCTCGCCCGCTGCGACCTGGTGAAGTTCGCGAAGTGGCGTCCCGGCGCGGACGAATCCGGGGAGCTGATGGGGGTGGCGCGCTCGCTGGTCGCGATGACGAGCGGGGTGGAGAGCGGGGAGGCTGGCGCCCAATGATCTTCCGGTTCGAGGACCCATGGATGCTGCTCCTGCTGGGGGCCGTTCCGGTGCTGGCCTGGTGGTATCTGGCGGGGGCGCAGCGGCGGCGAGGATCGCTCACGCATCCGGATGCCGGGGGGCTGGCGCGGGCTGCGGGAAGCGGGGGCCGGTGGCTGAGCCATCTGCCGGCGGCGCTGCGGGGGCTCGCGCTGGTCTGTCTCATCGTCGCATTCGCGCGCCCGCAGACGGGGGTCACCGGGGAGAACGTGGTCGCCGAGGGGATCGATATCGTGCTGGCGCTGGACATCTCCAGCTCGATGTTGGCCGAAGATCTGGCGCCGAACCGGATCGAGGCGTCCAAGGAGGTGGCCGCCGACTTCATCGAGGGGCGCAGCAACGATCGCATCGGCCTGGTCATTTTCGCGGGGAGGGCCTTCACGCAGGCGCCGCTCACGCTGGACTACTCGGTCGTCACGTCGCTGATCGGGGAACTCGAGGTGGGGATCATCGAGGACGGGACGGCGGTGGGGATGGGGCTGGCCACGGCCGTCAAGCGCCTGCAGGCGAGCGAGGCCGCGTCGAAGGTGGTGATCCTCCTGACCGACGGGCGCAACAACCGGGGCGAGATCGACCCGGTGACGGCGGCGCAGGCAGCCCAGGCGCTGGGAGTTCGCGTCTATACCGTAGGCGCGGGTGCGCGCGGAACGGCCAGGGTCCCGGTCCCCGGCCCCTTCGGTGGGCAGCGGTATGTCACGACGCGCGTCGATGTCGACGAGCCCATGCTGCGCACCGTCGCCGAGACCACCGGCGGACGCTACTACCGCGCCACCGACCGCGAGAGCCTGGAGGCCATCTACGATGAGATCGACGAGCTCGAGACCACTGAGATCGTGGTCGAGGACTTCACGACCTACGGGGAGCGTTTCCCGGTGCCGCTCGCCGTGGGACTGCTCTTCCTGCTGGGTGAGGTCGTGCTGGGGCGCACCTGGCTGAGGACGCTGCCGTAATGTTCCGCTTCGGTTCCGGAATCGCGCTGTGGGCGCTTGCCCTGGTCCCGCTGCTGATCCTGCTGTACTGGCAGGCGAGCAAACGCGGCCGGGCGCTCCTCGACCGCTTCGGCGAACACGAGCTGGTTCGCCGGCTCCGTGCCTCCGTCGATGCCACCGCCATGCGCTGGAAGGGCGTGCTGGTCCTGGCCGCGGTGGCGCTCCTCGCGCTGGCGCTGGCCCGGCCCCAGTTCGGCACCCGCGTCGAGACGCTGCGCCGCCAGGGCCAGGACGTGATGGTCGCGCTGGACGTGTCGCGCTCGATGTACGCGGAGGACATCACGCCGAACCGGCTGGAGCGCGCCCGGATCGAGATCGGCCGCATCATTCAGCGCCTCGAAGGGGACCGGATCGGGCTGGTCGCCTTCGCGGGGGACGCCTTCGTCCAGAGCCCGCTCACCGGCGACTACGGCGCGGCGATGCTGTTCCTGAACGCGATGGATCCGGACATCATGTCCGTGCAGGGCACCGACCTGGCGCGCGCCATCACGGTTTCGCTGGAGGCGCTGGAGGAGACGCCGCCCGAGAACCGGATCGTGGTGATCGTCACCGACGGGGAGGACCACGAAGGCGGCCTGGCCGAGGCGATCGCGGCGGCGACCGCGGCGGAGGTCGCGGTCCACACGGTGGGCGTCGGGTCGGTGGATGGAGTGCCGCTCCCCGACGTGGACGGGAGCGGGGGGGGCGGGAGATTCCGGCGTGACGACGAGGGCAACGTGATCACCACGCGGCTGAACGAGACCGCCCTGCAGGACATCGCGCTGCAGACGGGGGGCGAATACCACCGCATCGGACAGGGCTCGGGGGGGCTCGGACGCCTGGTCGAACGGATCACCGGGGGCGGTCGCGAGGTAGAATCAAGGGAGATCACCCAGTTCGAGGAGCAGTACCAGCTCTTTCTCGGGGCGGCATTGCTCCTGCTGGTCGCGGAGTTCATCATTCCAGGGAGGCGCAGGCGGCCGCGCGATGTCGGCGGGCGAAGGCAGACGCGCGATGCTGGTGGGCGCGGGGAGGCACGCGACGCCGGTGGACGCAGGCGCCCCGATGCGGGTCAGGAGGTTGGTTCATGAGGATTCTAGCCTGGCGTTGGGCGGGTGGTCGGGTCATGGCGGTCTTTGGCGTCACCGTGGGGCGGGGCGCCGCCGCGTGGGCGCGGTGTGTCGCGGTGCTGTCGAATGTCACAGCGGGTTGGCTGCGCTATGCCGCCGTCGTCGCGCCGGTCGCCGCCATCCTGATGCTCGCCGGCCCGCTCCGTGCGCAGGAGGGCCGCCGCGAGGTCGAGGAGGGGAACCGGCTTTACGACGAGGGGCGGTACCAGGAGGCGCACGCCCGCTATCTGGAGGCGCTGGCCAAGGTGCCGGGACTCTCGCTGGCGCGCTTCAACGAGGGGAACGCGCTCTACCAGAGCCAGGAGTTCCAGCGCGCCATGGAGGCCTACCTGGAAGCGGCAGAGAGCGGCGATCCCGAGTGGCAGTCCCGCGCGTGGTACAACCTGGGCAACGCGCTCATGAGGCAGCAGCAGCCGGGGGCGGCGGCGGAGGCGTACAAGCAGTCGCTGCGCCGCGATCCGCAGGACCGGGACGCGAAGCACAACCTGGAGTTGGCGCTCCGGATGCTGGAGGAGCACGAACAGCAGCAGGGGCAGGACGGGCAGGAGCAGGAGGGCGGGGAG
>VXLT01000299.1 GCA_009841475.1 Gemmatimonadota bacterium
GTCTGCGGCTGGGGTCGGGGGCGGGTTCGGCGTGGGTGGCATGACGGTTCGGGAGCGGGAGCGGACCAGCTTGGCAGCTTCCCCAAGGTAGCACGCGAACGGCGGCCCGGACGAGCGGGCTGGGGTCACCCACGACCGCGCCCCGTGTGCCGAAATTTTGGCAGAGTGTTGAAATATCAGCACACAAGTGTTACCGTTGCGGGGATGAACTAACCGGTCCCCAGAGGAGAGGAGCCCTGATGCCCACGCAACGCCTGAAACCCGGACTAGCGACCCTCCTGCTGTTCTGCCTCGGGTGGACGGTTCCATACCGGCCCCCACTCGACGCCCAGAACTACCCGACCGTGCAGCTGGCTCCCGCCGAACAGACGCTACATGGGAAGGAGTTTTCACGGATCCGGGGTGTATCCGAACTGGCCGACGGAAGGATCCTGGTTTCTGATGTTCTGGAGCAATCCCTCTACGTTGTGGACATGCGGTCCGGGGACGTGCGCAGCCTCGGGAGTATCGGAGATGGCCCCGGCGAGTTCCGTTATCCGGGATTCCTATACCCGATCGGTGCCGATTCCACCCTCCTGACCGACCAGACTACGCACCGGGCGTTCCTTGTGGTGGGTGACAGCTACCCGGAAAACCTGAGTGCAGCCACCCTGCTCATTGCTCGGCTCAGCACGGAGGCCCCCTGGGGGATCGAACGCTCTGGCCGGGTGCTCGGGGTTGAGGGGTTCGGTTATTCGGGTGACCGGCTTGCCATGTCCCGTGTCGAGGCGGACTCGCTCAGGATTCTCCTCACCACCGGCAGCGTCTTCAGCTGGGAGCCGGGCGCATACGAAACGATCGCCGAGGTGGGTGGACAGGGGCGGCTGGGAGCTTGGGGGCGGACACAGTTCGGAGGACGCCGCTACTACACCGGCCCCCTGTCTGCCGAAGGCCAGGCATGGCTCTTCTGGGACGGCTGGATCGCGCTGGCGCATCCTGAACCCTACCGGGTCGATTGGCGCACGCCGGACGGCGATTGGTTGAGAGGCGATCCGCTCCCGTTCGACTCCGTGCCGGTAACCCCGCGCGACCGGTGCTTCGCATGGAGCGGGGACAGGGATCCCGGCGCGTGTGACGGAAGTCGCAACATTGGTGTCGTGCCCTGGCCGGACTACCTGCCTCCCTTCGTGATGGCATGGCGTAACCGGACGACCCCGGGGGGTATCGCGCTTCAGCCCGGGCCGAACGGAATGCTGCTGATTCAGCGTACCTTGATGGCCGATGCTCCCGGGAGGCGCTACGATGTGGTGGACCGGACCGGCTCGCTGCAGGGCACCATTTTCATGCCGGAAAACCAGACCATCGTCGGCTCGAGTTCCGCGTCGCTGTACGTCGTGACGAAGGACGATGCCGACTTGCTGACGCTGAGCCGGCACCCGTGGCCGGATCTCTCGCAGTGACCGGCGGACGAGGGGAGGACGGTGAACCAGTATGTCGATGATGCCCGGATCCGATAGCCTGCTTGAGGTCGCCGCCAGGGCCACGGTCCTGTTGTCGGTCGCACTGATTCTGGCGTGGCTCGCCCGGCGCCGGCCTGCCGGAGTCCGCCACCTGCTGTGGACGATGACGTTCGTCCTGTTGGTAGCGCTGCCGGTCCTGAACCTCTTCGGACCTGCCTGGGAGGTTTCGATCATGCCCGCGGCCAGCGGCAGCCCGCTGTTTGAGCCGCCAGCCATTGTTGCTCCGGCCCCCGGCGCCTCGGCCGAGTCCATCTCCATGCCCGGGCCGAGCCCGCGGTCACTCAGCGCCAGGTCGGCGGCGACCCCTCCTGCGGAGGCTCCCTCTTCAAGGCAGAGGATTTCCTTGCCCCTTCTGCTCTGGGGCCTTGGGTGTGCCGGCTCGCTTGCCTCGCTGGTCGTTGGCAGGGTTCGTTTCGGGAGACTCGTGCGCCTGGCGTATCCGGTCCGCGACCCGGTCTGGCTTCGGGAGGTCGACGCGATCAGGGAGCGGGTCGCCCTCCGCGGTGGGGTCAGGCTCTACCTCACCGAGCGGGCCAACACTCCGATGACCGGCGGGTTGTGGAGGCCGGCCGTCCTGCTCCCGGCATCCGCCGTCAACTGGTCCCTTGGACGACTGCGGGCCGTGCTCATGCATGAGATCATTCACGTGCGTCGCCGCGACACCCTGCGGCAGCTGCTGATTCGGGTCGCGCTCGCGATGTACTGGTTCCACCCCTTCGCCTGGTTGGCTTCACGCCTGGCCGCATCGGCACGGGAAGAGGCCTGCGACGAAGAAGTGCTGGCTCGCGGAACCCGTGCCTCCGAATACGCCGGACATCTGCTTTCCGTGTCATCAGGCATGAGTCCCGGTCCGGCGGTGTTGTCGCTGCCACTGGTTCGGCACTCGCGCTCCCAGCTGGAGCGGCGGATCGTGTCCGTCCTCAACCCGCGGCGGCCACGCCGTAGCGCCGCCACTACCGCTGTCCTGCTAACTGCGATCGGCGGTGCGGGTATCTCCGCGGCTGGCACCCATCCGATCCGCGACTCTTCGGAGGATGAACCGATAGTGGGCCTGCCTCCTGCGGAAGGGACCTTGGATGGAAGGAAGTTCGGGAGGATCCGGAGCGTGAGGGAACTCGCCGATGGCAGGGTGCTGGTGTCCGACCTGGTTAAGCGTCGCCTCTACGTCGCGGACTTTGGGTCCGACGAGGTGCGGAGCCTAGGCCGCATCGGCGACGGGCCCGGCGAGTTCCGGTCCGCCGGTTTCCTCTATCCGCTCGGTCCCGATTCCACCCTCTTCACCGATCAGAGTACACATCGGGCCTTCCTTGTAGTGGGTGACGGCCACCCCGAAACTCTGGATGCAACCAGCTCGCTCATCGCCCGGCTCAGTACCGAGCCCCCCTTTGGGCGCCGACCGCTTCGGCCGCGTCCTCGGGGTCGAGGGATTCGGGTACTCAGGGGACTGGCTGCCCTCTCGGGTCGAAGCGGACTCGCTTCGCATCCTCCTTACGACCGGCAACGTTATTGACTGGGAGCCAGGGAGGCACGAGACGATCGCAGAGGTCGAGGGCCAGGGTCGATTCGGTGGGTGGCGGCAGATCCAGTTCGGCCGCGTCTACGACACCAGCCCGCTGGCCACCGAGGGACAGGCCTGGCTCTTCCGGGACGGCTGGGTCGCGGTCGCGCATCCCGACCCCTACCGCGTGGACTGGCGCCGGCCGGACGGCGAATGGGTGAGGGGTGCCGCGCTGCCGTTCGACGGCGTGCCGGCTACCGACTGGCAGAAGTGCTTTGCGGCGACAGGAGACAGAAACCGTGACGCTTGCGATAGCCCCGGCCTGGCCCGATACGTGGACCTGCCTTCGCCGGACCACATTCCACCCTTTGTGATGGCGTGGAACGACAGGACGACCCCTGGAGGCATTGCGGTTCAACCGGCCCCTGGCGGGATGTTGCTGATCCAGCGGACGCTGATGGCCGACGCTCCCGGGAGGCGCTACGATGTGATCGATCGGACAGGCTCGCTGCGGGGGACGATTCGCCTCCCGGAGAACCTGACCATCGTCGGTTCGGGCTCCTCGTCCGTGTACGTCGTCACGAAGGACGATCCCGACGGCCTGACCCTCAGCCGGCACCCGTGGCCGGATCATTATGGTGCGCGCCAATGACCCACATGCCGCCGCTCAGCAGACGAGAGCGTCAGGTAATGGACATCGTCCATGAGTTGGGCAGCGCCACCGCCGCGCGAATCCGGGAGCGAATGACGGACCCACCCAGCTACTCGGCCGTGCGCTCCGTGCTGCGGATCCTCGTCGACAAGGGGCACCTGGCAGCCGAATACGACGGGCCTCGCCTTGTGTATTCACCCACGGTGCCGGTGCATCGGGCGCGGCGTTCGGTCATGCGGCATGTTCTCAGGACGTTCTTTGACGGCTCCGTGGAGGGCGCGGTCAACACGCTGCTCGAGCTGGAGGACACCCAACTCACCCCTGAGGAGCGCGCCCGCATGAAGAAGCTGATCGATCGGGCGTCCGGGGAAGGGCGGTAACCGGAACGGCCTACTGACGGCCGGGTCTCGCAACTGGGGTCTCGAACACGGGGCTTGCAGATCGGTACGGGCCATTTTGATGCACCGCGCCCCCGTCGCGGTGGCGTAAGCAGTCCCCTCTCGAGTTTCTCGAGTGCGGTGAATTTTCACCGTACTGTTGATTTTTCACCGATCGCGCCATACCGTTCTGGTTCCCCGGTCCCTTCGGCCCCCACGAAGCGACCGGCAGCCCTCACGTCGGGACCCTCGAAACCGACGCGGCCAGACAACCAGAAGGAGGAATCGGCGATGATGCGCTTCGACACGACCCCGCAAGGACGGACCCCCGCGTGGCTGCTCTGCAGCCTCCCCCTCGCCCTCGCGGCCTGCGACACGGCCGGCGGCCCCTCGACCACCCTCGAGGTCGACTCCGCCGGCATCCCGATCACCACCGCGCTCGCGCCCGTCTGGGGTCCCGGCGACGAGTGGACCATTTCGGAGGAGCCGGTGGTGCAGATCGGGCGCGTCGACGGGCCCGCCGAGTACCTGCTGGGAAGCGTTTCACGCGCGGTGCGCCTGAGCAACGGGGACATCGTGCTCGGGGACTGGTCGAACAACGTGCTGCGCCGCTACGACCGCGAAGGCGTCTTCGTGTGGGAGGCGTCGCGACAGGGGGAAGGACCCGGCGAACACCTGCGCCTCCTCTGGGTGGGCGCGCTGGCAAGCGATTCGATCGTGACCTGGGACGGCGCACTGCGGCGCGTCCAGATCTTCGGACCTGACGGTGTGGTCGGGCGGACGTTCCGCGTGGAGGCTCCCTGGTCCGATTTCGCACCGAGCGCGGTTCAGGGCATCTGGGGGCGCAATCTGGTGATGTCCTTCCACGACTACCGGGGTGAGATGCCGGAAGGGGTGGTGCGGTGGCCGGGGGTACGGTACGCGACCGTTTCTATGGACGATGGAGAGGTGGCCCGTCTGATCGATGTCGCGGGCGGCGAACAGGAGATCACCTCGTATCCGGGCGGTCAAGTGGCCTACACCGGCTACCAGTACGGCAAGGGACCGCTGTCCACGGTCCAGGCCGGTGCCCTCGCCGTCGTGGACACCGAGGCGTTCTCGATCCGGTCGATCTCGCTCCGCGACGGGTCCACATCACGGATTCTCCGGCGCGACGAGCCCCTCGTGCCCGTCACCGAAGAGCACATGGATGCCTTCCTCGACTGGATGGTCTGGCGAAACCAGGTGTGGGGCGGGATGTCGGAGGCGCAGGCGGAGGCACGGAGACCGGCCTGGCGCGACCTGCCCATGGCTCCGACGCTGCCCGTGCTGAGCGCGATCCATCTGGACATGGCGGGCAACCTCTGGGTTCGCCCGTATTCGCTTCCCCTCGCCGAGTCCCTCCCCTACGAGGTCTACGCGCCGGACGGGACCTGGCTGGGCCACATGGCCACCCCACCCGGGCTGCGGTTGGGCGACGGCGAAATCGGCGAAGACTACCTGCTCGGCGTGTGGATGGACGAGCAGGACGTGCAGTACGTGCGGATGTACCGGCTGGAGAAGTGACGGGGGGGCGGACACCCCCCAGGGGAATCCAAGGATGACTGTTATCCCACCAAGAGGAGACGAAAGAACATGAAGGGGACCATCGGAGTAATTCTGGTTGTCGGCGTAGCCGTCGCCGTGGCCGACCCTATGGACTGTGACGCACAGGCCAATGACCAGTCGCTGCTACAGCGCGAGGACAGCGCGGGCGTGCAGATCGTGGAGGCCCTGCGCCCGTTGTGGGGCGATTCGAGCCTGTGGCGGATCAATCCGGCGCCGCTGCTGGATCTGGCTGTGAGCGGAAGCGGTCCGAACCACGAGTTCGGCCATGTGGGAGGGATGGTGCGGTTTGCGGACGGATCGCTGGTGGTGGCGGACGCCACTTGGCTGCAGATCCGCCTCTACTCCCCCGAAGGCGATTTCGTACGGGCCACGGGCAGGAACGGTGAAGGTCCGGGCGAATTCAGTCGAGGGATCGAGCAGATGGTTGGCGCCGCCAGCGATAGCGTGTGGGTTTTGGACTCGGACGGACGCGTGTCGGTGTTCGGCCCGGATCTCGGGCTGGGCCGAACCTTCAACCTGCTTTCCAACGCCAGCTCGATCCATGACCTCGGCGACGGCTCCATGGCTGTGCAGTACGTTTCACCGTTCTGGACCAAGGACGCGATAGGGGCAATTCGCAACCCGACCGTGCTCTGGCGCTTTAATGTCGAGGGTACGCGTCTCGACAGCCTCGCAGTCACCGAGGGCTACGACGAATACGTGGTTCAGTTTCGGGATGGCACCACGGCGAGTGTGTCGCCCCTCTTTCGCAAGGAGGCGCAAGTCGCTACTCACACGGGGCGCCTCTTTGTGGGCAACGCGGAGTTCATGGAAGTGGATGAACGCACGCGCGCGGGCGACCTGGTTCGCATCCTCAGGATCCCCGACTATCCGCTGAGCCTCTCCCGATCGGCGCTGAGGGCTGAGCGCGAGGCGTACCTCGGCGGGAGATCTTCGTCTCTCCTGCGTGAGGCCGCCGAGAGGACGCCGGCGTCGGGGACACGCCCGGCGTACAGCAGAATGATCGTGGATCCGTCGGGGGCAGTGTGGCTGCAACTATACCGTGGCGAGAGCGAAGCGGAAGAACCGGTGCGCTGGCTGGTGCTTGCGGCCGACGGAACGTGGCTTGGGACGGTGGGCTTGCCCGACAGGTTCCGCATCGTGGACATCGAGATGGACGCTGTGCTGGGAGTCTGGTACGACGAACTCGATGTTCAGCATCCACAGGTGCTGAGGCTGGAGCGGCGGTAGGGGCCGCCGTAAGTCGGCGTGGCCCCCAAGGTGGCGCGGCGCCGGGCTGACGGGCGCGATGGCGGGCGAGCATCTGCTCTCCCAAAAGCCAGGGCAGAGGTCGAACGAGTAGTAGAGGTTCTTCGCCGTGATGAAGACATCCGAATCCACCAGGTAGATCGGACCCGCCATCACGGGAGATCCACGCCCAACCGTCTCGCGTACCTCTGAAAGGTTCCTCCGCGCAGCCCAGTCAGGTCATAGGCCTTCTTGAACCCGATCCGGCCTTCCATGGCTGCGCGCAGCACCTGGGTGGCAAAGAGCTCGCCGACACGGGTGTTCTGATTGTTGTAGAAATCGCCCCCGCTCGGCCTGGTGCCACTCCTGCGTTCCCGATTCACATAGTCCTCGTAGAAATCGAAGAAGGTGCCGCGATCGACGAGACCCAGGTCAAGGATTCGGCGGGCGGCAACCACGGGGCTCACCTTGAATGTCCGGGCTAGCGTTTCGAAGGGACCCGTCTGTCGCTTGACCTCTCTCCAACGTGCTCTGATCTCTCGTTCCGGCGCGAGGAGTTCCGCCGCCGCCTGGTTGCACCAGTCTTCCACTTCGATGCCGCCGGGGAGTAGGGTCTCAAAGCCGGAGAGCCCCTCTTCTCCGAGCCAAATGTGCGCCAGCTCGTGAGCGAGCGTGAACATCTGCGCCGACTTCGCATCCGCACCGTTCACGAATACCAGCGGCGCGTAGGAGTCGGTGAGTGCAAAGCCGCGGAATTCCTTGACGCTCAAGCGGCGATGGGTGTTGTTCCCCACCACGCCATTGATCACCGCCATCACGCCGAGCTGCTCGATCGCCCGGCGCAACTCGCTCACAGCGTCTTGCCATGTTCGCACTCGCGGCGCCCATCCGCCGTCGAGGCCAAGCGCGCGTCGTATCTCCCGACCCACAGCGGCAGGCTCGTCGGTAAGACGAGCGCTTGCCACAAAGTCCAGGGGTTCCGCCTCGCTCTCCATCAAGGACTCCCGCAGCCACTGCTGCCGGCGTCTCATCGTGTAAAGCGTGTCGAGCAAGTCGGGGCTCGGCCGGCTTCGCACAGCCCCTGCCACCGCGCGATAGTCGGGAACCGGAAGGCGTTCTTCGGGAGGCTCAGGGAGCATCAGGTAGCCGAGCGGCGTATGCGTAACCCTGGCCAGCTTCTCCAGCTGCTTCAGTGTCGGCTGCCGCTCGCGTCGCACCCAGGCCGGGATCTGGGGCAGGCGCGTCTCGATGTAATCCATGTCGTAGCCGGCACGTTCGCACGCCCAGGTAATCATCTCGGGGGACACCGGGATGCGGGTCATGTCCTCATCCTCGCGATGCTGGGGCCGCTGGGCCGGACAGGGGGTGGCGGTGGGTGGCACCCCCAGTCTTGGCCGATTCGACCGATCGTCGCAAGCCGGAATCGGCATCCGCCGTCAAGCCGACACCCCTGTTCGGAACCACCCGGATCGGCCCCGGGTACCGCCCCACCACCTCATCCATGGTCACCAGCGTGATCCCCTCGATCTGCGCCTGCGCCACGAGGATTCGGTCGAACGGATCGCGGTGGATCCGCGGGAGCAGGTCCACGGCGGCCGCATGGGCACCGGTAATCGGCAGTTCCCTGTAGCCGTTTTCGAGCAGTCCACGCCGGAGGAGACGGGGGTCGATTCGGAAGTCGGCACGGCCCAGCCCGCTCTTGATGGCTACTTCCCAGAGCGACGCCGCGCTGTAGACCAGTTCCGTGTGCGGATCCTCCAGGGATTCGATGACATCTGCGGGCAGCCGGTCGGGAAACCCCGCGGCGCGGAGGAGGACGTGCGTATCCAGCAGCAGGGTCATCGTCCGCTCTCGAAGAGCGCTTCGATTTCCCTGCAGCCCACGACGTCGAAGTCGTCGGGCACGGCGATCCGGCCGACCATGAAGCCCGTGCGGCGGGTCGCCTCCGGCTCGGGTGCCTCGACCGCGACAACCTTCACCATCGGCTTGCCGGACCGGGCGATGATGAACGGATCCCCGTCTACGGCCTCGCGGACCAAGCGGGACAGGTGAGTCTTGGCTTCGTGCATGTTGTAGGTGCGCATGGTGTCTCCAGGATAAACTTAGTTGAGTAAACTTAGTCGATCAAACAATGCATGGCCAGAGAACCTCGGGGACGAATTGCCGACGAGCACCAGCGGTTTCAGCCCCGGCGGCGATCCGCCTGAAGTTCTTCCGGCGTGATCAGATCGGCGCAGGTCCCGGCAAATCTGGCGAGGCTCGCCGGCTTCGACATGTAGATGTCGGGTCTGCCGGGCCCATTGGCGTCCGGCATGATCCCTGTGACGACGTAGCCCAAACGCCAATAGAAGAGGAAGGGGTGGCGGTTGCCCAGATCCGCCAATTCGGCGATGTGGCGCGGCACGTCGTCGTAGAGGTCGACCTCGGAGAGCGACGTGTGGCCGCCGTCGTCATCGGTGCCGAGCGTGAAGGTCAGGGCGCCGCGCCGTCGCGCCTCGTCTTCGAAGGCGGCGACGAGGGCCCGGCCGATGCCGCGAAGCCGCCTGTCCTGCCGTACGGCGAGTGGGTGCAGTTCCCAGACGCGTCCGTCGTACTGCGGGAGTCCTCCGATCCAGCCGAGAAGGAGTTCGTCCTCCAACGCGGCGATCGCGAACCCCTGGCGGAGCACTTCCTCCACTTCCCGGGTCGCGGCCTCGATGGTCGGCCAGCCCTGGGGGTGGTTGAAGGCTTCCACGAGGAGCTCGGCGGCCTGTCGGCGGATGGCGTTGGGCAGGGATCCGAGGTCGGTCAGCTGCACGACGGGCGGTCGCACATGCTTCGTTCGGCCGGATGTGGAGCGGACTCGTTCCACGGCTTGCGCAGACGCCTTCACGCCTCCCACGTCACCCGCCCCCCCGCCACCGTCCGCAGCACCGGGATCTCCTTGATCGCGTCCGGGTCCGCGTCGTGCGGGTCGGACTCCAGCACCACGAAGTCGGCCAGCTTGCCGGCCGTGACCGAGCCCTTGAGGTCCTCCTCGAAGGATGCGTAGGCGCCGCCCATCGTGCAGATCCGCATCGCTTCGGGCACGGTGATCCGCTGGCTCGGGCCCCAGACGCGGCCGTCGAAGTCCTTGCGCGTCACCATGCTCTGGATGGCCATCAGCGGCTCGTAGGGCCCGGGGGTGTAGTCGGACGCCGGGGCGACCGGAATGTCGTAGTCCAGGAACGACCGGTGGACAAGTTGCATGGGATTTACAACTGCTTGCATCCAATGAACTTAGGAG
>VXLT01000157.1 GCA_009841475.1 Gemmatimonadota bacterium
CCCCCGGCCCCCCGCCATCACCGCCGGCTTCCTCTCCGCGCTCGAGCTCCGCGGCATCGGCCCGGCCTTCATGTCCGGACGGATCGCAGACATCGCCGTCGACCCCACGAACCGGAGCGTCTGGTACGTCGCCACCTCCTCGTCGAACGTCTGGAAGACCGAGAACCGCGGCACCACCTGGACGCCGATCTTCGACAATTATCCTTCCTACTCCACCGGCGCGATCGCCATCGACCACACCGACTCCAACGTCATCTGGCTCGGCACCGGCGAGAACACCAGCCAGCGCAGCGTGGGTTGGGGCGACGGCGTCTACAAAAGCCTGGACGGGGGGCGCAGCTGGCGAAACACGGGGCTTCACACCTCGGAGCACATCGGCAAGATCCTCATCGACCCGCGCGACCCCGACGTGGTGTACGCGGCCGCGATGGGTGGGCTCTGGGCGCCAGGGGGCGACCGCGGGCTCTTCAAATCCACCGACGGAGGCGGCAGCTGGTTCCCCGTCCTCGAGATCAGCGACAACACCGGGATCGCCGACGTGCACTTCGACCCGCGCGATCCGGACGTCCTCTATGCGGTGTCGTACCAGCGGCGGCGGCACGTGGGGATCCTGATCGCGGGCGGCCCCGAGTCCGGCGTCTGGAAGAGCACCGACGGCGGCGACAGCTGGCGCGACATCACGGGGGGACTGCCGGCGGGCGATCTCGGTCGGATCGGCCTGGCCGTCTCCCCGATCGACCCCGATGTCCTCTACGCGAATCCCGCCGCCACCGAGGACCGCAGCGGCTTCTACCGCTCACCGGACCGGGGCGAGACCTGGGTGCGCATGTCCGACTACATCGTCGTCGACCCGCAGTACTACGGGGAGTTGTACCCCGATCCGCACCGGATGGACCGGGTCTACGCTGTGGACGTCTTCATCCACGTCACCGAGGACGGGGGCCGCACCTTCGAGCGGGTCAACTCGCGCTTCCGGCATGTGGACAACCACGCGATCATCTTCGATCCGGACGACCCGGACTACATGCTGGTGGGCACCGACGGGGGGCTGTACGAGACCTTCGACCGCACGCAAACATGGCGCTACGTGTCCGGGAACATGCCGCTGATGCAGTTCTACCGCGTCGGCATCGACAACAAGGAGCCCTTCTACACGGTGTACGGCGGCACGCAGGACAACTCGTCCGTGGGCGGTCCGTCGCGCACCGACAACGTGCACGGCATCCGCAACAGCGACTGGTTCATCACCCACGGGGGGGACGGCTTTCAGGCGCGCATCGACCCCGAGGACCCGAACATCGTCTACACGCAGTCCCAGTATGCGGGGATCGTGCGGTACGACCGGGCCAGCGGGGAGGAGCTGGACATCCAGCCTCAGCCGGAGGCGGGGGAGGGGGCGCTGCGCTGGCACTGGGACTCGCCGCTGATCATCAGCCCCCACAACTCGCGGCGGATCTACTTCGCGGCGCAGAAGCTGTTCCGGTCGGACGACCGGGCCGAAACGTGGACGGCCGTGAGCGGGGACCTGAGCCGGGGGATGGACCGCAACCAGAGACCCGTGATGGGCCGGATCTGGCCGCCCGAGGCGGTGTGGAAGAACGTGTTTACGTCGCCGTACGGGACCATCGTCGCGCTCGACGAGTCGACGCTGGTCGAGGGGCTGCTGTATGTGGGGACGGACGACGGGCTCGTGCAGGTGAGCGAGGACGGGGGAGGCGAGTGGCGGCGGGAGGAGGAGTTTGCCGGGGTGCCGGCGATGGCGTACGTGGCCGACGTGGTGGCTTCGCGGCACCACCCGGACCGGGTCTACGCCGTCTTCAACAACCACAAGGAAGGGGACTTCCGGCCGTACGTGGTGCGGAGCGACGACCGGGGCGCGAGCTGGACGAACATCACGGGCGACGTGCCGGATGGGCAGTCGAGCTGGACGCTGGTGGAGGACCACGTGGACGAGGACCTGCTCTTCCTGGGGACCGAGTTCGGGCTGTTCGCGACGATGGACGGGGGTGGGGGGTGGGTGCGGCTGCGCGGCGGGCTGCCCACGATTCCCGTGCGCGACCTGGAGATCCAGCGCCACGAGAACGACCTGGTGCTCGCGACGTTCGGGCGGGGGTTCTACATCCTGGACGACTACTCGCCGCTCAGGACGATGGACGAGGCCGTGGCGGAGGGGGCCGGCGCGCAGGGAACCGCGGGCGCGGCCCATCTCTTCCCCGTGAAGGACCCGTGGGCGTTCATCCCCGCGCGGCCGATGGGCGGGGCGGAGAAGGGGACGATGGGCGACGCCTTCTTCACCGCGCCGAACCCGCCCTTCGGGGCCGTCTTCACCTACTACCTCCGCGACGACTACGAATCGCTGAAGGAACGGCGGCAGCGGCTCGAACGAGAGGCCCTCGCCCGGGGCGATGACATCGCCTATCCCGACCAGGCCGCGCTGACCGCCGAAGACATGGAACGGCCTCCCGAGGTGTTCGTGATCGTGTCGGACGGCGCGGGCGACGTGGTGCGGCGCGTCCCCGCCCCCCGCCGGAGCGGCCTCCACCGCATCGCGTGGGACTTGCGCTACGCCTCGCTGGAGCCCCCCTCCCCCGGCGGCGGCGAGGCCGACGGCCCCATGGTCGCGCCCGGCGAATACTCGGCCCGGGTCGTCCTGGTCAGCGGCGACGGCCATGAAGATCTGACGGCGGCACAGTCCTTCATGGTGAAGCCCCTCGGCACGGCCACCCTCGCCGCCGCCGACCGCGACGCACTCCTCGCCTTCCAGCGCGAGGTCGCGGCCCTGCAGCGTGTCGCCATCGCCACCGACCGCGCCGCCCGCGAGACTTCGGAACGGCTCGCTCTCCTGCGCAGAGCGGTGCGCGCCGCCCCCGGGCTGGACGCTGCGCCCTACGAGGCCCGCATCTCGTCCTTCGAGGACCGCCTCTTCGACATCCAGCGCGTGCTCTCCCGCGACCGCACCGCCCTCGACCGGGCCGAGTTCGCGCCGCCGTCGGTGATGCAGCGCATCTCGCGCATCGTGGGCGCGCAGTTCCGGTCGACGTCGGCGCCCACCAGCACGCAGCGCGAGAGCTACGCGGTGGCTTCGGCGCAGCTGGCCGAGATGTCTGCGGCCCTGCGTGCGCTGGTCGAGGCCGACCTCGCCGCGCTCGGCACCGAACTCGAAGCCGCGGGGGTCCCCTGGACGCCGGGACGGCCGATTCCGCGCTGGCCGGGGTGAAGATCGCCCACCTGACGTGCCGTTTGATCCCTTCCGTCGAGCTCGGGTGACGCCCTTGACGCACATCGGCAACCGCTGCCGCATCGCAGCGCTGCCCGGTCTGCTCCTCGGGCTGGGCAGCCTCTCCGCCGCGCCACCCGCCATCGCCGCGCAGACATCCGGATCCGGCCGGATCTCCTTCGCCGCCGGCGTCGCCGCCATCCTCCCGGCCGACGTCCGCTTCGTCGACGGCGAAGGCTCGGGCGCGGTGACTCTCTACGGTGACGGCCAGTTCGACACCGGTACGCTCGGAGCCGGCCTGGAATACAGATTCTCCGCGGGCTACCGGTTCGGGGCGTTTCGCGCCGAGGTGGAACTGGGGGTCACGCGCCAGTTCGTGTACGAGGGCCAATCGAACTACACGCCCGCAGGGCCTGTGCAGCCGACCGAGGCCCGCATGAAGGCCCGCCGGTTCCTGCTGTCGGGGTTCTACGGGTTGGGGGCGCTCGGCGCGCTACGTCCGTGGGTCGGCGCGGGAGTGGGCGCAAACCGTTACCACCTCACCGACTACGTTCAACGGTTCCCCAACCCCGACGATCCTTCCGGGCACCTCCGGAGGGGAGCGGACGGCGAGGTGCCCCACACGTCTCTTCCCGCGTCCGCGGACCACGGTTTCGCGTGGATGCTCGCCACCGGCCTGACCGTCCCCCTGGGCGGCGACGCGTTGCTGGACTTCGGATACCGCTACACGAACGCCGGGCGCATCGGCACCGCCACCGGCGACATTGAGGTGGTACGCTACAATGAGGACGGCAGCCGCCGACGCCTGCTGATCACCGTCAACCCGACCATCGCCGATCTCCGCCTCCACTCCCTCACCGCGACACTTCGGTGGCTTCCCTGGCCCGTGGATTGAGTCCCCGGCAGTATGCGGGCGGCGAAGCAATCCGGCTCGGTCGCGGCGTTCAGGTCCTAACTCTGCCATGAAAACATTACATAATGTCGTGTTTACTTTACTTTCACGGCACTTGGAGCGCTGTTCTGCGTTGCTCCTCGGGCGAATAGTTCCGCCTTGCGCCCTTCGTTGCGGCTTGCCGGCCCGGCGCCCCGCCGCTCTTGGTGCGGCTGCGCTCTTCCTCATCGCCATGGCCTGCGACACCCCACCGCCTCCCACCGGTACCCTCCACACCGACTCGGCCGGAGTCCCCATCGCGACCGCCGTCACCCCCCTCTCGCCGCCCGGCGAAGCATGGACCGTCGGCGAACTCCTGGCCGAGATCGGCACCATCGACGGCCCGCCCGAATACCAGTTCGCCGATGTAGTCGCGGCGGTGCGCCTCGAAAACGGCGGCATCGTGGTCGCGGACCGCGGCGCATCCGAACTCCGCAGCTACGACGCCGAGGGGAACTTCCAGTGGCGCACCGGCGGGGAGGGGGAGGGGCCCGGCGAGTTTCGGCAGCTCGACTATCTGGGCCGGATGGCCGGCGATTCGCTGGTGACCTATGACCCCACGCTGCTGCGGATTCAGGTCTTTGACGAGGGCGGACGGCTGTCCCACACGCTGCGGGCGGAACTCCCGCGCGACGTCGGCTCGCCGGGCGGATCAGCCGCGGATCGCGCGGTGGGCATGGCAGGTGACCGATTGATCATTCGTTTCGTCGAACTGAATGACGAGGCGACGACCGGCATCGCGAGATGGATCGACTATCGCCTGGTGGCGGTGGACCTGCAGGATGGTGCCGCCACCTCGCTCATCGTGGTCGACGGGGAAGAGGTCGAGTTGCGCGGGGGCGATGGGGGCGGGTATTCGGAGAATTACTACGTGTTCGGCAACATGCCCGAGTTCGGAGCGGCGGCGGGAACCATCGCGGTAATCGACACCGAGGCGTACCGGGTCCGGCTCGTTTCCGCGCTGGACGGCGCGACCGAGCGGATCATCCGAAGGGAGGTGGCGCCGCGCGCGGTGACCGACGCCGTCTTCGAGGCCGAGCTGGACGGCATCGTTGAGATGGTCTTTCCGAACCCCGATGCCGCGCCCGCCGGGGAGGTGGACATGTTCAGGCGGATGTGGAGGGGGTACACCAGGGCCCCGGTGCTGCCGGTCCTGCGCTCGGTCCAGGTCGATGCGCAGGGCAGCGTCTGGGTGGCGCCGTTCCATCTGGCCGGGGCCGATCCGGCTCCGTTCGATGTCTTCGCCCCCGATGGGACGTGGCTCGGGACCGTCGCGCTCCCGCCTGGGCTGGTCCGGGCCTACATCCACTACCGTTCCCCCTACCTGGAGATCGGTGGGGATTACGTGCTCGGCGTCTGGACCGGCGAGCTGGACGTGCAGTACGTGCGGATGTACCGGTTGCACCGGTAACCCATTCGGGCGCGCGCGCCAGTTCGCCTAACGGCGGTTCGCCGGCCCGTCTGACCCGCCGCCGGGCGTCCTCGTCGCCTTCCCCACATCCGTCCCCAGCCGGATGACCTGGCTGCGGATCTTCCAGTCCCTTCCCGGGCGGGTCAGGACCGTGAGATGGATGCCCGTCATCGTGCGGGATCCGGTCTGGTCGCGCAGCTGAACGGTGAGGAGCCCGGAGATCATGCCCATGCGGCCGCTCGCGTCGAAGTCGCCGATCGACACCTGCACTTCGCCCGACTCCTCGAGGAGGGACGCCAGCTTGGCCTGGATTGCCTGGTGCCCCCGGACGGGCTCGTCCTGTTCGAAGATGATGACGGCATCTTCCGTGTAGAGGTCGAGGAGCGCCTCGGCGTCGTCGGCGGCCCAGGCAACACGCCACTCCGTCAGCAGACTGTCGGTGTGGAACATCACGTCGGCGAAGAACTCGGCCCGGTTCATTGCGGCCGAGAACCCGTCGCCCCCCGGCGTCCCCGGCAGGCGCTGGGCGAACCCGGCCGCGGGCAAGAGGACGGTCGCGACCCACGCGGCGGCGGCGGAAAGCAGTTGTTTCCTCATCTTGTCGGTTCCCTCGGCGTGAAGAGCCGGGCCATCGCGGGCCGGTTGGCGGGCATGGGCCGTAGCCCCTGGCACTGGTGCGACCGGAAGTTAGGGAGAGCCCCGCCATCGGGAAAGACCGGGTGTGGGCGCGGGTGTGGGCGCGGGTGTGGATGCGGGTGCGGGTGCGGCACAGGGAGCGGCACCGGGTGCGAAGGCCGGTCGGGACACGTCACCTCTGCACCCGTTGCCCCAAAGTTTAGGCTTGCCTAAATTTTCCGCCATGGTCGATCCAACCCTGGCACTGCTGATCTTCGCCGCGCTGGCGGCGCTCTTTGCGGCCATCCTCTGGCCGGGTCGCGGGCTCGCCGCGCGTTTGCGCCGGTTCACCCGCCTTACCGAACGGGTGCGGATGGAAGATGTCCTGAAGCAGCTCTACAAGCTTGAGTACGACCGGCTGCCCGCGACCGTGGAGAGCGTGGCCGGGGGGGTCCAGATCCCCCGCAGCCAGGCGGTGCGGCTCCTGCAGCGGCTGGAGGAGAAGCGTCTGGTGACCGCGGCCGCCTCCGACTTCCGTCTCACCGACCCGGGGAAGACCCAGGCGCTGCACATCGTGCGCACGCACCGCCTCTGGGAGCGTTTTCTCGCAGACCGTACCGGAACGCGCCCCGAGGAATGGCACGAGCGGGCCGAGGAACACGAGCACCTGATCACCGCCGCGGAGGCTGACGACCTCGCGAGCGCGCTGGGCCACCCCGTCTACGACCCGCACGGCGACCCGATCCCGACCGCCGAGGGCGAAATGCCGGCCCGAACCGGGGTGCCGCTGTCCTCGCTGGCGCCGGGCGAACGGGGGTTGATCACCCACCTCGAGGACGAACCCGAGGAGGTCTATCGAGAACTCGTTGGACTGGGGCTCGGGCTGATGACGCCGGTGGAGCGGCTTCGGGGAGAGGCGGGTAGGGTGAGTTTCCGGACCGGGGCGAAGCGCTTCGAGGTCTCCAGCGCGCTCGCACGCAACGTCACCGTGGAGCTGTCCAGCGAGGTGGCCGATCCGCACTGGTCGCGCACGCTGGCCGACGTGGTGCCGGGGGACTCCGCGACGGTGGCGGGCATCTCGCCGCGGTGCCGGGGACCGGCCCGGCGGCGCCTCCTCGACCTGGGGGTGGTTCCCGGCACGGTGATCCACGCCCGCATGAAGAGCGCCGGGGGCGACCCGGTCGCGTACGACATCCGGGGCGCGCTGATCGCGCTGCGCCGGGAGCAGGCCCGGCACATCCGGGTCAGGGAGGCGGCCGTGGTCGGGGAACGGGCTTCGTGAGGGCGGGGGCGAGGGTCGGCACCGCGGCCCGGAGAAGGGGGGCCGCTGCCGCGCCGGAACCACCCCAGCGCGCGCGCAACCTTGTCCGCCTGGGGCTGAGTCCCCACCGCTGGGACCATCTGATCGCGCTGGCCGGCAACCCGAACGTCGGCAAGACGACGGTCTTCAACGCGCTCACCGGGCTCCGGCAGCACACGGGGAACTGGCCCGGCAAGACCGTCGTTCGCGCCGAGGGGGCCTTCCTGCACGACGGGCGCAGGGTGAAGGTGGTGGACCTGCCGGGGACATACTCGTTGCAGGCGGGCAGCGCGGACGAGGAGGTTGCACGCGACTTCATCCTCTTCGGGCAGCCCGACGTGACGGTGGTCGTGGTCGACGCGATGCGGCTTGAGCGAAACCTCAATCTCGTCCTCCAGATCCTGGAGATCACCGAACGGGTGGTGGTCTGTCTGAACCTGGTCGACGAGGCCGGACGGCACGGGATCTCGGTGGATGCCGCGCGGCTGGAACGCGAACTGGGCGTGCCCGTGGTACCGACGGTGGCGCGGCAGGGCGAGGGTATCGACGCGTTGCTGCGGGCAGCCACGCTGGTGGCCACGGGCGCGCGCAGGAACCGGCCCCATCGGATCCGGTCGCAGCCCGCGGCTGTCGAAGGGGCGGTGGATGCCATTGAGCCGCTGGTCGCGGCGGAGTTTCCCGAGTTGCCCAACGCACGCTGGGTTGCACTGCGGTTGCTCAACGCCGACGAGCGTGTCACGGAAGCCGTGCGTTCGGGGGAGATCGGGCAGCTAAACGGAGGTGCATCGGTCTCCACGTCCAAAGAGGACGATCCGGCCGAGCCCTCTCGGGACGCCTCGATCCCAGCAGGCCGCGCCCGCATCCTGAAAGCCGCCACGCGACATCGGTGGACGCTGAAACCGGGGTTCCACGACGCCCTTGCCGAGAACGTCTATCGGGAGGCCGAGCGAATCGCCGGCGCCACCGTTCGGCAGGGAACCCGAAGGACGGGAGCGCGGCTGGACCGCGCGCTGGACCGCTGGTTGACGAGCCGCGTGTTCGGCTTCCCCCTCATGCTGGCCATCCTGGCGGTCGTGTTCTGGCTCACGATCGCGGGCGCGAACGTTCCTTCCGCGATGCTGGCCACCCTCCTCATCGACCAGGTGCACCCCATGCTGAACGGATTCGGCTCCTGGGCGGGACTGCCGTGGTGGCTGAGCGGCTTCCTCTTCGACGGGGTGTACCTCGCGACCGCCTGGGTGGTCAGCGTCATGCTGCCTCCCATGGCCATCTTCTTTCCTCTCTTCACGCTGCTGGAGGACTTCGGCTACCTGCCGCGCGTCGCCTTCAATCTCGACTCGCTCTTCCGGCGGGCGGGCGCGCACGGCAAGCAGGCGCTGACCATGAGCATGGGCTTCGGCTGCAACGCGGCCGGGGTGGTCGCCACGCGCGTGATCGACAGCCCCCGCGAGCGCCTCATCGCGGTCATCACCAACAATTTTTCGCTGTGCAACGGGCGCTGGCCTACCCAGATCCTGATCGCGGCCATCTTCATCGGCGCGCTGGTGCCTCCGCACCTGGCGGGGGTGGTTTCGGCCGGGGCCGTGGTGTCGATCGCGCTTCTTGGAATCGCGTTCATGTTCCTGACCTCCTGGGGCCTCTCGCGCACGGTGCTGAAAGGCGAAGCCACCACCTTCTCTCTGGAACTCCCCCCCTACCGCCCCCCGCGCGTCCTGCAGACCCTCTACACCTCCGTCATCGACCGGACCCTCATCATCCTGTGGCGCGCCGTCCTCTTCGCGGTCCCCGCCGGCGCGGTCATCTGGCTGATCTCCAACATCTCGGTAGGCGGAGCGTCGCTAGCCGAGCACGGGATCGCGCTCCTTGACCCGTTCGGCATCCTGATCGGCCTGAACGGGGTGATCCTGCTCGCCTACGTGATTGCGATCCCCGCCAACGAGATCGTCATACCGACCGTGCTCATGCTGACCGTCCTGACGCTCGGCAACCCCGAACTGGGTGCGGGCGCGGGCGTCATGTTCGAGAGCGACTCGGTCGTAGAGGTGGAAGGGCTGCTGAGCGCCGGTGGCTGGACGCTCCTGACGGGCGTGAACCTCATGCTCTTCAGCCTGCTCCATAACCCTTGTTCAACGACGATCTACACGATTTACAAGGAGACAAGGAGCGGTCGCTGGACGACCCTTTCCGCGCTTTTGCCGCTAGTGATGGGGTTCGTGGTCTGCTTCCTGGTCGCGCAGGTGTGGCGGCTCGCAGCAAGCTGATCAGCCGGGCGACCCGGTCACTTCCAGCATCTCCGCGACACTGCAGAGTTTGACGCGCGGCCTGCCCTCGGCCTTGCCCCGGGCAGTCTCATGGGCATCCAGGCGCTTCCACCCTTCGTGGTCGACCCAGTCTGGACCGCGTGCCAGCAGCAATTGGGCCAGGTCGCCCCCGGAACGCCCTCCGGCCAGGATCCCCGCCTCCAGATCCTCGCGCATCAGCGCCACCGTCGCCGCCGCGTCCGCCTTGTTCGTCCCGATCACCCCCGACGGCCCCCGCTTCGCCCATCCGACCACGTATTCGCCCGGGATGGCCT
>VXLT01000079.1 GCA_009841475.1 Gemmatimonadota bacterium
CCCCCCGCAGCCACCCCTCCATCACGTCCCGGATCCCGGCCAGGCGCTCCGCGGTCTTCGCCTCGTACCTGGCCACGATGACCGGCTGCGTGTTGGACGCGCGCACCAGCCCCCACCCGTCGCCGAAGAGGACGCGCACGCCGTCCACCGCGACCACCTCGTGGCGGGCGCTGAAGTGCGCGACGGCGCGCTCGACCAGGTCGAACTTCTCCGCTTCCGGGACTTCGATTCGCAGTTCGGGGGTCGACACGTACGCGGGGAGTGCCGCGGTCGCCCTGGAGAGCGGCTCCGGGGAGGCCGCCACCATCTCCAGCAGGCGGCAGGCGGCGTAGAGGGCGTCGTCGAAGCCGAAGTATTCGTCGGCGAAGCAGATGTGGCCGGAGAGTTCGCCGGCGATGAGCGCTCCCGTCTCGCGCATCTTCTCCTTGATGAGGGAGTGGCCGGTCTTCCACATGACGGGGACGCCACCCGCACGCGTGAACTCCTCCGGCAGGACCTGCGAGCACTTCACGTCGAAGACGAGTGTCTCGCCCGGGCCGCGGCGCTTCAGGAGGTCGAGGCCGAAGAGGAGGAGGAGGACGTCGCCCCGGATGATGGCGCCCCGGTCGTCCACGACACCGATCCGGTCCGCGTCGCCGTCGAAGCCGATGCCGAGGTCGGCGCGGTGGGCGCGCACCGCGGCGATCATGTCCTGCACGTTTTCGTCCACCGTCGGGTCGGGGTGATGGTTGGGGAAGGTGCCGTCGGACTCGCAGTAGATCGGGATCACCTCCGCGCCGACCGCCTCCAGCAGCTCGACCGCGACCACCGAGCCGGTGCCGTTGCCGCAGTCGACCACGGCCTTCACCGGGCGGGCGAGGCGGAAGCGGCCGGCGACATCGGCGACGTAGGCGGGGAGCACTTCGCGTTCGTCCAGCGCTCCGTCCCCGCTCGCCATGTGGCCCTCGCGGATGCGCCTGAGCAGCGCCTGGATCGCGCCGCC
This sequence comes from Gemmatimonadota bacterium, assembly GCA_009841475.1. Classification (GTDB taxonomy): domain Bacteria; phylum Gemmatimonadota; class Gemmatimonadetes; order Longimicrobiales; family Gaopeijiaceae; genus Bin94. Next base: position 983 of record VXLT01000079.1, read on the forward strand.
GTGCAGCGAAGCGCCGCCCATCGTCATCTTGATGCCGTTGTATTCGGCGGGATTGTGGGACCCGGTGATCTGCACCGCCCCGTCGGCCGCGTACTCGTGCTCGGCAAAGTAGGCGACCGGCGTGGGCACGGTGTTGAGCAGGATGACGTCGCACCCCGACGACCTCAGCCCGGCCGCCAGCCCCCCCCGCAGCACCGGCGACGACGGGCGGTTGTCCTCGCCCACCACCACCAGCGGCGACGGCTTCCCGGTGCGCGCCCTCAGCTCGGTCCCGTAAGCGCGCCCCACGGCCTCCGCCACCCCCGCATCCAGATCCTCGCCGACGATCCCGCGGATGTCGTACTGCCGGAAGATGTGGTCTCGCAGCGGCAGCGGGTCTGCGGGGCCCGGGGTCACCGTCGGCGTCCGGCTTTGGGGTCGAGAACGGGGCTCAGGGGGCGACATCGGCTCCGCTGCCGTCGGTGACGCCCGTCAGTTCCCCGCCACGGGGCCCGCCATGAAGTCCCTCAGGCCCGCCACCGAGTCGGCCGCCATCTCCAGCAGCGCGCCGGGGAAGATGCCGCCCAGAAGAATCAGTCCTACGCTAACGAAGAGAACCACATGGGTGGCGAAGGGGGTGAGGGCGTGGCCCGGACCGCCCGCGGCCGCCTCCTCCGGCGCCTCCTTCATCCACATGTACCAGGCCACGCGCAGGTAGTACCAGTACGACACCACCGTGGTCAGGACGAGAATCACCGACAGCACCCAGAGCCGCGATTCGGCCGCCCCGAGCAGCAGGTTGTACTTGGCGATGAAGCCCGCCGTCCCCGGGAAGCCCGCCAGCGAGAGCAGGAAGATGGTCATGAAGACGCCCATCACCGGCTTGCGCCACCCGAACCCCGTGTAGCTCTCGATGCTCATGTTCTCTTCGGACTGGTTGCCCACGGAGATCACGATCGCGAAGGCGCCGATGTTCATCACGGTGTAGATCAGCAGGTAGAAGAGGAGCGCGGCGGCGGCAGTGTCGTTGGCCGAGACCAGCGCGACGAGCAGGTAGCCCCCGTGGGCGATCGAGGAGTAGGCCAGCATGCGCTTTACGCTGGACTGCACGAGCGCGATGACGTTGCCCGCGACCATCGTGATCGCCGCGAGCCACCACAGGATGCTCCACCACTGGTTGTAGACGCCGTCCAGCCCGACGACGAAGACGCGCAGGAAGGCCGCGAAGGCCGCCGCCTTGACCGCCGCGGCCATGAAGGCGGTGACGGGGGTGGGGGCGCCCTCGTAGACGTCCGGGGTCCACATATGGAAGGGGACGACCGCGACCTTGAAGGCCAGTCCGATGGCGAGGAGCGCGACGCCGGGGACCATCAGGGCGGCCGGGGCGGCGCCGTCCTGCACTGCGACCGCGATCGCGTGGATGTTGGCGCTGCCGGTCGCGCCGTAGACCAGCGCGATGCCGAAGAGGAGGAAGCCGCTCGCGAAGGCGCCGAGCAGGAAGTACTTGAGGCCGGCTTCGGCGGAGCGGCGGTCGCGCCGGTTGAAGCCGACCAGCGCGTAGACGGCGATCGACATGAGCTCGAGGCCGAGGAAGATCACCATCAGGTCGCGGGCGGCGGCCATGACCATCATCCCGATCGTCGCGAAGAGGATCAGCGAGTAGTACTCCCCCGCCTGGAGCCGCTGCCGGTCCACGTAGGCGAGCGAGATCACGATCGAGAAGGCGGCGCCGATGAGGAAGACCCAGTTGGCGAAGAGGCGGAAGCCGTCGAGCGCGAACATCGCGGTGGCGCCTGCCTCGCTCACCCCCGAGTAGAGCCACCCGTTGGCCACGGCCGCGACCGCCAGCACGGCGAGCGAGATCCACCCGAGTTCCGCGGTGTGACCACGCTCGCGTTTGCGCACCACGCCCATGATCAGCACCAGCATCCCGCCGACCGAAATCACCACCTCGGGGAGGAGCGCCAGGACGTAGTGGAAGCTGGACGAGTAGTCGAGCAGCATCGCGTCAGTCCTCTCCGCCGGGGGTGGGGACCGTGGTTCGGGCTGGGGCCGGGGCCGTCGCCGGGGCCGCGTTCAGACCATCCACGGGGCCGGAGGTGGACGGTGGACCCGCGCGGCCGGACGCGTCGGCAAGCTGGCCGTCCTCGACCGCGCCTTCCGCCGCCGCGGCCATCGCCCCCTCCTCCACCCGCTCCAGCACCACCTGGACGCTGGGCTCCATCCGCTCGAGGATCGGTGCGGGCTGCACGCCGATCCAGATCATCAGCGCCACGAGCGGGCCGAGCACCCACATCTCACGCCGCGACAGGTCGGCGAAGGTGCGGTTCTCCTCCTTGTCGAGCTCGTTGAAGAGGACGCGCTGCACCATGGGCAGCATGTAGTAGGCCGCGAAGATTACGCCGGTGGCCGCGATGATCGCGACGACGGCGTGCGTTTCGAAGGTGCCGATCAGCGCGAGGAACTCGCCGATGAAGCCGCTCGTTCCGGGCAGGCCGATCGAGGCCAGCGCCGTGATCACGAAGGCGGTGGCGAAGAGGGGCGCGACCCGTCCGATGCCGCCGAAGTCGTCGATGAGGCGGGTGTGGCGGCGCTCGTACATCATCCCGAGGAGGAGGAAGAGGGCGCCGGTGGAGACTCCGTGGCTGATCATGACGACCAACCCGCCCTGCAACCCGTTCACGGTCAGCGCGAAGACGCCGATCATCACGAACCCCATGTGCGCGACCGAGGTGTACGCCACCAGCTTCTTCGCGTCGGGCTGCACCGCCGCAACCCAAGCCGCGTAGATGATCCCCGCCACGCCGAGGACGAGCATCACCGTGACCACGGTCGGGTGCTGCGATGCCCCGGGGAAGAACGGCAGCAGGAACCTGAGGAAGCCGTAGGTGCCCATCTTGAGCAGCAGCGAAGCCAGGATCACCGAGCCCGGCGTCGGCGCCTCCACGTGCGCGTCGGGGAGCCAGGTGTGAAGCGGGAAGATCGGCACCTTGATCCCGAAGGCCAGCGCGAAGGCCGCGAAGAGCCACAGTTGCTCCCTCATCGTGAGCTCGGCGTTCAGGAACGCCTCGTAGCTGAAGGAGTCCACGCCGCTGCTGAAGTACATGTAGAGGATCGCGACCAGCATCAGCAGCGACCCGACCGCCGTGTACAGGAAGAACTTCACCGCGGCGTAGATCCTGCGCTCTCCCCCCCAGATCCCCACGATGAAGTACATCGGGACCAGGGTGAGCTCGAAGAAGACGTAGAAGAGGAAGATGTCGGTGGCCAGGAACACCCCCGTCACCCCCATCTGCAGCAGGAGCATGAGCGCGTAGAAGGCCTTACGCCGCTTCCTGATATAGTTGAAGGATCCGAGGATGGCGATCGGGGTCGTCAGGGTCGTGAGAATGACCATGAAGACGGAAATCCCGTCGATTCCCAGCGAATAATTCACCCCCCAGGCCTCGATCCATGGCACGGAGGACTCGAAGGCGAAGCCGCCGTTTCCGGGGTCGAACGCCCACCACAGCCCCAGGCTGAGGAGGAAGACCAGCCCGGACCAACGGAACGCAATCACCTTGCTACGCTCCGGGGAAGTCGTCAGGACGTGCACCAGTCCCGCGACCGGCAGCCAGACCAGCGCGTGGAGGATCCAGTCCTCGTACAGTCCCGGAATCGAAGCGACGAAGCTGGTCATGGCGTCATTGCAGGAAGACCGCCGCCCCCAGGATCGCAAGGACGCCGAGGGTCAGCACGAAGGCGTAGGTGGTCGCCTGGCCGGTCTGGAAGAGGCTGGCGATCCAGCCGGCGAGACGGGTGAAGTTGCCGACGAAGTTGACGAAGCCGTCGATGAGGACGTTGTCGACGACCTTCCAGCACCACCGCGAGGCGGCGAGGATGGGCTGCACGACGGTGCGGTCGAAGAGCTCGTCGAAGTACCACTTGTTGTAGAGGATGCGGCCGAGGCCGCTTGACGGGGCGGCTGCCTCGGCGGCCGGGACGTACTTGCGGGCGAGCAGATACCGGCACGCTCCGGCGACCACCAGCGCCGCGGCCAGCGTCGAAATCAGCGCCCACATCACCTCGCCGCCCCCGACCAGGGGCGCGCTGTAGGACGGATCTCCCATCGCAGCGACCTGGACCCCGGCCGCGCCTGCGGTGACCGGCTCGAGCCAGTGGTGCAGCCATTCGCTCATCGGGAGCGTGCCGAAGAACCCCACCACGGACGCCTGAAGCTCTTCCGGCACGTTCACCCACCCGCCGAACACCGACAGCACCGCAAGAATGATCAGCGGCACTGTCATCACGCGCGGCGCCTCGTGGAGGTGGGACTGCGCGCCTTTTTCCACCCGGCTGGACCCGTGGAAGGTCATGATCATCAGGCGGGTCATGTAGAAGGCCGTGAGGAGCGCGGTGGCGAGCGCGACCAGCCAGTACACCGTGTATAGCCACCCGTACGGGTTCGACTCCGCCCCGGCCCACGCCGCCGTGTACCAGATGATCTCGTCCTTGGAGAAGAAGCCCGCGAAGGGCCAGATCCCCGCGATCGCGAGCGTGGCGATCCACATCACCACCCAGGTGATGCGCATGCGGGTGCGGAGCCCTCCCATGTTCCGCATGTCCTGCGCGTCCTCGTGGCTGCCGGTCTTGTGCAGCGCGTGGTGCATCGAGTGGATGACCGCGCCCGCACCCAGGAAGAGCAGCGCCTTGAAGAAGGCGTGGGTCATGAGGTGGAAGATGGCGGCGGTGAAGGCGCCCACCCCGGCGCCGAGGAACATGAACCCGAGCTGGGAGACGGTCGAGTAGGCCAGCACCTTCTTGATGTCGTACTGCTTGAGCGCGATCGTCGCCGCGATGAGGGCGGTCAGCACCCCGATCCCGGCCACGACGGCCTGGCTGGTGGGGGCGAGCGCGTAGAGAAACGAGGAGCGCGCCACCATGTAGACGCCCGCGGTGACCATCGTCGCCGCGTGGATGAGGGCGGAGACGGGCGTGGGGCCCGCCATCGCGTCGGGGAGCCAGACGTGCAGCGGCACCTGCGCGCTCTTCCCGGCGGCGCCCAGCATCAGCAGCAGCGTGATGGCGGTGACCGTGGCGCCGCCCGCGGCGAGGGTCCCCTCCGCATTTGCGAAGATGCCGTCGCTGCCGGCGAACTCCAGCGTCCCGAAGGCCTGGTAGAGCAGGAACATCGCCACGAGGAACCCGAAGTCCCCGATCCGGTTGACGATGAACGCCTTCTTCCCGGCGTCCGACTTCTCGCGGTCGGTGAACCAGTACCCGATCAGCAGGTAGCTGCAGAGACCCACGCCCTCCCAGCCGATGAACATCATCGCGTAGCCCGCCCCCATCACCAGCACGAGCATGAAGAAGACGAAGAGGTTCAGATACGCGAAGTAGCGCGGATAGCCCACGTCGTCCCGCATGTAGCCGACGCTGAAGACGTGGATGAGGAAGCCGACGCCCGTCACCACCAGCATCATGATCATCGACAGCTGGTCGAGCTGGACGGCGGCGTCGACGGTCAGCGTGCTTGTGACGATCCAGGTCCAGAACTTCTCCACGACCGGTTCGTCGAGGTGCGCCGCCCACATTCCCTCGAAGTTCCAGAGCGTCAGCAGGAAGGCGAGGGCCATCACCCCCGGGCCGATCCAGGTGGGCAGGGTGTGGGTGAGGGGCCGCTTGCCGCCCGCGAAGGGGTCCCATTCGCCGCCCGCCCGCACCGCCGCGGAGGATTGCCGTGCCGCCAAGAGCGCGCAAAGGCTGTTCGCCACGAAGCCCAGCAGGGGCAGCAGGATGATCCACCCGGGGAGGAGCGGCTCCCAGTCGGCGGCCTGCGGGGCGAGCGGGCCCGAACCCGGCACGGCTGCGGCGGCGGCGGCGAAGACCATCAGGTCACCACTTCAGCAGGTTGAACTTGTCCACGTTGACCGTCTCGTAGTGCCGGAAGATCGAGATGATGATCGCCAGCCCCACGGCCGCCTCCGCCGCGGCCACCGTCATCACGAAGAACACGTACAGCTGCCCCTCGATGCCCGTGTACCGCGACAGCGCCACAAAGGCCAGGTTGACCGCGTTGAGCTGCAGCTCGATGCAGAGGAAGATCACGATCGCGTTCCTGCGCACGATCACGCCCAGCGTGCCGATCACGAAGAGCGCGGCGCTCAGGATGAGGGCGTGGGTCAGCATCGGATCTCCCGGAGGCTCAGTTGCGCGGTTTGGCCAGCACGACGGCGGCGACGATCGCCACCAGCAGCAGCAGGCCCATCAGTTCGAAGGCGACGACGTAGTCGGTGAAGAGCGGCTCGGCGATCACCCCCGCCACGCCCTGTTCGCGGGCGGCCTCGTCCAGGGCGGCGGCCACCGCGGCCCCATCCTCCCGGAAGCCGGTGTCGGCCACATCCATGAAGCCCTGCGCCAGCACCCCCGCCGTCAATCCCGCCACCACGAAGGCCAGCAGCGACCAGAGGCCGAACTTCAGGTCCGCGCGGTAGTCGTGGCCGAGGTTCAGCAGCATGATCACGAACAGGAAGAGCACCATGATCGCGCCGGCGTAGACCAGCACCTGGATGGCCGCCAGGAAGTGCGCCTCGAAAAGCACGTAGATCCCCGCCACACTCGCCAGCGTGGCCACCATGAAGAGCAGGCTGGCCACCGGGCTCTTGCTGATCACGACGCCGAACGCGCCCCCCAGGGCCACAACGGCGAACAGGACGAAGAGGACTTCGCTCATTCGGAGCGCGGGTCGGAGGGGTCCCAGAGGAGCGTGGTCGGGTGGTCCTGCTCCATCAGGCGGTCCAGGTCGTATACGAAGCGGTCGCGGGTGTACTCGGCATTCTCGAAGTGCTGGCCGACGTGGATCGCCTCCACCGGGCAGACCTCCTGGCACATCCCGCAGAAGATGCAGCGGAATTCGTCGATCTCGTAGACGATCGGGTAGCGGTTGCCCTGGTCGTCCTCGCCGCCCACCAGCCGGATGCAGTTCGCGGGGCAGACCGTGGGACAGAGCCCGCAGGCCACGCACTTGGGGCGGCCGTCCGCGTGCACCTCCATGCGGTGCGTGCCGCGCCAGCGCGGGTGGAGATCCGGCTGATCCTCGGGGTACTCCAGCGTGACCTTCTTGAGCCGCACGAGGTGCTTGAAGGTCAGGCTCATCCCCTTGAGGGTGGCCCGCATGTACGAGGTGCGCCCCGGCTCGGGGCGCCGCATCACCTTGACTGATATCGCCATTGCAGATTGCTCCCGTTCAGCTGGAGGCCGGGCCCGGTGGGGCCTGGGTGGTGGGGCGCGCTCCCGGGGCCGTCCGGGCGGCGGAGGGGACCGCAGCCGAGGCGGCCACCGAAGCCGCAGCCCGCGCCCTGATCCGCGCCACGCTGCCCTGCCCGTGGGCGCCGGAGATCACCCGGTCGCGGTCGACGAAGAAGAGGAAGGCGACCGTGGTCACGCCGCTCACCCCGGTCAGGATCAGCCCGTATCTGAAGCCGAAGGGGACGCCAAGCTGGTCGAGGACGAGCATGGTCCCGGCGACCAGCACGATGTACCCGAGCGCCGCGGGCAGGAGCACCTTCCAACCGAGGTGCATGACCTGGTCGTAGCGGAAGCGCGGCAGCGTCCAGCGGATCCAGATGTAGAGCAGCACGAAGAAGGCCGTCTTCGCGGAAAACGCGCCTAGCGTCAACAAGGTGATCAGGACGTTCGGCGTCGCCGCGATCGGGGCGCCGGCCTCGTCGAACCCGCGGATCAACGCGCCCTCGTGCCAGAACATGTCGTCCCCGGTCCAGACCGGGATGTCCCAGCCGCCGAAGAAAAGGGTGGCCATCAGCGCGGACGCCGTCAGCACGTGCGCGTACTCCGCGATGAAGAACATCGAGAACTTCATGGCCGAGTATTCGGTGTGGTAGCCGGTGATGAGCTCCGACTCGGCCTCCGGCATGTCGAAGGGAAGCCGGTTGGTCTCGGCCAGCGCCGAAATGACGAAGAAGATGAACGCCAGCGACAGCGGGAAGACGAACCACAGCTTCATCTGCTGCTGCTGCCACACCATCTCGGTCAGCGTCACGTTGCCGGCCAGAAGAAGCACCGCGATCACGCTCAGACCCAGCGCGACCTCGTAGGAGATCATCTGCGCGGACGCCCGCAGCCCGCCGAGGAAGGCGTACTTGTTGTTGGACGCCCACCCGGAGAGCACGATCCCGTAGACCGCCAGCGAGGACAGCGCCAGGATGTAGAGGATGCCGATCGGCACGTCGGCCACGATCATGTCAACCGTCCCCACCGGCGTGGGAAGCGGCGCGGCGATGGGGATCACAGCGAAGGTCACCACCGCCGGCATGATGGCCAGCATCGGGCCCAGCACGAAGTAGAACTTCGCGCTCGTCCCCGGCATCGTCTCTTCCTTGATGAGGTTCTTCACCGCGTCCGCGATGGGCTGCAGCAGCCCGAAGGGCCCCACCCGGTTCGGCCCCAGCCGGTCCTGGATGAAGCCCGAAACCCTCCGCTCGGCGAGCGTCATGTACGCGACTGCCAGCATGACCATGGTGAAGACGCCGATCACCTTCGCGGCGCCCGCCACCCAGAACCAGAAGGTCGAGAGCTGGTGCATCTCATGCATGCGCGGCCTCCAGGCGGGCGCCCGCGTCTCCTATCGCCTCCCAGGTGAGCCCGGAGAAGGCGGCGTGCGCCGCCACGACCCGATCGAAGGCCTCCGCCGCACTCGCCGGCGTGCCCTCGCCCCGCAGAGCGCCTGCAAGGGCCCCCAGAACCAGCCAGGCGGGTCGCGCGTACCCCGGTGCCTGCAGTCCCTGCAAGAAGCGCTGGACCCGTCCCTGCACGTTCACGAACGACCCCTCCTCTTCGGCGAAGGTCGTTACGGGGAGGACGAAGTCCGCGTTGCGCGCCGCAGGAGAGTCCGCCGTTCCCATGTAGACGAAGAGACTCGCGTTGGTGCCGAAGTCCTCGTCCTGGTCCTGGAGTTCGTCTCCCAGCACCAGGATGATCCCGTCGTGGGCGGGCGGGGCGGCTCGCGCAGCAGGTGGATAAAGGGTAAAACAAAAGCCAGACACAA
>VXLT01000363.1 GCA_009841475.1 Gemmatimonadota bacterium
CGCCCCGTTTTTTTTTTACATCACTACCCGTTTAACCGTTATGGCGGCTTGTGGGGGGGGGTGGGATTTGTGTATAAGATAAACACCCAGTGCTTGGCGCAAGCGGCGACTCCGCCCTCCTGCAACCCCGTGACGATCCTCCCGGCATACTCGGCCACCAGTCCCGGATCCTCCGAGTAGCTCTCGTAGGTGCGCCCCCACCGCGGGTCGCACGCCACGGCGAGGGTGGGCGCGAAGGTCCAGTCCACCCCCGCGGCGCGAACCTCCCGCGCCGTCACGCGTCCGATCCGCTCGATCAGCTCCGGATCCCGCGCTGCCCCCAGCCCGATGTTGTGCGGGAACACCGTCGCGCCCCGCACGTTGGCGTTCCCGTGGATCGCGTCGACCCCGTAGAGGATCGGGATCGCCATGTGGTCCCCGTCCTCCTCCATCGACGCCGCCCAGTAGGCGTCGTTCATCGCCACCCAGTCGGCCGGCCGGTTGTCGCCGGGGCACGAACCGCCCCCGCTCAGCACCGAGCCGATGTGGAAACGCTTCGCTTCGCCGGGGCTGATGTGAAGCCGTTCCGGCTGCGTCATCTGCCCGATCTTCTGATCGAGAGTCATGCGCGCGACGATCTTCCGGACGCGCTCCCCGGTCGCGGTTGCGTGCCCGCCCACAGCGGGTAGGGAGGTCATTGCGTGTGTGCCCGGCCCGCGGCTACACAGGTGTGGCGAAGCGGCCGGCACGGATGCATCGCCGCTCGAATGCCGGGGGGATTATGTCCACGGGCTGGTTACATCCCGATGTGCAGGTAGGTCCGGATCTCCCACTCCCGCCCCATGTCGCCGCCGAGGTCCGGGTTGCACTCCATCCGCCCGAAGTCGTCGGGGCTCATCCCGGGACAGTAGCGCGGCGAGTACTCGTTCAGCGTTCGCATCGTGGCGCGAACCCCGAACCGCGTCTGCGGCAGGTCGAACCATTCCGGCGGCCCCAGCGAGTACGAGATGTCGCCCGTGAGCTGCAGCGGGAAGGTGTGGTTGAAGTCGCGGTGGTAGTCGTAGGGCCCCCAGTCGTTCAGGCGCGCCATGCCCTGGAGCTTCACCGAGCCGGTGATCAACCGGAGGTCGATGCCGGCCCGGTTGATCTTGCGGTCGTCGCTGCCGTTGGGCTCACCGGTCCCCGCGAAGACGTTCGCGATCATGCCCGGGCCCGCCTGCCGCTTCGAGACGATTCTGGCCTTGAACTCCCAAAGATCCTGAGCGGGGGGCGCGCCGGGGAAGGCGAAGGTGGACCGGCCGTCCGCGAAGATCCCGATCCCGGCGTCCTGGGTGGTGGGGAAGTTGAAGTAGACGAAGCCGAACGATGTGGCGAAGATGGCGTCTTCGCGCATGTCGCTGTCCCAGGTGTACATCCAGGTGGCCGGTGTCGGATCGTAGGTGATGAGGACCTCGGCCGCGCGGGTCTCCCGGTTGGCGCGGACCGCGAAGGGGTCGTCGAGGATGTTGCGGGGGCGGCCGGGGGCCTGCACGTCCGACGGGACCGGGCCCACCAGCGGCCTGCGCCACAGGAAATTGGGCGCGACCTGCCAGTTGCCCTGGGTGAACGCGAAGCCGGCGAGCACGTTGTGCTGGTTGCCGCCGCCCGTGTCCTTCAGCGTCCAGCCGGTGAAGGTCTGCGTCTGGGTGTAGCCCCCGTCGGCCACGAGGCCCATGGCAGCGCCCTGCAGGTACCAGCTCAGCCGGCCCATCGTCATCGTGATCTTGGCCTTGGCGCCGAGAGCGTCCTCCGGCCTGATTTCGTCGGCGAGGACCCGGTAGTTGCCGGGCTCGCCGTCCACGACCTGGAAGGGCTGCCCCTCCTTGGTGCTCCCGGACCAGATCCCGCCGATGTCCAGGATCGTGCTGCCGCGCGTCGCCGTCAGGTGCAGCGTCGCCTTGCGCGTGGGTGGCAGCGGAATGGCGAAGGAGCTTGCCGCCTTCCCTGCCTCGGCCAGATCCTCCTGGAAGAGCGCGGTGGTCTCGAAGGGCCCGAGCCGGGTCTGGTACTTGGCCAGCACCGCGGGGTTGGCCCCCCACCACAGCTCGGGACCGATCGCCACCTTCAGCCCGTTGAGGCTGCGCTTCCCGGTGATCTCCATCCCGACCGGCGCGACCCCGTTGTAGATGTCCATGTTCGGTCCGTAGTTGGCCTCCGGGTAAAGCCCGAAGAAGTCCCCTTCGTACCCCCAGTGGTAATGGCCGGTGCGGTAGAAGCCCTCGAGGTGGAACCAGCGGTCGTCCCAGGAGACGCTGGCGTTGTAGACCTTGAGCCGCTCGATGTCGCGCAGCTGGTAGTCCTCCCCGTCCACCCTGACGTTCCGCGGACGGCCGCGGTTCTCGTAGAAGAGCTCGTCGATGGGGTTGGTGGGCACGTCGCCGAGGATGTTGACCGACACGTTGGCGATGATGTTCTGGGTGGGGCGCCCGGCGAGGTCCGCATAGAAGGACTGCATCTTGTCGAATCCGCGGAAGCTCGGGTAGGAGGGGTTCCGCGCGGGCGCCTCCTCGGGGGTGCTGACCAGGGAGCCGCCGGTGCTGAAGGTCTCCAGCTCGATGCGCACTCCGCTCAGCTGGACCTTGTCGAGCGCCGTGGCCAGGAGGGCGGCCCGGTCCCCCTGGGCTCTCAGTCCCATGTTGGCCGGCTGAATGCTCGCGAAGTGCTCCCGGATGGCCGTGACGTCGGTCCCGGGTGCGTAGGGATCGAGCCGGTACGCCTCCTGGAGCGCGTAGTAGGCGGCGCGCGGGTAGAGTTCGTAGAGGTTGTTGTGATCGGTGGGGCCCTTCGCGACGATCCCCCACCACTCCTCGTTCATGTTGTTGTCGCCTTCGACGAAGTCCTCCGGGTAGGCGTCGTTGGCCCACGAGGCGTTCGTGTCCTGTATGTCCAGCCGGTCCTCCTGGCCGAACTTCCACCAGCCGTCGGTCCACTGGAAGGTCAGGCCGCCGATCGAGTTGCCGACCATGCCCTTCCCCGCCGACTGCTCGTAGATCTCCCGCCACTGCTCGAGGAGGTACTTCGCCTGGGTGACCTGGTCCTCGCGCATGTTCCTCGCGTCCCATACGTCGGCGCCGAATTCGGTGAACATGACGGGGCGGTCGAGCTTGTCATGCACCTCCTGGAAGAGGTCCCTGAAGGAGATGCCGCGGTACACGTTGGTGCCGAAGACGTCCAGGTCCGGGATCTCCTCGGCGATGATGTCGATGTACTGGAGGTCGCCGTTGGCCATCGCGATGGGGCGGGTGGGGTCCATCTCCTTGATGCGCGCCGCCACGTCGCCGAAGAGCGAGTACATGTAGCGCGCGCGAACCGCGTTGGCCTCGCCCTCGGGCAGATCCTCCGTCTCGGCGGAGCTCCAGACCAGCCCGTAGTTGTTCTCGTTGCCGAGCAGCCACATGAGCACGCCGGGCGTGTCCTTGAAGGCGTTGACCATTTCCTCGATCTCGGCCATCACCACTGCGCGGGCGCGGGGGTCCGAATAGTCCGTGTTCGCGTTGAAGACGCCGCCCACCGTCACCCCGTAGCGGGCCACCGCGTGGTTCAGGACCGTGTAGATCCCGTACTCCTCGTAGATGTGCCGCACCCACCTGGGCGTGATCCCCACGTAGGCACGGATCGCGTTGCCCCCCATCGCCTTGAGCAGCGACATCTCGCGGTCGAGCGCCGCCTCGATGATGTGGTCCGGCTCGGTCCAGAAGTTGTAGTTGTAGGTCGTGCCGCGCGGGAAGTAGTCCCAGTTGACGCCGAGCACCATCATGTCCTCGCCGTCGACCTGGAGACGCGTGCCGGAGGCGTCCTTGACGAGCTGGATGATGGGGAGGGAGGGCGCAGCGGCGTCCTGGGCTGCGGCGGGCGGGGGCGGTGCGAGGGTCAAGAACAGCGCCAGAGCGGCCCACGCCGCCGCGGCAGACCGTCCGGTGTGACTACCGATCGAACTCATGATGACGTCCCTCCCTGGCGTACCCGGCCTACTTTGTTCGGTCGCCGAACAAAGTGCGGAGGCGTTCCTGCTCCTGTCAAGAAGGGGGAGGGAGCCGGCAGCAGCGGCTCGCCCACTCAGAACGCCTTCAAGTACGTCAGCTTCACCACCCCCGTCCTTCGCTGCCATCGCTCCGTCCGCGGATCCAGCAGGTCGCCCGTCAGGTAGCCTGTGTCGAACACGACAAAGAGGTCGCTGCCGGGCGTGTGGATCCAGTCGATCCGGACGTTGGCCTGGACGACGTTCGAGACATCGTCGTACTGGACGAGGGCGTTGGCGAAGAGCGCACGGCTCGCGGCGCCCAGGATGGACACGCTAACGAGCCGGGTGGTGAAGTCGCCCTCGTCGGCAGGAAGGCTGACGTCGTTCCAGCTGTAGTCGCCGCTGATCGTGAGGTGGGGGCCGGTCTTCCACATCAGCCCGCCCGACAGTTGCGTCCGCGTGCCGCTCCAGAACTGGCCGGCCGCAATGCCGCCGCGGGCCGAGAACTCCCGGCTGTCGTTGGTGTTGAAGCGGATCTCGGTGCCGGTGAAACCGTACTCGCGGGCCTCCAGCCTGCGCCCCTGGATGTGCGTGGGCCGCGCCAGCCACTCGCCCCGGCGCACGATCGCAACCGAGGCGCGGTCGCCGGTCTGGAAGCTGAGGAGATTGCTGAAGACGAGCGCGGTGCTCTGCCTGGTGCCGTCGATCCCGGCGATGTAGTCGCCCCTCAGAGTGGAGACGAGCTGCCGCGCCCAAGCGCTCCGTTCGAAGCGCGGATGCGCCCCGACCGAGCCGGAGTAGCGCTGCATGTCGTTGCGCAGCACGAACCCCAGGGCGGGATCGAAGTCGATGGGGATGCGCCGGTACGCGGCTCCGGCCGCCAGCAGGCTGCTCCGCAGGTCGGCCTGGATGGCGCCGGCGATGGGTGAGCCGGTGTCTACATCAGCGTTGGCGCTCGCAGCCTCCCGCTGTGGACCATCGTCCACCCCGCCGTCCCACGAGCGCGCGAGCCAGCCCCGCACCGAACTCGACCCGCCGAAACGCAGCTGGAAGTCGCCGCCCAGAACCCGATTGAAACCGTCTCCGCCGTCCATCGACGTGAGGATCCCTCCCACGGTGGTCCTCGGAAACGGATCGGCACGGAGCCGCAGGACCGAGTTGAGTCCGCCGGGGGCCGCGTAGTATTCCCGGTCCCCCTGTGCATCCTCGGTCCACAGACTGAGCGCCCCGATCGAGAGCGGGCCCGCCTGCCCCGTCAGCCGCGCGCCGCCTGCGATGTCGTTGCCGATTCCGATCCGGCGGCTGAAGAAGACGACCGTCTCCTCGGCGTCGCCGAAGTCGAACAGCCCCGCGCGCTCCAAGAAGAACTCGCGCTTCTCGGGGAAGAAGAGGCTGAAGCGCGTGAGATTGATCTGGACATTGTCGGCCTCCACCTGGGCGAAGTCGGGGTTGACGGTCGCGTCGAGGGTCAGGTTCGAGGTGATCGAGTACTTGAAGTCGAGCCCGAGCTCGGAGAGGGTCTCGGTTTCGGAGTCGAGATTGCCGCGCCGGCCGAGGGCCGAGCGTCCCGCGATCGCGAAGGGCTTGGCCTCCATGTAGCGTCCGCGCCGCAGCCCCTCGAGGCCGGTCAGGGTAGCGTATCGCGAGACCTGGGTGAGCGCGCTGCGGACCTCTTGCCCGATGTGGGGGAAGTACACCATCTCGTTCTTGCGGCGGATGGTGCGCTCGATGAGGATCCCCATCTCGGGCGAATCGGTGTCGGCAAAGCGGATCGTAGTGAACGGGATCGCCGCCTCGACGACCCATCCGTCCTCGGTGACGCGCCCCTCGCTCTCGTAGACGCCCTCCCAGTTCCAGTCCGACAGCGTCATCGACTCGTCGGTGATCAGCGCGTCGCCCTGGGTGCCGAAGGGGTTGATCTCGAAGATGTAGGCGTTGCGCTTGTCGTTGTATGTGTCCAGCCCGATGCGGATGTTGTCGTCCTGGTCGATGCGGCCCTCGCGGTGCAGGATGCTGCGGCGGATGCCTTCCGGGTCGGAGTCGTGGAGGACGATCGCGAAGTAGAGGTTGTTGTCGTCGAAGGCGACCCTCAGCTCGGTGCGCTCCGACGCGGGCGCGCCATCGACCGGGACGCGCTGGCGGAAGTCGGTGATTGGCCCGATTTCGTGCCAGAACGGTTCGTCGAGGACAGCGTCGATGGTGGGGGGTCGGTCGGTGCGGACGGCGCGGATAGTCTGTTCCCGCGCGTCCTGGCCGTGGACGGTGGCGGGCGCCCCGGCCGCAACGCCCGCCAAGGCAATGAGGAGCAGTCCCTGGATCGCCGCCCGAAGCCGGCGGGGACTTGCTCTACGGGCTGCCACAACCCGGCGGAGCTTCAAATCAGGAGTCGTCGGCCTCGGCTACGACCTCAGCCTCGTCGGCGACTTCGGCCTCTTCCACGACTTCGGCCTCGACTTCGATTTCGACCTCCGCCTCGGCTTCGACATCGGCCCCGGCGCCCATGTCGCAAGCGCTCCCGTCATTGCGGCAGTACTGGCGGCACCGCGCCCGGCAACAGCACCCCCAGCCCCACCTGCCGCGCGGGCCGCCCCACGTCCAGCAGCCGGATTTGCCGTCCGAATCGTCGCCGCACTTGCGGCAGCGCGCCCGGCGCAGCCACATGAGGATGAGGATCAGAAGCACGATCTGGGGAAGCCCGAGTCGCAGGGCCGTACCCCAGAAGTCGACAAGCGCGCCGAAGTACCAGCTGAAGAATTCGCCTATCATGATGGACTTCCCCGTATTCTGTGGATTCACCCTGGACAGTCACGTCCCGTACGGTCGCGTTGGGCGGATTGTTTCCCCGCGTACCCGCGCGAGCGTGACCGGTGTGCGCCCGCGGACGGGAGCCCGTCCGGCCGGGACGTGCCCGCGCGTGGCGCGCTATATCAAGGAATCGGCTCTCAGGCGGTATATCGCAAGACCCACCCACGCACCGATGAGGACGGCTCCGACCGTGACCCAGGTGGTCGGGGGGACGATGAGCCCGGTCAGGGCCAGGGCACCGAGGACCACCGCGCCGACAACGCAGTAGATCGCGAGGATGCGGAATTCACGGCGTCGATCGGTCATCGGGACCTCACAATTGCGATTCTGGTGCCGTCGGGGCTGACGGCGATTCGGGAGATGTCGCCGGGAGCAGTGGATGAGGCTTCACTCAATTGCACCGGCGGTGCGACGCCGGGCACTTCGGACCAGCCCCCGGCAGCCGACCATGCGTAGAGTGCGGCTGCGTCCCCCATGAGGATCTCGCCGGCCGGTGTCCAGGCGTAGTCCTCGCGGCCGGGGAGCGTCCGCACGATGCGCTCGGTTTCGCCCGTGGCCGGGTCGAGACCCTCGATCCACCATTCGTCCTCCGTGACCTTGCGCACGAAGGAGATCGCGGCCGTGCCGGGGATGCGGTGGATGGAGCGGCCGGGGTTCTCGGCAACCGTGCGCACCTCGCCCGAGAGCGCGTCGCCGACCTGCAGGGTGGGCGTGTCGCCGAGCACGAACATCGCCGCGGTGCGCTCGTCGGCCCACGCGTGGTAGCCCACCGGCTCGACCGTGGCGAAGATGGGACCGAGGTCGGTCCCGTCGGTGCCGTAGCGCCAGAGATATTGCAGGCCGCGCTCCTCGTGGATGGCGGAGAGGGCGTCCTGGCCGGGGATGACCGTGGGGGAGAATTCGCTGGCGCCGGGGGTGCGGGTGACCTGTTGCCCGGTGTCGGCCGGCGTGGCCCGCCCGGCGGTTCCCGGGTCGCCGCTCGCGGCGCCGTTCACTTCCTCCGTTGCGCCGCCCTCAAGGCCGATGCGGAAGACCTCCGTCTGCGTGGAATCCACCGCCGAGGTGTAGTAAAGCGCCGCGCCCGCCGGGCCGAAGGAGGGCTGGTTGTCGTAGCCGTCGCGGTCCGTGGCGTTGGTGAGACCGGTGACGATGAGGGTGCCGTCGTCGGCGCGTTCGAGGCGGCCGATCCAGATGTCGGTCGAGGGGGCGCCCGCCGCGGTGGGGCGGTAGTCGTCCGGGGCCGGGCCGATTTCGGGAGCCGGTCCGTCCGCGGGGGTGGCTGCGAAGGGGTCGGCATCGGGCGGCTCTCCCGGGGCCGTGTCTGCGGTACAGGACGAGGTCAGCGTTGCCGAAAGTAAACAAAACATGACATCTTGTAAGGTTTTATTTACAGTGCGCCTCCTTGAGCAAAGCAGCCCGACACGGATCCATCGCCGACCGACGGGAGAGGGTTCATTCATCGGTCGCCACCAGGGCAGCCGCGAGGGCGTCTTCGTTCATCCCCCAACCTTCAAGCACACCGCGTGACCCGTCGTCGCCCGCTCTTGCGACGCCCAACAGAAGGTGCGTGCTGGCGGTGGGTCTTTCGGGTCCCGCGGATTCGATCGCGGCGCCCAGAACCTCGTGGGCGTCCGGGGTGAAGGGCAGGTGCCCGCCGTACACCTCCGGCGCATCGCGAAGGTGCTCCGGGAGGGACCCGATGTCGAGGGCCAGCTGGTCCAGGGCATCGACGAGCGCCGGATCGCGCTGGGATATCGCGCCCGCAAGGATGTTCTGCGGCGTGATCGCCTCGCCCCCCTCGCGCGCGGCGGCGGCAGCGGCGCGATTCAGGGCGTGGACGGCGTCTTCGGTCAGATTGATGGCCATGCTGGAACCCGGGAGTCAGCCGCCGGCACCCATGAACCACGCGACCACGCGCGCCCCGAAGTCGTCGGCGTCGAAGTCGGGCACATGCCCACCGTTCTCGATGGTCCACAGCTCGACCCTCAGGCCGTCGTCGCAACCCGTATCGTAGCTCGTCACGTCCGTCTCTTCGTCGGGCAGCGCCTCGACCAGGTCCAGGGAGGGCATGGTTTCGGCGGCCTCCATGTCGCACCCCGCGCGGGTGGCCCAGCGGTGCACGCTCTCTTCGGCACCGGGATAGCTCGGGCGTCCGTCGCGCCCTCCGCCTCCGGCGTACCGGATGGTGCGGTCCGCGGTGCCGTGGATGTGAAGGACCGAAACCGGGCGGGCGCCCTCGCATTTTGCGGGGTCCGAGAAGGTGGCCCCGGCCACCGGCGCGATCGCACGGAGGCCCGGCATCGACTCACACGCCATGCGGTAGGACATGAAGCCGCCGTTGGACAGGCCGATCAGGTAGACGCCATCGACGGTCATGTGCTCGCCCGCCTCCGCAACGAGTCCGTTCAGGTATCCGACATCGTCGACCCCGCTGCCGCCCAGGTCGCAGCAGAAGTCGGTGCCGTTCCAGAAGGACCGATCCTGGTCGTCGCGGGTGCCGTTGGGCAAAATGACGGCGATCTGGTCGGGTTCGATGCGTTGCGAGATCCCGAAGTAGCGGTCGGTCCACCCCGCGTTGCTGGTGAAGCCGTGCAGGACGATCACCAGCGGAATGGCGGTTACGCGTTCGTAGTCATTCGGAAGCATCAGCGTCGCGGGCCGGTCGCCGCCGATGGTGCGGACGGGGTCGTTAACGGGGTCGGTCGTCTGCGACTCGTCCCTGCAGGCTGCCGTCAGGACGAGCGCCAGGGCGGCAGGTGCGATGATCGTCCAGGATCTCTTCACGAATCCTCCTCCTTCATGCCATACTCTCTTCCTGCTGCTTCTGCGGTAACATATCCGTCGAGGACATCCTCGCGCACCTTCTCGCGGTCCCGGCGGCGCGGATCCCCCAGCCCCCCGCCCCCCGGCGTCGCGAGCACGATCCGGTGTCCTGGCGGCACCACCTCGCGGCCCTTCACGCGCAGCTCCCCCGCGCCGGGCACATGAACCCGCCCGGGAGCGCCCGCCCCGCCCCCTTCCCTCCCCTGCGCGGCGTTGCGGACGCGCTCGAACATCTTGGAGACCGCGAAGGCCGCCCCCTGCGCGTGCGAGATCTCCATCACCTGGCCCAGACCACCCCGGTGCTCATCTACACATATCCGAGCCCACGAGAAAAGA
>VXLT01000251.1 GCA_009841475.1 Gemmatimonadota bacterium
TCAGGATGAAGACCCAGCCGCCCCCGGCCCCTCGGCACCATTACCCCCACACCACCCAAGGACCGGCAGGCCCGGCCACCAACGCCGTCTCTCGCCGTCCTTCCCACCGGGGGAACCCCCGCCATGCCGGGAAAGCGCAAACGGCCAGACCAGCCGCAGCACGATGCTGCGTACAAGAACTTCTTCACCCACTCGCAGACCGTGGCGGACACCCTCCGCCTGGCCGCAGGTGAACTCGCCCGCCGTCTCGACTTTGCCACCCTGGAACGCTTGCCGGCCAGCTTCGTCAACAAGCATCTCGACCAGCGCCACACCGACATGCTCTGGCGGATCGGATTCACCGGCGGCGGCTGGGTCTACATCCTGATCCTGCTGGAGTTCCAGTCCACGGTCGACCGCCGGATGGCGTTACGAGTGTTGGACTACACCTCCACCATCTGGATGCGGCTCGGCGGGGAGGATCTTGGCCCAGACGGCGAGTATCCCCTCGTGCTGCCCATCGTCATCTACAACGGCAAGTCGCGCTGGACCGCGGCGACCGATGTCGGCCACCTGTTCGGCCCGGTCCCCGAAAAGCTGCTTGGATACCGGCCCCGCCTCCGGTATCTTCTCATCGAGATCCGGTCGCTGGACCTGGCCTCGCTGCCGCCGGACAACGTCCTGGCGATGATCGCCGGCTTCGAGCAGGCCCCGACGGCGGGAGCGCTGGAAGAACTGGCCGGCTCGCTGGGGAACCGGGTGGAGGCGATCGAGGCGCCGGAACTTGCCGCGGCCTTCGCGGCCTGGATCATGCACGTGCTGACGCAGCGGTTCGGCGGCGCGGGCCGGGAATTGCGACGCAAATTGAGAGCTGAGGAGGAAGGAACCATGTCGACCTTGATCGAGCGGGCCCGGAAATGGGGCGAGGAGCGGGACCAGCTGTGGCTGCAGAAGGGGATTGAGCAGGAGCGTCAAGCATCGATGCAACGGGAGCGCGAACTGGTTCACCGGCAGGTCAGCCGCAGGTTCGGTCCCGGCACCGCCGAGCAGCTCATGCAGGTGCTGGAGAGGATATCGGACCCGGAGGGTATCGCGATCATCGCCGACGCTGTGGTCGAATGTGAGACTGCGGAGGAGTTCCTCAAGCGGGTGCGGGAGGGCTGACTCCCGAACTCGCTTGTCGTTACCGCAAGCCCACGGATCAGTGTCGCGTCTGAGCTAGCCAGCTCGTGTTTCTCGAGATGCTCCCGAAGCGCGGGACGGACTTCACCATTTGCGACTACAAGTGGTGAGGTTCGGTCAGTGGGGTGTTCTCGGCGCGCGGGTGGCCGAATCGGCGATTCTAACTGAACAGACGCGTGTCCCACCACACCGGCTGTTCTTCACCGGCTGCCAGACGCTCAAACTCCGGATGAAGCGCGTTGATGACCAGATTGCGTTCCGGGCGCGCTACGACCGAATGTACCACAAGGATGGCGCTACGCTGCTCCGCATACCACTGGCGTCCGAACCGCCTGGCCGCCGGACTGTCCGGGAGATGCCAGTCCGGCAGAGCGTCGTACCCGACAACTTCGTAGCTCGTGTCGGCGGGGATCCGAATCTCGACGAAGTGTTGTCTGCCGGGCGGAGGGCCGTTCCACCTGGCCAACGTCTCCAGCATTGCCGTCGAGTAATGTTCCGAGGCGTAGATCACCCGGTTTCCGACTTCGTGCCAGCGTCCCGCGACGCGCCGGGATCCGTCCGCGCTGTATACGGGCCAACGACCCTCCGCGTCCCCAATCCGATACGCTGTACGGGGCCTTGCGAGACGGTCCGGAGCCGTCAAACGGCGACGCCGGCTTCCGCCCGCCGTACCAGATTCAGAACGGCGTCCGCGCCCGCGGAAGAGGATGTCGCCATATCGAGGGGCGATTCGCCGCCAAGCAATGGATGGGGCCGGTCGAGGAAATCGACGATTCGCGGCACATCGCCATGAAACGCCCTGCCAACGGCGTCAAGTACGCGAACGAGGCCGTAGACCCTCTCGCTGTGGGCCCGCGAAAGGGACTTACCGCTCTTCCGGTGACGATGGAGCGTCGCCTCTGACGCGATTCTTCCCTCCAGGCGCCTTCGTCCCACGGTTTCGCCAAGGACCGCTACCGATTTCATCGGGAGTCCCTCGGCCACTCGCCGTGCGAAAGCGACCTCGTCCATATGCGCGGCGTCGCGCAGACCCAGGAAGCGAGCGAGTCTACGTGGCTCGGTTGCAGGCAGACTGGCGGGTTCGGCGTACGCTTTCAAGGCATTCATGGAGGACTTCCAGGTTCCGAGTCGGCTGTCATATGACTAGCAAGATAACTGGCAGGTGATACCTCTGCAAGGCATCGAGCGGGAGCGCGAACAGCCGTAGAGTGCACGCCTCTCCCGAATAGTAGTCATGGCGGATTGGCGCGTTTTCTATCTGGGAAGCTGTCACGATCATCTCAAACGGGAAGGGGCCGGAAGACATGGGGTTCTCAGAGTTCATGGAACAGGCAGAGCAGGAGCGCGTCCTGAAGCGGCGGCTGGCGGAGCGGGGCGTGGTGGACCGGAGCACGGGAGCGGCGTGGTCGCTGTGGATGGTCACCGGATGGGTCGGGGGCCACCGATACTATCTGAGGAGGCGGGGGTGGCTCATGACCATATGGTTCCTGGTAGGCTTCGTGGGCCTCACGGCGACCTTTGAGCCCGGTAGCCAGCTTGGCTCCATCCTGCTTGGCTGTTGGTTCGCCACGGTTCTGGTGTGGTGGGGAGTGGACGCGGCATTCATCGGAAAGTGGACCGGGAGTTTCCAATCGGAATACAGCGAAGCCGAACGAAAGCTGTTGGTTGAAGACGCGGCGAAGGAACTGACCGTTCCGTTCCTGCGGGCCGCACAGCGACACGGGGGCAAGTTGACGGTCACACAGGCATCCATGGCCACGGGTCTGGGGCTTGAGGAGGCCGAACTGTGCCTGGTGGAAATGTCCAGATCAGGACATGTCGACATCGAGAATACCGACGATGGCAGCCTGCTGTTCTGCTTCGGGGACTTGCCGGAATTCGATACGGAAGAAGCCCTTCGCGAAGCGCACCTGGAAGGGCAGGCCCTTGCCATGGAGGGAATGCAGGAAGCACTGGAACATCAGGCCGAGGAAGCACACAAGGAGGAACGGAGATCCGAGACTCGCGCGGCAACAAAGACCGGAGTGGCCGCTGGCATTGCAATGGTCGCGGCTCGTGCCTTGATGGGCACCCTCGACGATGGGGACGACGAGTAGGTCGCACTCAAAGGATCACCCCGACAGATCCACCGACCAGACGATGTACTTGGCCTCGCCCATTTCGCTGTGTTCCGCGTACGAGTAGAAGCCGTCCTGCCCAATGAGCCTGTCAACGCGGACATCGACCTGGGTGCGCCCCAGCACCGTTCCCGAACGGGTGTCCAGAATCTCGATCACGGTATCGTAAAGCTCGTGTTCCTGCATGGGCTCAACCGTTTCGTGGTCAGGCAATGGAACCAGCGTCGGTTCTATCGGCCTCCAGTTCGCGTCGGGCACTCTCACCACGACCATCAGGATTCCGTCACCCCAGTCCCGCACGCCCACGATCGCCGGTTCGGGCCTGACTTCGTAGTCCAGGCCGGGCCACTCCTCCCAAGGCCGAAACCAGGGCGCGTCACGATCGATTCGCGCGATCCGGTCCCCGTCCGGGCTCCATTTGTCGATCCGATAGCGGTTCCCGTGTGCCGCCCAGACGTTCCCGTCCGCCGCTGCCGCAACCAGGCGCCTCTGAGGTTGGCGGCGCCCGGGGCCCTGGTCCACGCGATCTCCCTCTCCACCGAAGGAGTGCGTGACTCGACGGTCCGCCAGGTCATACACGTGGAGGGGGTAGCCGGCCCGATCGGGCTCGAATGACATCCCGTTGAAGACATGGCGGCCGCCAGGCAGGAATGCCCAGGTGCCCGCCACGAATGGCACCGTCCACGTCGCAACCTCGCCGCCGCGAATGGTCGTCAAGCGAAAGCCCTGAGTATCCAGAATAGTCAGAGAGTCCGCTGTGCCCCGCAGGAGTGCCGGCGTAATGTACTCTCCCGGCCCCTCGCCGGTGCGCCCGATGGCCTCCTGAAACTCGCCCTCGGGAGAGAACCGGAGCAGGCGTCCCATCTGCATGAACGAGAATGCGTAGTAGTCCCCGTCATCGGCACGTGCGACGTGCGCCTGTTCACCCAGGATGCCGGGGCCGTCACGATCACCGATCTCGACGATGGCGGTCACCTGCAGGGAGCACTCGCCGCAGGTCACGGAATCGGGCACCACCCGCACCGAGACCGAGTCCTGCGCGGCCAGCGGCGCGGCGACAATCCCGAATGACAAGAACGCTGCCGCACACCGCATTCCTACCCCTCCTCAACCCGAAACCGCAGGAAGACGAGCCAGTCCTCGTCCATCGCCCCCTGTCTCACGCCCCAGCCGACCGCACCCCGCATGGCCCCGTGACGCAGGTCGATGCCGGCGGGCCACCTGGCCCGGAAGGCTGGAATCCCGTCCGGAGAATAGACATCCGCTTCGGCCCATTCGTCGCCTGTTGCCGGTGTCAGAGCAACCCAGAGGCGGTCCTCCGCATCGAAAACGATCCATTCTACGGGAGGCCAGGAATCCGAGACCCCCTCGATTGAGATGGTGCCACCGCTTGACTCGGCCCATCTCCTGTGGAAGGCAAACTTATCGTCCCTCTCGCGGCGCTCCTCCGCGGTCAGCGGCGGCCCTTCGACTTCGGAACGGACGATTCGATGGGTTTGCAAACCATCGATCGAATGGACGGAAATATCGTATTCGGTCCCGGACGCCGCAGCCCATCCGCCTCGGCTGTTGCGCACAACCCAATACTTCGCTCCGAATGGCATCCCTTGGGGGAGGGGCATCGTCCCCCGGCTGGTCGGCAAGTGTAACACGATGCCGTAGTCCCGGTAGCGATCCGGCACCTGGGGATGCGCAAGCTCCCGCAGGACCGAGCCCGCCAGGTCGTACTCGAGAGCGAGGATCACGTTGCGACGGTAGTCACGATAGTGTCGTCTAACCGTTACCAGAGCACTGCGCCCGCCCCGCAACACGATCGGACGCGTATAGGCAGTGGCCGGCCGACCGGGCGCACTGTACTCCGCCAGACGCAGGCGCACTCGCGCCGGGGCGCCGACATCGCCAGCGGGAAGGACGTCGATCCGTCTGGCGTTTGACGACATGACCCAAAGGCGATCGGCCGCCAAGGTCAGAGAGGATGGACCCCGGAGCTCGCCCGGACCGTCGCCCTCCCTGCCGCGAGTGGCCGCCAGATCACCGGCGGTGTCGATCAGGTAGACGGTGGACGCCTGGCGATCCAGCACCCACACACGCTCATCGGCCGCAATCGCCATCCCTCCGATCCGACCGAACGGCTCCGCGCCGGCAGCGTCCGTCTCCAGGACGACCTCGCCGACCCGAGTCTGTGCGCCAACATCCATCTCCGCATGGAGAGCATCGCCGGCCGCCAGCATGGCCCCGAAACACGGTGGCACCAGCCACCGGACCAGCTTCTTCAATCGCTGCACCAAGGGCCCAAGGAACAGCAAGAAGACCGCATCGGCGAAAGTCTCAGTGCGCGCCATTGCCAGCCCTCGCAAGCGCATGCCATGTTCCAACGAGAATTGGCCCGGTGCGGACGTCGTCATTGCGGCTCCCTGGTCCATGGACTTTGAGGTAGTGCCTGATTGTCGGATTGTCAGGCCGGACTCCAGTATAGTCCAGGAACCGCCGCGACGGCCAGGCAGGCCAGGAGGCTCCACGAGGGAGTTCAACGCTTGCAAGACCGGGGAGGTCCGACTCTCGAAATGAAAACGCCGCACTCGACCCTCCGCTGCCGTCTCTTCGTCACGCTTGCGATCCCTTTGGCGTCTCCAGTCCTCCATGCCCAGGACCGGCCGCTGACGTGGGAGTTGCTGGAGGTTTGGCGCGCCGGCGGGTTGGATGCGCCGGAGTGGGCGCAGTTCACCCGGCGGGATGAATTGGCCTTTGACGGGAGCGGCAACCTGTATGTGGTGGATGGGGCGGCGGTCCACATCGTCAAGGTCGGTCTGGACGGGCAACTGGTCATGACGATCGGCCGGGCCGGCCAGGGTCCGGGTGAGTTCAGGAGCCCCGACGGTGTGATGGTGTGGCGCGATGGCAGCTTCGCCGTGAACGACGGCGGCCGTGATGCCCTCCATCTCTTCCACGCCGACGGGAGCTTCGAGCGCTCGGTGCGATGGACCGTGGCGACAGGGGAAGTGTTCGTGGATCTAAACTGGATGCGAACCATGCGCCCGGGCCCGCGTCCGGGAATCGTCTACGCCCAGGGCCTGGCGAACAGACACAGCCGCGTGATCGGGAGTGTAGCCGAGATGATGGGCATCGAATCGGAGGATGCGGCCGACGAGCGTACGATCGAGGCGCTCGATCTTTCCGGCGACGTCGTGACCGGGGAGGTGCTGGTGGAAGGGTGGCGACCTCCCCGCCCCGGGCTCACCGAAATCGACCCCCGGGATAGCGAGAGCGTCTTGGCGGCCATGACGGAAGCGCCGCAGTTCGAGCCCACCCTTCGATGGGACGCGGTGCCCGGTGGGCCGATCGCGTATGCAGATTCGTCAACCTACAGAATCCGGATCGTCCGGGACGGCGTCACCGTCAACACGCTCACCCGCCCGATCGCACCCCTGCCGTTCACACGCAGGATGGAGTCCGAGATGCGCGACGGCGCGCGTCGCGCAATAGAGGAATCGGAAGGGGACACCCCGGAGTATCGCAGGCAGCTCCGCGAGCTCATCGATAACATGACGTTCTACCCCGAGATCCCGGTCATCGCACGGATCCGCGTCGCCTGGGACGGCTCCGTATGGGTCGAGCGCGCGGATTCCGAATGGGACGTGGAGCGCGAGACTCTCCTGATCGATGTCTTCGATCCCGATGGCGACTACCATGGCACGCTCGCCGCGGATGGGCCGGGAATGCCCGACGCGTTCGGACCGGACGGGCTGGCCGCGTACTGGGAGTTCGACGAAATGGACGTGCCGAGCATCGTTGTACGGAGACTGCCGCCGGCTCTCCAGTGGTGAGTGAAGCCCTGACCCCCGCCTACCCGCGCCGATAGTCATGTACTCCCGATGCATGTATTGCACCAAGCCCCTCGGGGCCAACGAGGTCGTCGAGACCTTCCCCGTGGGCCGCCGGCTCGCCTTCGACGCCGCGCGTGGGCGGCTGTGGGTCATCTGCACCCGGTGCGAGCGCTGGAACCTGACTCCGCTCGAGGAACGCTGGGAAGCGGTGGAGACGTGCGAGCGGATCTTTCGCGACACCCGCGTGCGCGTGTCCACCGAGAACATCGGCATCGCGCGCCATCCGGAGGGCCTGAAGCTCGTCCGCATCGGCAAGCCCCTGCGCCCGGAGTTCGCGGCATGGCGTTACGGGGACCAGTTCGGCCGGCGCAGGCGCAGGCACATCCTGTATGGGGCGGCCGGTGCGGTTGTCGTGGGGGGCGTCTACATCGGCGGTTTCGCCGTCGGGCTTGTAACCCTGGGCTCGTTCGGCGTCGTCAATCTCCCGATCCAGATCGCCAACCTGTGGATCGCGGCGCGCACCGTGGTGAAGCTGCACCCGGACGACGGTCAGGTCATCAAGCTCAGGCTCATCGACCTCGACGGCACGCGCATCCAGCCTTCGGATGAGGAGCCCGGGTTCAAGATCCAGGTCCGCAGGGGAAAGAAGAAGAAGAAGAAGAAGACGTGGTGGTTCGAGGGCCCCGAGGCCCTCCGCTTCGCCGGGGCAATCCTCCCCAGGATGAACGATGCGGGGGGAGCCAAACAGACCGTTCAGCGGGCGGTGGACCGGATCGAAGCCGCGGGGCACCCGGAACGCTTCCTGCTCGACATCGCCGGGCAGAACCTCTACCACGCCAAGTACGGCGAGCCGGGCTACATCAGCAGGATGCCGGATCCAACCCGGCTGGCCGTCGAAATGGCGCTCCACGAAGAGCAGGAACGACGCGCGCTCGAGGGCGAATTGTGGCTGCTGGAGCGCGCCTGGAAGGAGGCGGAGGAGATCGCCGAGATTTCGGACAGCCTGCTCCTGCCGGACGGTACCGAGGACTTCATCCGGGAGCACGGCGAGCGCCGGAGCGATGGCGGCATCGAGCGCCTGTAGGAGACCTGATGGGACGTTTCAGCTGAAACGTTTTTCGCGGGAACTCGCGCATCGTCCGGCATGCAACGGGAGGGCGTGGAACCTCACATCCCCGCGGTGGAATGGAAGCACGTGCGCGCCCGTGTAGAACAGCACCCCACGCTCGAAGCCCGCGCCCGCGAACTCGGCCAGCGCCGCCAGACCGTTGAAGTCCTCACGCCGCACGGTGGCGGAAGCCTTGACTTCGACCCCGACGATCCGCCCGTCCGGCCGCTCCGCCACGATGTCGGCCTCACGCTTGCGCTTGTCCCGAAAGTGGTACAATCCGACCTCCTCTTCGGCCCACTCCGCATGCTTGGCGAGCTCCGTGTAGACCAGAGTTTCCAGGAGCGCGCCGTAGTGGGGGCTCGTGAGTAGCCGGTCTTCGTTGCGCAGACCCAGAAGGTGGCAGGCAAGACCGGTGTCCAGGAAGTGCAGCTTGGGCATGCGCACGGCCATCCGGCGAGCCAGGTTCTTGCGGTAGGACGGAACCCGGCGAATCAGGAACATGAGTTCCAGCACCTCCACGTAGCTCTTGGCCAGCTTGTCGTTGAGTTCGAGGGCGTTGGCGAGGCTGGCATACCGAAGCAGGTTGCCGCTCAGGCCGGCGAGGAAAGGGGCGAGTGCGCGAATCCGCGAGTGGTGGTCGCCGCGGGCGGTGTAGAGCGTCTCGAAGTCCCTGAAGAACCGGCCTTCGGTGTAGGATCGGAACCAGATGCGCCGGGCCCTTGGACTCATGCCTTGGACTTCCGGGTAGCCGCCGAGGAGGATGCGGTTTGCAATTTGCCCGCGGGTCGGAGGGACGGCGGGCGATGACCGGGATTGCCCGGAGAAGTCGCCAGCCAGCAGGTAGTCGACCAGATTCCTGCGGGTGCCGTGAATCTCGGCAAGCGACAGGGGCAGCAGTTCCAGGCGGGCCATGTGGCCGGGCAGAGCCTCCTGGGCGCGCGCCGAGCGGAAGAGGTCCGCAGAGCCTGTGAGAAGGAACAGCCCCTTGCGCGGACCGCCGGGCACCGGCCCATCCGGCGACACACCGCCACGCAGATCCGAGGCCTCCTTGATGGCGGGCACGAGCCCGGGCACATCCTGGAATTCGTCGAGTACGACAGCCTCATCGCCGAGGGACCTGACGAAACCGTGCGGGTCGCCGGCAGCCGCCGCCCGTACGGCGGGATCGTCGAACGTCAGGTAGCGCATGCCCGATTCCGCGGCGATCCCGCGTACCAGGGTGGTCTTGCCGGACTGCCTTGGACCTGGCACGTACACGATGCGAAACTCGCCAAGCATGTCGCGCACGAGTGGGAGGAGATGTCTGGTGTACATGGCCCGCCGAACTGGAAGCGAATCTCTTATTACGAGAAGTACAGATACTTATTACGAGTATTCTCACTGCTTAATGCGAGAAATCAAGGGGCGTGCACCGGAAAACGCAGCAGGAGAGCGCCGTGAGAGAGCCACGAGGAAGCCGGGAAGAGAGCCGGGAAGACAGCTCGGAAGACTTGCCATTGTACGTACAGGCCCGTAGATAGTGGCTTATGCCCGATACCCCTTGACCATCCTGTCCGATTCCCCCTTTGCCATCCAATGATCCACACCCTTGGCCCCATAGGAGAGCCCCAATGTCCCCCGTCGTCTCCGCCGGCGATGGCGAGTGGGGTTTTTAACGTAAGAGGGGGCCCGACGAC
>VXLT01000222.1 GCA_009841475.1 Gemmatimonadota bacterium
CCGAACCCCCGCCCCACCCCCAGCAGCACGGCCGCCAGCAGCCCATTCCTAGATGCCGGAATGACCACCTTGAAGATCACCTCCCAGCGCGTGGCCCCCAGGGCCTCCGCAGCCTCCCGGTAGGTGTCCGGCACGGCCTTGAGCGCGTCCTCCGCAATCGTCGTCATGATGGGCGCGGCCATCAGACCGAGGATCAGCCCCGCGTTCAGCACGCCTAGCCCCAGCGGCACGTCGAAGATCCGCATGATCAGCGGGTGCATGATCGACATCCCCACAAACCCCCACACCACCGACGGGATCGCCGCCAGCATCTCCACCAGGACCTTGAGCACCTCGCGCGTCTTGCCGGTGGCGAACTCCGCGATGAACAGCGCCGCCCCAAGGGACAGGGGCACCGACAACAGCATCGCGAACCCCGTCACGCTGGCGGTCCCCACGATCAGCGCCAGCGCCCCGTACGTCGGGTTGTTGGAGGTGGGCCGCCACGCGATGGAGGTGAAGAACTCCCGCAGGTTCAGGGGTCCCAGGACGAAGTCGAGGCCTTCCTTGGTGATGAAGACGAAGATCCCGACAATGAAGACGATCGCCGAGATGCCCCCCACGAAGACGGCCCACTGGGCGACTTTGTCGACGTACCAGGCCAGGTCCCTGCGGTCCATCGCGCCGGGGCTCGCCACGGCGCCGGATTGAGCCGTCGGCGTCACTCCTGGCAGTCCACGGGCACCTAGTCCCGCACTCCAAGGGTCGCCATGAGGCCGCGTACACGGTCCATGAGCGCGCGGTACACATCCTCGATCGCGGTTTCGGCGGTGA
Organism: Gemmatimonadota bacterium; assembly: GCA_009841475.1. Lineage (GTDB taxonomy): Bacteria > Gemmatimonadota > Gemmatimonadetes > Longimicrobiales > Gaopeijiaceae > Bin94. The sequence continues at coordinate 814 of VXLT01000222.1, forward strand.
TCCCGTCCTCCTCGAGATCCCACTGCAGGACCGCGGTCAGGTACGGAACGTCGAAGTGTGCGGCCGGATCGACCCCGAGACCCACGATCACATGGTAGTGCGGCCCAACGTCCAGTGCCTCGTCGAATGCGCGCGTCGCGTCCCCGTCCGTCAGCACGATGCCCCTGCGCCGGCAGAAGTCCACCAGCTTCGGGTCGAGCGCGGCACCGGGCTCCAGACCCGCTGAACCGATCTTCCCGGCGTTGGGATGGCTCTCCGAAAGGGCCACCTCGGCCAGCTTGGCGAGCATCGCGTGGTCGCGGTCCAGGAAGAGGATGCGGTAGCGCTTCTCCTTCTTGCGCTTGCCCTTGACGGCAAACAGGGTCTGCTCGCAGGCGTTCAGCGCCTGTTCCGCGGTCCGCTGCAGGAGGCGGAAGACGAGGAGAGTCCCAAAGAGGTCGCGGGCCGGACGCCGATCCGAGTCCGCGGCCGTGATGAGCACCTCAAGCGCATACGGATAGGTCCCGGCGGTCTGTGAGGCGAATCCCCGCGAGACGCGCGCACTGTCCGGATCCCCTCTCAGGAAGCCTGCCAGCGCGGTCCCGAGAGCCTTCCCCGCGTGCCTGCCCATCATTTCCATGTTGTTGCGGACCGCGTCGGGCAGCGGGGATTCGATCTGGCGGGCGATCCGGCAGATTGCGACGGAGTAGTCGCCCACCCGTTCCAGCGCCACTCCGAGCCGCAGCACGGCCGAGACGAAACGCAGGTGACTCCCGCTCGGGAGGTGGCGCGCCACGAAGAGATGGCACAGATGATCCAGGTCGCGGATCTCCTGGTTCACCGCACGGTCCTTGATCAGAGTCTCGTTGGCCAGCTTCCGGTCGAGTTCGAGGACCGCCTGCACGGAGTGCCTGAGGTTGTCCTCGACCTGTGAGGCCACCGACCCGAGCTGCGAACGGATGGCCTCGAGGTCGGCCTCGAGCCGTTCTTCGTAGAGGCTCAAGGGCACTCCGTTTCCACGTAGGGGGCGTACCCGCGTTCCAGGATCACGCACTGGCCCTCCGCAGAGAGGATCCAGTCCATGTACTCCTTGACCGCCCCCTGGGGCTCGCCCGCGGTGTACATCATGAGAGGGCGGGCAATGGGGTAGCTTCCTTCGACCGCCGTCGCGATGGTCGGTTCAACGCAGTCCGCGCCCTCCTCCGCAGCGATGCAGGGAATGCCGACATACTCCGTGGCGTAGGCGAGCCCGCTGTAGCCGATCGCGCATGGGGTGTTCTCCACCAGGTCGACGACATCCTTCGAACCATGCATGTCGCGCGATCCCAGCTTGTACTCCGTGTCGTCCCCGAGCACGGCCTCCTTGAAGTAGACATACGTCCCCGAGTTGTTCTGGCGGCTCACGAGCACGATCTCGTCCGATCCGCAGCCCGGCACCTCGACCCCGAGATCGGACCACTTCGTCACGGGGCCGCCCTCGCCGTAGATGTCCTGGAGCTGGCTCAGCGTCAGGACTTCGATCGGGTTGTCCTCGTGGAGATAGACGGCCAGAGCGTCGTACCCGACGATGAACTCGATCGGCTCGACTCCGTTGCCCCGCGCCGCCTCGATCTCCGATTCGCGCATCTTTCGGGAGGCGTTCGCGATGTCGACCGTGCCGTTGATCATCGCGGAAATGCCGGTGCCGGATCCTCCGCCCGTGACGGCGACGGCGACGTTCGGATTCACGGCGGCGTAGGCCTCCGCCCATGCCTGCGCGACGTTCAAGAGGGTGTCCGAGCCCTTGTTCTGAATGACGGCGCGCTGGTCGCGGCCATTGGCACCGCCGCACGCAGCGATGGCCAGGGCCACCAGTGGGGCAATTCGCTTCATGCTTCTTCCATCTCCCTTTCCGGTTGAATCAGCTTGAAGTCTACGGACGGTTTGTAACGGTGCGGTCACCCCGGCGTGACGACACTGTACCGAAGGCCCGCCGGGGTCGCAAAACCTGCGCGCGCGCCCGTCGGCACCGAAGCGGTTTCAGTAGTAGAGATAGGTCTGCAACTTGAATGAGAACTCAGTTGCGCCGGACCCGGAGCGGTACACGTCCAGATTCGCGCCAATCCGGTTCTTGCCCTTCACATAGAGGAAAACGCCCGGCGTCAGGAGCAGGCCGGCGTCTTCATCGGCGCCGCGGTCCGGGTCCCCCCAGCTGACGCGCGCCATGGGCTCGACGCCCTCCCATCCATTCCCTTGCCAGACGAAATAGCGGGTGACGATCGCCTGCGCAGTGAGGAAACCGGGGATCCCGCCTGGGGTCGAATCGCCGAGACGCCAGTTCTCTCCACTCACCACGCCGATCTGAAGGTGCGTCCCCTCCCGGAAGCGGCCGATTTCCAGGTCGCCGCCGAGCGCCGTGGCGGCCTCCGTGCCCCCGTCGGCCGCGACGAAGTCGTGTCGAGCGACGTTTCCCGACAGCCACATGTCGTCCGCCAGCCGGACGGAGAGGCGCGCGGCGAGCGACTTGCCCGAGTTCTCGTCGGCGCCACCGGTCCCTGTGCCGTTGGTGAGCGTGGCCAGGTAGCGAAGCCGTTCGCCAAGGGACCCGTCGATCTTCACGCCGATGTCGCGATCAGAGTAGGCGAGCTTCTCCGTGAAGCGGCTCAGCGAACAGACTCCGCCCACTCCCCCGCATTCGCTGAGCCCGTCAATCCTTCCCGTTCTCTCGACCACCACGACATCGGTCGAGCTGTCGAGTTCGAAGATGTCGAAAGCTCTCTTGAACTGGCCCGCGGAGAGCCGGAAACCCCGATCGAAGTTCAGACGGAAGTAGGCATCCTTCAGCTCCAGTTTCCCGTCGCCGAAGTCCGGTTGCACCCGCCCGTCGAGCAGGGGAGACACCCGAACATCGATCGTCAGGCGTGCCCGGCGCGTGAAGAAGTCGGTGGACTTGCCCCCGTCCGCCGAACTCGTGGCCAACTGGGAATGGAGGCGTCCGCCGAACTCCACCTGGGCGTATCGGGCGCCGATCTCCTCCTGCGCGAGGATCGACCCGGGACCAGTGGTGGCAAGGACTGCGATCAGGGGGATCGAGCGGAGTCTGATCACGCTGCGGTCTACTCCTCCCCTTCCCCGACCGCCTTCTTCAGCACCTTCTGGATGTCGAGGCCAAGCACCGAAGCGAGCCCCTCCATGGTGCCGTACGCACCCTTCACGCGCTGGTTCACGGCGTTCGCCACCCCGCCCCCGTCCCCGCTGTCCATGACCACCACCCGGTCGATGTCGACCCCCTCGACCGCGCCCACCGCCGTCTCCAGCAGCTCGGGCAGCTTCTCGGCGAGGAACACGGCGAAGGCCGCGTCGCCCCCGGCCTGCACCTCCGCGTACAGCCGCCTGAGCACCTCCACCTGGGCCTTCCCTCGCTCCAGGATTGGCGCGGCATCCGCCTCGGCACGCGCGAATGCGGCCATCTTCTCCGCCTTCGCCGGCTCGACGACATCGGCGTGGAGGCGCTGCGCTTCGCGCTCCACCCGCTTCTCTTCAAGGATCGTTTCGGCCTCGACCTCCGCCTCCTGCGCCTTGACCCGCGCCACCTTCTCCGCGGTGTCGCCTTCGCGGTCCAGCTCGGCCTGGCGCACCCGGAGCGAGTTTCGCGCTTCCGCGACCTTGATCGAGGCGGCCGCCTCCCGCACTTCGGCTCTCCGGCGCGCCTCCGCCCGCGCCTCGCGCGTGTCCGCCTCGGCTTGCGCCTCTGCGATCTCGGCCTGCCGGATCGCTTCGGCGGACTTCTCGCGCCCGATCGCCTCCAGGTAGCCGCGCTCGTCGCTCACGTTCTGGATTTTGAGCACGTCGAGGTGGAAGCCGAGCGACGCCAGGTCCTCGCCCGCGTCCTCCGAAAGCGCCTTCGCGAAGCCCAGCCGGTCCTCGTTCACGGCCTCCGGGGTGAGCGTCGCCAGCACGCCGCGCAGGTTACCCGTGAGCGTGTCCTGGGCCAGCGCGCGGATCTCCTCGTCCGTCTTGCCCAGCAACCGCTCCACCGCGTTGTTGAACACCCACTCCGGCTGCGACGCGATCTTCACGTTCGCGATCGCCTCGACGTTCAGCGGGATGTTCCCCTTCGAGAAGGCGTTGCTCACGAACACCTCGATCGGGATGGTCTCCAGGTTCAGTTGCTGCACCCTCTCGATGATCGGCACGCGGAAGGTGCGGCCGCCCGAGATGGAACGGTAACCCACCCGCTTTCCATCGGTGAGCAGGCGGTTTCTGCCGGTCAGCACCGCGGCCTCGTTCGGCGGCGCGATCACGATCAGGTTCTTTATCGTGGCAATCAGCACCACGATCACGATTAGTGCTACGACGCCCAATGCAAGGGCGGCCAGCGGACCAGTGAACATCTGGTTCTTCTCCTCTCAGTCTTCCAGCAGTTTCATTTCCATGGGCGCGACCAGGGCCACGCCCTTCTTCACATCGACCACCACGACCGGGCGGCCTGTCTCCAGGGTCATTCCCACGCCCTCAAGGTCGTCAGCGCGGGCACGCATGCGGAACCGACGCGAGCCACTCTCGATACGCACCTCGCCGATCCCTCCTTCAGTGATCGCCATCCGCACCTGCCCGCGCAGGCCGATCAGCGAGTCCGCGCCCTCGATGGTGCCCGACTCGCTGCGCTTCAGGTAGCCGAAGACCGTGCTGATCAACGCGCCGGATGCGAGGCCCATCCCGCCGGCGACAACCGCCGTGAGGCCGGGCCGTCCCCCGGCCCAGATGGCGTGCAGCGCGGCGCCCGCCGCACCGAAGCCAAACAGTGCATACACGAGAGCCCGTAGCGAGAACAGCCTGGTGATGTCCGCACCGTCGGCGTCCACGTCCACATCGCCCTCGATTTCGAGTGCGCCATCGGCGTCCACATCGCCCTCCAGGAAGTCGCCGAAGAACGACAGGGCCAACAGACCTCCACCGACCACCAGGCAAAAGATGTAGGCTGTAAGCATTTCCGGGCACTCCGTTCCGGGACACTACTTTCGTACGCGCTGTCCGTGCATCATCTTCACCCGTTGATGCATCGGCAAGGTGCCCGGCCGTTTCGATGGCCGGGAGCGAAACATACTCGGAACTGGAGCAAGCCGTGCGCGCACGATTCCCCTCCTCGACGATGACGCTTCCGAAGACCGGGGCCGCGGCCGCCACCCTTCGGCTTGCCGCTCTGGCGGCGTTCCTGTCCCTGACACCCACCGCATCCGCCCAGCAGGGCGCCGCGAACGGCGAGTGGCGCCACTACGGCGGCGACGCCGGCAGCACCCGCTACTCCCCGCTGGCGCAGATCGACGCGGGCAACGTGGCGGAGCTGGAGGTCGTGTGGCGATGGAAGTCGGACAACTATGGGCCCCGGCCCGAGTTCAACTATCGTCCGACCCCCTTGATGGTGGATGGCATACTGTACGCCACGGCGGGATACCGGCGCACGGTGGTCGCGATCGACGCCGGGACGGGAGAAACGCTGTGGACCTACCGCCTCGACGAAGGGGACCGGTCCGCGCCGAGGCGGAACTCGGGGAGGGGAGTGGCCTGGTGGGAATCGGACGGGATGCCGCCGCGCATCTTCCTGGTGACTCCGGGGTTCCATCTGGTGGCGCTCGACGCCGCGTCGGGGGTGCCGGTCGCGGACTTCGGTGACGAGGGGGTGGTGGACCTCCGGCGCCAGCTCGGGCGGGAGGTGGATCTTGAGAGGGCGCCGATCGGTTCCAGCTCCCCGCCGGTGGTGGTGGGCAATGTCGTCGTAGTCGGCGCCGCGCTGCCCGCCGGAGGCGCTCCGCGGTCGGCGGAGATGCCCCCGGGAAACGTGCGGGGGTACGACGCCCTCACCGGTGACCTGGTCTGGACCTTCCACACGATCCCGCAACCCGGCGAATACGGCAACGACACCTGGGAGGACGGCTCCTGGGAGTACACGGGCAACGCCGCGGTGTGGCCCCCCTTCACTGCCGACCCCGAGCTGGGATACGTGTACCTGCCGGTCGAGGCCGGGACCCACGACTACTACGGCGGGCACCGACCCGGTGACAACCTCTTCTCGCAGAGCATCGTGGCCCTCGACGCCGCGACCGGGGAACGGGTGTGGCACTTCCAGACGGTTCATCACGGCATCTGGGACTACGACCCGCCGACAGCGCCGATTCTGGCCGATCTGACGGTGGACGGCCGCCGGATCCCGGCCGTGGCGCAGCTGACCAAGCAGACCTTCACCTTCGTCTTCGACCGGCGGACGGGCGAGCCCGTGTGGCCGATCGAGGAGCGCCCCGTCCCGCAGACCGACGTACCGGGTGAAACGACCTCGCCGACCCAGCCCTTCCCCACCAGGCCGCCCCCCTTCGACCGGCAGGGCGTCGATCCCGCGGAGCTGATCGACTTCACCCCCGAACTGCGCGCCGAGGCGGAGGAGATCCTGACCCAGCTTCGTCACGGACCTCTCTACACCCCCCCCTCGCTGGTCCTCGAAGACGGCACGCAGGGAACGCTGATGGTGCCCGGATCGCTCGGCGGGGTCAACTGGCCCGGCGGCGCGCTCGACCCGGAGACGGGCTATCTGTACGTGCAGTCGGCCACCGCCCCCAGCGTCATCGGGCTCGCCAACGTGCCCGAGGTCTCCGAGATGGACTACATCCAGAGCCGCGGGCGGGTCCGTCTGCGCGGTGGCGGCGGCCCCCAGGGTCTCCCGCTGTTCAAGCCGCCGTGGGGAAGGATCACGGCCATCGACCTGAACGCGGGCGAGATCGCGTGGCAGGTCCCCAACGGGGATGCCCCCGACTATGTGAAGAACCACCCCGCGCTGGAGGGCATCGACGTGGGTCGGACGGGCAGGCCGGACCGGGGCGGACTCCTGGTCACCGGCACGCTGCTCTTCGCCGGCGAGGGAGGCGGGATGTACGCCGCCTTCGGATCCGGGGGCAACAAGCTGCGCGCCCACGACAAGGCCACCGGCGAGATCGTCGCGGAGTTCGAGTTGCCGGCCAACCAGACGGGATTGCCGATGACGTACATGCACGATGGCCGGCAGTTCATCGTGGTGGCGGTCGGGGCGCGGGGGCACCCGGGCGAGCTGGTGGCGCTGGCGTTGCCTGATCGTTAGGCAGCGCGTGACTTCCCCGCCCCACATCTCCGCCCTGCTTCGCTCGGGAGCCACCGACGCGGTGGCGCTCTCCGCCCCGAACCGTCCCGATCTCACGTACGGCGGGCTCAGACGCCAGGCGGACCGGACCGTGGAGGGGCTGAACGTTCGCGGCATCGGGCGTGGCGACCGGGTGGCGATCGTGCTGCCCAACGGACCCGAGATGGCAAGCGCCTTCGTGTCGGTCGCCGTTGGAGCCACCACGGCCCCCCTCAACCCCGGCTACCGGCAGCCCGAGTTCGAGTTCTACCTCGATGACCTGGAGGCGAAGGCGCTGGTGCTGGCCGAAGGCGACGATTCGCCGGCGCGAGCCGCGGCGGCCGCCCTTGGCATCCGCGTGCTCGAGATTCGGACGGAGGACCGGTGGCCCGCGGGCGTCTTCGACTTCGCCTCCCCGGCGACGGGCGCCAGCCCCCCCCGCGGAGGCAGGGCCGGAACAGACGATGACGCCCTCGTCCTCCACACGTCCGGAACCACGTCGCGCCCCAAGATTGTGCCGCTGCTCCACCGCAACGTATGCGCGACCGCCGGGAACATTCGCCGCACGCTGCACCTCGAGGCCGCCGACCGCTGCCTGAACGTGATGCCGCTATTCCACATCCACGGACTCATGGCGTGTGTACTATCCACAATGCACACGGGCGGAAGCGTGTATTGCGCGCCCGGGTTCAACGCGCTCAAGGTCTTCGCGTGGCTGGCTGACGCCGACCCAACCTGGTATTCGGCGGTGCCGACGATGCATCAGGCGATCCTGGCGCGGGCGTCGCGGAACGCCGGGATCGTGGAGCGGCTGCGGCTGCGGTTCATCCGGTCGTCCTCGGCCGCGCTGCCGGCGCGGGTGATGGCGGAGCTGGAGGAGCTCTTCGGCGCCCCGGTCGTGGAGGCCTACGCGATGACCGAGGCCGCGCACCAGATGACTTGCAACCCCCTCCCCCCCGCTCCCCGCAAGCCCGGCACGGTCGGCGTCGCGGCCGGCCCCGAAGTCGCGGTGATGGACGCCGCCGGCAACCACCTCGCGCCGCACGAGGAGGGCGAGATCGTCATTCGGGGCGCAAACGTCACCCCCGGCTACGAGAACAACGAGGCCGCGAACCGCGACGCCTTCACGGCCGGGTGGTTCCGCACCGGCGATCAGGGTTTCAGCGACGAGGACGGGTACTTCACGATCACGGGCCGCCTCAAGGAGATCATCAACCGTGGCGGCGAAAAGATCTCGCCGCGCGAGGTGGACGAGGTGCTGATGGACCACCCGTCCGTGCAGCAGGTGGTCACCTTCGCGATGCCGCACCCGAAGCTGGGCGAGGAGGTCGCCGCGGCGGTGGTGCTGCGGGAGGGGGCGGAGGCCGGCCCGGGCGCGATACGCGAATTCGCGTCGGGGCGGCTGGCCGGGTTCAAGGTGCCGCGCAAGGTGGTCGTCCTGGACGAGATCCCGAAGGGGCCAACCGGCAAGCTGCGCAGGATCGGGCTGGCGGAGCAGCTGGGGTTGGGGTGAAGGTCGCCATCTACGGAGCGGGGGCCACGGGCGGGTATCTCGGCGTGAAATTGGCGCTGGCGGGAGTGGACACCACGCTGATCGCGCGGGGGCCCCACCTGGAGGCGATGCGGCGGGGCGGGGTGCGGTTGCTGATCGAGGGCGAGGAGCTGGTCGCGCACCCCTCCTGCACCGGCGACCCCGCCGAAGCGGGCCCCCAGGACTTCGTGATCATCACGCTGAAGGCGCACTCGACGCCGGGCGTGGTCGACGCCATACAGCCGCTGCTCGGCCCTGACACGGCGGTGGTAACCGCGCAGAACGGGGTGCCGTGGTGGTACTTCCACGGGGTGGGGGGGCAGTGTGAGGGCACGAGGCTGGAGAGCGTCGCACCGTGAGGCCGCACGAGCGACGGGATCGGGC
>VXLT01000057.1 GCA_009841475.1 Gemmatimonadota bacterium
GAGTCGCCCGAGCCGCCGGCGGCGCTCGCGTAGCCTCGGCTCGGCGTCGCGCCGCTCGCCAGCGTGCCGCGCATCTCGATCCTGCCGTTGCAGATGCCTCCCTCGGCGAAGGGCACGAGGGGGGCGGGCAGGTGGGCGCCGGGCGGGAAGGGAACGTGGCGGTCATCGGCGCAGGCGCTGTAGGGCTGGCTACAGCGCGGCTGCTGCAACGCCGGGGCCGCGCGGTCACCATCTACGCGCGCGAACTCCCGCCGAACACCACGTCGAACATCGCCGGCGCACAGTGGTCCCCGACCTCTGTCGCCGATTCCCTGGACGGCCCCTTCGGCATCCGGTTCGAGGACGCTTCGCGGCGCGCCCACCGCCACTTCCAGAACCTGGTCGGCCCCGACTACGGCGTGCGCTGGATGGACAACTACTTCCTCTCGGAACGTCCGCTCGGCATCCCCGGGTACATGGCCCGCATCCGCGATCTCTACCCCGAGCTGGAGGACCTCGAGGGGGACGAGCACCCCTTCCCTACCCGCTTCGCCCGCCGCGTGGCGACGATGTTCATCGAGCCGCCGCGCTACCTTCGGGCGCTGGTGCGGGACTTTCGGGTCGCGGGGGGCCGGGTGGTCGTTGGGGAGATCGCGGATCGGGGGCAACTGGCCGGGCTGGACGAGCCGGTGATCGTCAACTGCACGGGACTGGGCGCCCGCGATCTCTTCGGGGATGACGGGCTGGTGCCCGTGAAGGGTCAGCTCGTGGTGCTGCGGCCCCAGCCGGAGCTCGACTACCTGACCATCGGCGGCGGGAGCTTTTCGCGCGGCGGCAGCCAGTACATGTTCCCGCGGGCCGATGGCGTGCTCCTCGGGGGCACCTTCGACCGCGGCGAGGAGACCCTGCAACCCGACGCCCGCCAGACGGATCGCATTCTCGAGGTGCACGGCGCCTTTTTCGATGCAATGGCGCGGAAGGTCGGCTGACAGTTGGGAGCGCCGAGGCCAGCGGTCGGCAAGAGTCCGCCAAGCGCTCCGCCCGCGGATTCGCCGGCCGGACTCCGCAACTTTTGACGCGACGCCCCTCGTAGGCCCATTAATTCAAATGGGGCCCGGAACCCGGCGCCCCGCCTGGAAGAACCGAAACCGAAGGGACGGACCCAATGGCAAATATCCTCAAGCGCATCGTGCGCTTCATCCTCGACTGGCTGCGGTCCAAGATCTGACGTACTATACCCGGCGTCTACCGGCCTGGCCGGCCGGTAATGGCTGAACCGAAACCAATCCGGGAACGTGATGAGGGGATCAGCGCCGGGCCAATTCACTATGTCCCCCGCTTCGGCGGCGTCGCCCCTCCGGCTGAGCGCGTTCGCGCTCCTGGCCCTGCAGTTCTACCTCGCCGCCCCCGCATCCGCCCAGCTTCCCTACGCCGTCAACGGTGCCGACCTCGCCGACGCTTCCGGGGAAGCCATCTACGCCAACTCCTGCGCGAACTGCCACGGCCTCGACGGCACCGGGGTCGAACCCTCCCTGCTGGCCTTCGAGGAGGAGATGCCCGATTTCACCGACTGCGACTTCGCCGCGCGCGAGCCCGACGGGGACTGGATCGCGGTGGCGCACGAGGGCGGGCCCGTGCGCGGCTTCAGCGAGATGATGCCGGCCTTTCGCGGCGCGCTCACCGTGGAGCAGCTCGAGCGCACGATGGGCTACATCCGCAGCCTCTGCACCGACGACAACTGGCCGCGCGGGGAGCTCAACCTCCCGCGCCCGCTCCTCACCACGAAGGCGTATCCAGAGGACGAGTGGGTGGTGGAGGCGGGGGTGGACCTGGAGGGGGACGGAGCCGCGATGGGGGCGTACGTCTACGAGCGGCGCTACGGTCCCCGCAGTCAGGTCGAGGTGGTGATCCCCTACGGCTGGCGGGGAGCGCACACCGAATCGGACGGTCACGATCACGCGCACGGTGGCGGCGAAGGCGGGGGCGGCGGCCACGGGCTGGGCGACATCGTGCTGGGCGTGAAGCACGCCCTGTACCACAGTGCCACGTCGGGCACGATCTTCTCGCTCGGCGGCGAGGTGTTCGTGGCCACCGGCGACGAGGAGGCGGGGCTGGGGGCGCCCGGCAACAAGCTGGAGGCGTACGCGTCGTTCGGGCAGATTCTTCCCAACGATGCCTTCATCCAGGCCCAGGGAGGGGTTGAAGCGCCGCTCTACGAGGACGCGGCCAACGAGGTATTCGGACGCTTCGTGCTGGGGGCGACCTTCACGGAGGGAGAGTGGGGGCGCGCCTGGACCCCGATGGTGGAGGTGCAGGCGAAGCACCACATGGAATCGGGGGCGGAAACGGAATTCGACCTCATCCCACAGGTGCAGGTCGCGCTGAATACCCGGCAGCATGTGCTGGGGAACATCGGCGTGCTCGTGCCGGTGGGGAGCGGCGCGGATGAATACGCGAGGCCGATGCGGCTGGTCGTGTACGTGCTGCTGGACTGGTTCGACGGCGGCTTCTTCGAGGGGTGGTGAGGATGTCGAAGAGGAGACGGGCATTCGTAGGGATGAGATTCACCGCGGCGTCCGGTATCTGCCTGGCGGGCTGTGCACTGATCGCGGGGGGAGCGCGCTCGGTGCCGTCCTCGCCAGGCCTCCTGGTAACGCCCTCAGTAGCGCCCTCCGCGGCGGTAACGTTCTCCGCAGACGCGACCGCGGAGACCCCGCCCCTCGCGCAGCTTCTCCGCCCGGTCGAATCCGCGCCCCACGCGACCGTCCTTCCGGCCAGCGCAGACCCCGCCGACAACTTCCATACCGCCGACCGCTGCATCGCCTGCCACAAGGGGGTCGCGGCCGAGGATGGCACCGACGTGTCGATCGGCTTCGACTGGCGCGCCTCGATGATGGCGAACAGCGCGCGCGACCCATACTTCCATGCGGCCGTCCGGCGCGAAATCATGGACCATCCCGAAGCGGCGGCCGCAATCGAGGGCGAGTGCGCCCGCTGCCACATGCCGATGGCCACCGTGGCCGCGATCCAGGACGGGAGCTCCGGCCAGGTCTTCGCGAACCTGCCGATCGGCGAAGCCGAGGGAACGTACGCAGCCCTGGCGGCCGACGGCGTCTCCTGCGCGCTCTGCCACCAGATCCAGCCGGACGGCCTCGGCACGGAGGCTACCTTCACGGCGCGCTTCGAGATCGCCGACGAGACGCCGCCCGAGGGTCGCCCCGTCTTCGGCCCCTTTGAACCCGACGAGGGCGGCGTCGGCATCATGCACTCGGCCACCGGCTTCCGCCCGACGCTCGGCGAGCACGTCACGTCGTCCGCACTCTGCGCGTCCTGCCACACCGTAATCACCCACGCGGTACAGGCCGACGGCTCCGGTCCCCCCTTCCCCGAACAGGCCCCCTTCCTCGAATGGCAGGCGAGCGACTACGCCGAAGGCGCCGCGCGGGAGCATAGCTGCCAGGACTGCCACATGCCCGAGGTCGGGGAAGACGTCCCCGTGACGCGCGTGCTCGGACAGGCCCGCCCCGAAGTCTCCCGGCACGTCTTCCGCGGCGGCAACTTCTTCATGCTGCGGATGCTGAACCGCTACCGCGCCGAACTCGGCGTCACCGCGCTCCCCCAGGAGCTGGAGCTGGCCGCCGAGCGCACCGCCGACCACCTCCGCACGGCGACCGCCACCGTCGAGATCGGCGACCCCGTCGTGCAGGACGGCCGCCTCACCGCCACCGTGACCGTGCGCAACCAGGCCGGCCACAAGTTCCCCACCGCCTACCCGTCCCGGCGGGCCTGGCTGCGCGTCGCCGTCACCGACGCAGCCGGCCGCCTCGTCTTCGAATCCGGCACGCTCAACCCCGACGGCAGCGTCACCGGCGACGACCACGACGAGAGCGGTGCAGGCTACGAGCCACACCACACCACCATCGACTCGCCCGACCAGGTCCAGGTCTACCAGGGTGTGATGGTCGATGCCGCAGGCACCGTCACCACCGGCCTCATGTCGGCGGCGCGCTGGGTGAAGGACAACCGCATCCTCCCGGACGGCTTCGACGCGGCCCGCGCCGACGCCCGCGTCCGCCCCATCGGCGCCGCCACCTCGGACCCCGACTTCACCGCCGGCTCCGACCAGGTGCGCTACTCGGTGGCCGTCAATTCCGCCGCTGGCCCCTTCACCGTCGTCGCCGAACTCTGGTTCCAGCCGATCGGATACCGCTGGGCGGAGAACCTGGCGCCGTACGATGCTCCCGAGACGCGGCGGTTCGTGGCATACTACCGGGAAATGTCGGAGTCATCGGCGCTGATGCTGGCAACGGACGAGGCGGTGGGAGGATCCGGGTAGGTAGACTCGGAGCCACAGCGCGCATAGCATGAGGTGGGAGGGACAATAGACTCGCGCGGGAAAAGGAAGGGAGTTCGGAACTTGAGATTGACCTGCACTTTCATCCGGTGGCCGCCGATGCGTACCGGCCCGCACCTGCTGACCAGCCTTCTCCTCCTGATCGGCCTGTCCCTGTGGCCGCGACCCGCCGATTCCCAGGAAGTCCAGCGACGCTGGCTGGCGGAACCGGTTCTCAGCGCCACGATCACCGATCGGAATGGCGACCTGTTCGGCGATCCCTGGAGTTTGGTCAGCGACCCGGGCGGCGGGTTTCTCATCGTTGAGGCCGCAACCATTCGCGCATTCCATGTCGACGGTACGCCGCGCTGGAGCGCGGGGCGGTCCGGCCAGGGCCCCGGGGAGTTCACGGTGATCGAGGATGTCAAGGTCACCCCGGACGGGCGTGTGGTGGCCCTCGACCGGGAGCAGCCCCGCGTGACTGCGTTCGACGCCGAGTCGGGAGAGTTCGTGGCCACGGTCCTCCTGCGCCGGGAAGTCGCGAGAACCCGGCGCATACTGCCGGCCCCCGACGCCATGGCGCGAGTCGAGGTGAGCCTTCCCGAAAGGGAGGGGACAACCTGGTGGACCGTATCGGACCAGGGTCGCATCGTGGATGAAAAACGCGGGCCGACCTCCTGCGAGCACAACCTGACGTGCGTATCCTACATCGCTGGTGACGGGAGCTGGGGTGGCGTGCAGGTATTCCGCTGGTCCAGCCGAATCGTATTCCATGACGGCGAGGGCTCGGCGCGGGTGGTCGAGGGCATCGATTCGATCCCATTCCCGCAAACGGTTACGCAGAGCCTTGACCCGCAGGCGATGGGGTTGGAGGGATTCAGGTCGCTCCGGGCGACCAAGGTCGACCCCGAGGCGCCCGAGGTTGTCCGGGCGGTGGCCGCTGGCGGCTCCCAGGCCGTCGTGCTCGTGATGACCGGGGACGAAGAGGGTTACGCACGAGTCCTGGACTTCTACAGAGTGTCAGACGGTGCCTACCTGGGATCGAGGCGGCTTCCCGAACACGCCAGGGACATCGCTCTCCTGTCGGACGGGCGCCTCGCCACACTGCACACCGTGTTATTCCCCGAGGTCAGGATCTGGGAGCTTCCGTTGTAGGAAGCGTGCGCCGAGTTGCCGTGACGGGTGCGAATGCAGGACAGGGACAAACGCGGCGATGGCGGCGAATGGCCTCCGGGCCAGGAAGCCACCGCCACCACCGCCGCAACCGGCTCTCATGAAGCAGGACGAACCGCCCCCCTCAGCTGATCACCCGCATCCTCTGCATCAGCTTCGTCATGTACTTCTCGAAGAAGAACTTCTGGATGTCCATCATGTCGAGTTCGCGGCCCTGGATGTAGGCCTGCTCGATCTCGCTGGTCATGTCCAGCGGGGTTCCGGTGGTGATCAGCAGGGTGGCCTGCTTGCCGGGCTCCAGTGAGCCGACCCGGTCGTCGATCCCCATGAACTCGGCCGCGTTGATGGTCACGGCCTTGAGCGCCTCCTCCTCGGGGAGCCCGAAAGCCACCGCCACGCCCGCCTCCCACGGCAGCCGGTTCGAGTAGAGCGAACCGGATCCGCCGGAAATGGCGAAGCGGACCCCTGCATCGTGGAGCCGGGCGGGCATCGCGTAGGCGCCATCGTACCCCTCATACTGCCGGCTGGGCCCGGACATCGTGGAGGTCAGGATGACCGGGATGTCGTTGGCCACCAGGCGGTCGGCGACGTGGATGGCATCGCGGGCGCCGCGGATCACGATCCGCAGTCCCTCCTCCTGGCCCCAGGTGATGGCATCGTTGATCTGGGCCGCGCTCTCGGCGGCGACGACCACGGGGATGTCCCCGTTGAGAGCCGGAATCATCGCCAGGTAGCGGGAGTCGCTGAGCACCTCCTCGCCGGCCGCAAGCGCGTCGCGGTAGGCGCGCGCCTCGGCGAAGAAGTCCTTCAACTCCTGCACCTGCCCCTCGTAGGTCGGCCTCTCCGGCATCTCGAACCCGGGAGGAAGGTTGGGCGGCCTGCCGCCTCCGAATCCGCGGAACCTGCCGCCGCGCGGGTTGGGCCAGTTCACGTTCAGGGCCGCCGCCGACTCCATCGACATCTCCTCCCAGCTCCACCCTTCCAGGTTCATCGCCGACGACATCCCGGAGACCATTCCTCCGCCCGGGGTGGTGAGCGTCACGAGTACGCCCGCGGAACGCGTCGTCCCGATGTGCCGGCTCTCCGCGTTGACCGCGACGTCGGCGTGCACGTTGGGGTTGAAGTCGCCGATCTCGTTGAGGTCGTTGGAGACATCCACGGCGCCGATCTCGGCGATCCCGACCGCACTGTAGGCGTCGATCAGCCCGGGGTAGATGTGCTTGCCCGTGGCGTCCACCACCCGGGCGCCCGCCGGGATCTCGACATCCGCCCCAATCGCGGTGATCACCCCGTTCTCGAAGACGATCGTGCCGTTCTCGATCACGCCCTGGGTGACCGTGTGGATCGTCGCGCCCTGCAGCGCCACGGCCTGGGTCTGGGGGGGCACCGTCATGCGCACCTGCGCGTCTGCATTGCCGGGTGTGAGTGCGCCGCCGGCGGCCACGGCCAGCATGAAGGCGGCCGCGGCGCCAAACCGGGACAGGATGCCCTTCGTCATGACTCCTCGCTTTGTCGTTCTCATGATCGGTTATCTCCCTCCGGCCGAGAGGACGGCCTGTATGAGCTGGTTGCGTTCGACTTCGATCTGGTCCCGCATGATTGCGTCCTCCTCCAGGGAGAAGTAGCGCCGCCCATCGACCCAGGTCTGCTCGGCGAGGGTGAACTGGGACAGCGGATTGCCGTTCCAGATGACGAAGTCGCCGTCCTTCCCCGGTTCCAGCGAGCCGACGCGGTCATCGATGGCGATGGCCTTCGCCGCGCCGTTCGTCACCGTCGACAGGGCCTGCTCCTCGGTCAGTCCGGTGCGCAGCAGCTTGCCCGCCTCCCAGTTCATGCGGCTGGCGATCTGGCTGTTGTCGGAGTGCAGCGACGTCGTCACGCCGGCTTCGATGAGGATGCGGGCGTTGTACACGGTGGCGTCGTAGGCCTCCAGCTTGAAGGCTCCCCAGTCGCTCCACACCACCGCCGCCACGCCCGACTCGGCCAGCTCGGAGGCGATCTTGTACGCCTCGACCCCGTGCTGCAGCGTCTGCACCCGGAAGCCGAACTCCTCGGCAAGCCGCACGAGCGCGAGGAACTCGTCCGCGCGGTAGCCGTGCGACGAGATCAGGAGCTCCTGGCCCAGAATGTCGAGGATCGCCTCCATGCGAAGGTCGCGCCGCGGCGGGATCCCCTCCCCCTCCGCCTCCCAGCGCTGCCACTCGCGCTCGTAGTCGCGGGCGGCCATGAAGTGGTCGCGGATGATCTCCTGCGTCCCCATGCGCGTGTCGGGATACCGGCCCTGGCGCCGCTTCGGATTCTCGCCGAGCGCGAACTTCACCGTGCGCGGCGGGTTCTCGAGCTTCAGGTCTTCGGGCAGCCCGCCCCAGCGCATCTTCACGATCACGTTCTCGCCCCCGATCGGGTTGGCGGAACCGTGCTTGATGTGGGCGCTTGTCAGCCCGCCGGCGAGCTGGCGGTACATCCAGATGTTGTTGTGGGTGACCACGTCGCCCATCTGCACCTCGGGGACGATCGCGAACCCGCTCTCGTTCACTGAGCTGACCCCCGAGTGGATGTGCGGGTCGATCAGCCCCGGCGTCACGTGCTTGCCCGTGGCGTCGATCTCCATCGCGCCCCGGGGAGCCGCGAGGTCCTGCCCCACTGCGACCACCTTCCCGGCCTCGACCAGGAGGTCGGCGTTCTCCATGCGGCCATCCGCGCCCTGCGTCCACACGGTGGCGTTGCGCACGACCACCGCCGCCGGCTGCTCCGGCAGCGAGGACCGGCCGTAGTCCATCATCGGGCGAATGAAGGGGAGGTCGATTTCGGGGACTTCCATCGCCGCCGTGCCGCGCTGCGAACCCTCGAAGGGCTCGACGCGGGTGCCCTGGAAGGAGGGGTCGGCCCCGTTCGGAAGCGACGCCCAGCCGTAGAACTCGTCCCCGCGGATTGAGCCCGAGAGGAGCGCCGTTCCCTGGTAGCCGAGCGCGTTGCCGTCGAAGCGCGCGTCGATCCGGCCGGTCTCCGCGACCGCCGTGGCCGACACGAGATCGACCCGCGCGCCGCCCGGGAGGTCGGGCCCGGTGGCGGCAACGTCCAGATAGCCGCGCAACCGGTTCATCGTACCCTCCAGGACGAGCATGGCGTCGAATCCCCACTCGTCCTCCGAGGCGATCTCCCAGCTGCCGCGGACATCGATCTGGGTCGGGCGGGTGATCCCGTACACCCTCCCCTGCACCCACACGTCACGGACCGTGGCCTCCTCGGTGAAGAGGTCGCCCTCGGTGACCACCAGATTCGCGACCTTGCCGTCGGCGATCGTCCCGTGGGTGCGGTCGATCCCGAGCCAGGACGCGGGCGTGGTGGTGAGCGCCGCCAGGGCGTCGTCCGCCGACAGCCCCCGCGCGACCGCAACCCGCAGATTGGGCAGGAACTCGTTCAGCGACGAGAGCCCGTCCGCCGTGATGGCGAAGGGAACGCCCGCATCGGCCAGCTGGGCAGGGCTGGTCGGCGCCAGGTACCAGTGGCGGAGCTGGGCGAGCGACGCGTCGAGCGCCTCCGCCGGGGTGCCCACATCGGGAGCATCCGGGAAGTCGAGCGGGATGATGAGAGGCTCGCTGCGCCCCCGCAGCACGTCGATCAGGCGGTATTCCAGGCCGCTGCCCCGGAACCACGGGTCGAGCCCGAACTCCGTGGCCAGCGTGTGGGCCCGCAGGTAGTCCTCTTCGCTATTCGCCTCGAAGAGCACCGGCTGGGCGCCCTGCGCGGCGTCCTGAAGCGCTGCGAGTGCCTCGCTCGTTTCGGGCGGCAGGAAGGCGCGGCCGCTCGACTCGTAGGCGTCCCACGCCCGAGCGTACCACTCGGTGTCCATCCACGTCTGCTTCATGAGGGCGATCACCCCCATGGCGGAGTTGGGATAGGACCCGCCGAGCTGGAAGGAGCGCTGGAAGCCGACCGACTGCGCGATGTCGGGGCGCAGCACCCGCTCCCGGACCCCCTCCTCCCCGAGGTTCACCACCGACGCGGTCCCCCGGAAGATCCCCTGCCTCGGAACCGCGAGCGCCGTCCCGAAGCCCTGCGAGCGCAGCGCGGAGCGGCGGCCCTCGTCGTCCTGCAGGTTGGAGGTCGTGCTGAACCAGGCCCGCACCTGGGGATTCCAGTGGGTCGGCCCCACGTCGCCCCCTTCGGGCACGGCGTCCATCCCCAGGTCGGCGTGGGCGTCGATGAAGCCCGGATAGACCGTGAGGCCCGTCATGTCCCAGACCCGGGCGCCCGCGGGCGGGGCCCCGCCCCGGCCCACCCGCTGGATGAGCCCGTCCCGGATCACGATCGTGG
>VXLT01000170.1 GCA_009841475.1 Gemmatimonadota bacterium
GTGGTGGTGAGCGCCAGGCCGGGAGCCGGGGGGCGGGCGCCGGGCGGCCGCGCCTGTCGTACGCGCAGAGGCGGCGGCTGGAGGAGCGCGCCGGGGAGCTGGCCGCGCGGATCGAGGCGGCCGAGGCGAGGGTGGCGGAGATCGAGGCCGTGTTCGGGGACCCGGCGTTCTACCTGGGGGCGTCGCCGGAGGAGGTGCGCAGGCTGGAAGAGGAGCGCGCCGGGCTGGT
The DNA here is from genome assembly GCA_009841475.1 of Gemmatimonadota bacterium. Taxonomy (GTDB): domain Bacteria; phylum Gemmatimonadota; class Gemmatimonadetes; order Longimicrobiales; family Gaopeijiaceae; genus Bin94. The sequence continues at coordinate 230 of VXLT01000170.1, forward strand.
TGAGGAGGTCGCCGCGCTGATGGGGGAGTGGGAGGGGGTGGAGGGGGAGTTGGATTCCGCCTACTGAACCGGACTCCCCCACCACTCGCCCAGGACCTCCGCCAGTTCCCCGGTGTCCCGAGCGCGGAAGAAGTAGCTCCGGCCCTTCCTGGGCTTGAGGTAGATCCCGGGCTTGAACAGGCCGAATACCTGCGGCGGGCTGCGGAGGATCCGCGGATGAAGCCAGACGCCGGGGAAGCGGCGGATCGATATCTCGTCAATGTCCTCGGCGTGGAGGATCCGGGACCGCCACGCACGCGACTTGATGCGCACATGGTCGCTGAAGAGGAGCAGCTTGCGGGGCGCCGCGGAGTAGATCAGCAGGGCCAGCACGAGCACGACGAACCCGATCACGCCCGTAGCCGCATTCTGCACCGGGTAGCTGTCGATCGAGTCGATCCAGGGTCCCGCACGGCTCATGACCACGTCCGATGCGATCAGCAGCGCGGCCAGCGACGCCGCCAGTCCCAGCGTGTACGCCGCCAGCAGGACGGAGGACAGCCGTAGACGCGCGATGTAGCGAATCTCCCTCATCTCGACCGGCCGGGTCAGCCAGCGGCCCATCAGCAGGATCGTGCCCCAGATCAGCGCCAGCACGGCGACGACCGTGACAGCCGGGTCGAAGGGGTCCGGCCGGGTGACCGAGAGGATCCGGCGCGATTCGTCGAAGACCTGCTCCGCGAACGATGCGACCTGTGCCTGGGTCAGGTCCTGATAGAACGAAAGAACATCGGGGAAGTCTTCGAAGACCGCCGGGTCGTAGAAATAGCTCTGGGTCCAGTTGTTGAGCGCCGCCGATGTCTGGTTGGAGGCGCGCAGCCGCTCGATCACCGCCGCGCGGTCCGCCTCGAACTCCGCCGCGTCGTGGGATCCGGACCTGAGCCATGCAATCTCCTCGTCGATGATGCCCCTCGCGAAGTCGTAATCCTCCTCGTCGATCCGGGTGCCCAGGCGCAGGTACGCAGCCGGACCGCGCTGAACCAGGCCGAAGCTGGCCCCGTAGACGGCCTTGCGTTCGCCGTAGCGCAGCCGCTGACCCAGCCGGCGGTTGAGGAGGTCGCGGACGAAGAGCGCGGTCAGCAGCTCGTCGGCGGTGGGCTCGAAAAGCTTGTGGGTGGACGAGTACTGAATGGTGGGAAAGATGCTCCAGTGGTATTCGTCCGTGCCGCGCCCGGGGTCCTCGGTGGTGATTTCCAGGCGGTTCACTTCGCGCTGCGGGAAGGTGCCGAAGGTGCGTTCGGCGACCGCCAGCGCCTCGTCGCGGTCGAGGTCGCCCACGATCGTGACCGTCATGCCGCCGGGTGCGTAGTAGCGGTCGTAGAAGCCGCGCAGATCCTCCGGGGTGATCGAGTGCAGGCTTCTCCACACATAGGGGTTGGGGTCGCGCCGCGGCTCGATCCCGAACTCGCGCTCCCAGAAGCCGGGGGGGGCCAGCCACGGAAACTCGAACAGGGCGCCGATGTGGTCGAAGACGTCTCGCTCCCGTGCGCCGATCTCGTTCTCCACCGGCTGCCGCCCCCGCTCGACCACCAACTGGTCCATCTCGTGCGGCGACATGATCCCCGCCAGCCACTCGATCGCAAAGAGCCCGTGCTCCCGGCCGATCGTGACGTAGTACCAGGTGTGATCGACGAAGGTGAAGCCGTTGCGGCGTCCCCCGATCCTCTCCACCGCGTCCTTGATCTCCTGCTCGGTCCTGCCGTCGTGATCCGAGAAGAGCATGTGCTCGGTGAAGTGCGCGAGCTGTTCCTTACCCGGCGGATCCGCGTCCGAACCCACCGCGACGCCTGCGCTCACCGAGACGTTGGGGACCCCGGGCAGCGGCTTGAACCAGACCTTGACGCCGTTCGAGAGCCGAATGGTTTCGAAGTCGGCGAAGGGGTTGGCGAGGGTGGCGGGCGGCTCCGGCAGCGTGGTGTCGGCGGCGGCGGGTTCCTGTTGGACAGCAGCGTGGGCGGGGATCGGGCCGAGCATGCAGAGCCCGCAGAGCAGACTCGCTGCCAGGACTCGTGCGCGCGGATGCTCCATTGCGGATGCCTTTCAGTACGGTGGCCGACCCAGCGCTGCGTGTCCGGTCATTGTGGGGATCCGCCGTGCGTTCTGTCAAAGGGGCAAAACACGACATGGCGTGATCGGCTCCGGTCGGAAACCGCCAGGCCTTCGTTGGACAGCCGATGGGTGTGTGGACCCGGCGTCCTGGCTTTTTTCCCGATCGGGACAATTCTGGCAGCGACTGTGACTTGACACCCTAATATGGTCCGCGATTCGGCCAATAATGTGTCTGCTATTCTGCTCATGCTGCAAAGTTTTTCCCGATCGGGAATATTCGCAGGACGCGTAGCGAGGACAGATGACCGGGACACGTGAAGCGTGGCGAATAGGCTTCCTGTTGGACCGCGAGCGCGGTGTGGACGGGCGGCGGCGGCCACATCGAGGACGCGCGCTTGGTCACGGGCGCGATCCGCCCGAGGCTCCCGCTCTACTTGCCTCCAGCTGCCTCCTTACCGCCTGAACCGCACCCACTTCGTGATGCGCCGCTGGGACACTTCGGCGCCGTACACGTTCCCGTCCCGGTCCACCGCCACGCCTTCCGGCCCGCTGAAGCCCATCACGTTGGGAATGTCGTCCGGCAGGAAGTGGTGCACCCACCCCATGCGCGCGTCCCCGATCCGGATCCCCTTCTCCCAGCCCGCGTTGCGCTGCCCGGTGAACTGGTTGCGCGCGGGGCTCGACTCGGAATCGGCCACGTAGATGTTGTCGTCGGCGTCGATGAAGAGGCCGCTCGGGCGGCCGAACTGCGTCCAGACCGCGATGAACTCGCCCTCCTGGTCGAAGATCTGGATGCGGTTGTTGTAGCGGTCGCCCACGAAGATGCGGCCCTGCGAGTCCATCGCCAGTGCGTGCGGGTCGCGGAACTGGCCTGGCGCGAAGCCGAGCTCGCCCCACGTCTCCATGTAGGTGCCGTCGGCGGCGTAGCGGATGATCCGGCCCCGGGTGCGGTCGTGCGAGTCGGCGACGTAGATCTGTCCATTCGGCGCGACGAGCACGTCGGATGGCTGGGTCAGGTGGGTGGGCGGGTCGCCGGCCTCGCCGGGGACGCCGATCGTCATCAGCAGCTCGCCCTCGGGCGAGAACTTGAGCACCGTGTTGCCGGTGGTGGTGGCCATTGACCGCCACGCGTCGGTCACCCAGACGTTGCCCTCGTGGTCCACGTCGATCCCGTGCGGCCACGCGATCAGCCCCGCGCCGAAGCTGCGCAGCAGGTTGCCGTCGGTGTCGAAGAGGAGGATGGGGTCGACATCCGAGCCGACGCAGGAATTAGCGCCGCACCGCTCCGCGACCCAGATGTTGCCGTCCGGCGCGATCTCGATAGCGCTGGTCGAGCCCCATTCGCGGCCTTCGGGCAGCTCTCCCCAGCCGTACACGGGGCGGAAGGGGTTGGTGGTGTTGTGCTGGGCGGTGAGGGGGGTGGGTGCGGCCGCGAGGAAGGCGGCTGCGAGCGTGGCGAACACGATCTCTCGGGTGTGCGGAGTCCGGCGGCTCATCGGTGACGCTCCGGGTCAGGGCTGCGATATGTATGAAAAGGCACGGTAGGCTACCGAAGGGCGCTGGACAAGAGGCCGGTCGTGCCCAATCGTTCAATGCCGCCCCCGACCCCCCAGGAGGCTCCGCAACGATGGGATCCCCCACAGACCTCCATCTTCACGAGCAGATCCTTCTGCTCGCTTTGCGAGACCGCAAGGGCACCCCGGAATCGGGGTCCGGCTATGCGCGTCTGGCCATGGGCGGCGCGATCCTCGCGGAACTGGCGCTCAGTGGGCGGGTCGGCGTCGAGGAGGGCAGGAGGGCACGGGTCGAGGTGGTCGGCGGTGCGGGCCTTCCCGGCGACGAGATCCTGGCCGAGGCGTTCGCCCTGGTCGGGGACCGCAAGCGTCGGCAGTCGGCCGCCGAGTGGGTGCAGACCTTCAGCCGGCTGGGGAGTCTGCAGCAGCGAACTGCATTGGGGCTCTGCCGCAGGGGCATCCTGCGCAGCACGGAATCAAGGGTGCTGCTCGTCTTCAACCGCAAGGCGTATCCGACCGTCGATCCGGGCCCGGAGACAGAGCTCGTCGCGCGCCTGCGCGAGGCGGTCACCGGCGATGGCGATGTGGATCCGGCGGTGGGGGTCGTCGTCTCGCTGGCCTACGCCACCGACCTGCTCGAGATCAACCTGGGCCGCAAACTGGTCCGCTCGCGAACGCGCCGCATCAAGGACATCGTCGGTGGCAAGCGCCTGGCGGCCGGGGGTCGTGCGGCCGGGCCGGGCCGGGAAGCAGTTCGTACCGCCGTTCGAGCGGTGCAGGGGGCGGTGATCGACGCCGTGGTGGCCACATTGGATGAGGAGGTCGAGCGGACGATCGAGGACCTGAGGCGGTTCGGGGGGCGTCGGTTCTAGGGCGGTTCCGCCCCCACACCCGGGGCAGCATCCTGTGTGGCATTCGTAAGATCCGTGCAGTATGGTGAACGTGGCAATGCTGGCTGGCCGGCCGCCAGCACGATGCCGAATACCGATTGCAGGGGAATGGGCGCGACATTGGGTATGCAGGAGAGGTTTGAGAAGGTAGTGGAGGATTTGTCCAGGGCGGCGCTTGCGCATGTGTCGTGGGACTCGGTTGCTGCCTCGGTCAACGACCTGGTCCGTACGGTGGGCCATAGCTTGACCTACGCAGAGCTGAGAACGAGGGGAGCACCCATCGTTCACCTGGCTCGCGTCTTTGTCGGAAGGGAACGCCGTTCGGACCTGGAGCAATTGTATTTTCGCGACTACTACCCGAGGGACGAGGCCATTCCACGGCTCTACGGGCTTCGCGACGGTGAGTTGGTACACAAGTCGGATGTCTACAGCGACGAGGAGAAGAAGGCATCCGTTGCATACAATGAGTATCTCTGCGTCCACGGGTCGGAAAACGGCCTGTTTTTGGGGATCGACGGGCAGGACGGCGGCGGCATTGTCATGTCCTGCGGCAACTCCACCGCACGCGAAGGCTGGGGGAACGAACAGATCAAGCTCATCGAGGGGCTGCTGCCACACATACGCCAGTTCGCGCGTGTGCGGCGGGCGCTGGCTGACGCCAGTGCGTTAGGCGTGTCGCTTGTTGCACTGCTTGAAAGCCGGTGGTTGGGACTGGTCCAGCTGGACAGCCAGGGACGCATCCTGGAGGCAAACGACCGTGCCCAAGGCGTCCTGCTGGAGCGCGACGGGCTCCTTGACGAGGGGGGTATGCTGGCTGGCCGGAACCCGGGGGAGGACGCAGAGATTCAGCGCTTGTTGGCGCAGGCCCTGGCTCCGTACGGTCCTCCCGGTATCGGAGGTTCGATGAAGATCACGCGCGGGAAGGATCGAGCGCCGTTGGTCCTTGAAATCCATCCCGTCCCGCAAGAGGGTGATACCGCTCCGTGGCAACTCGGAGCACTGGTGCTTATCGTCGACCCGGCCAGCCGACCTCGGGGGGAACCGGAGTTGGTGACAAAGCTCCTGGGTTTGACGCCCGCGGAGAGCCGTGTGGCGGTGGCGATCGCGGCGGGCCAGACGGTCGCCGGGACTGCGCTTGAGTTGGGGTGCGCCGAGGGCACCGCCCGAACGCACCTGAAACGCATCTACCGCAAGCTGGGCATTCGCAAACAGACCGAACTCGTGCGGAAGGTGCTGTTGCTCGGGGGCTGACTGTGCCCCCTCAGCGCACCAGCGCCACGTGTCGGCTCCACTGCAACCCTCGCCAATCCTCGACCAAAGGGCTATACTGAATGCTCCCCTGAGACTGTGAGACTGTGAAAATGCGAAACATCACTGTAGCCGTCGACGAGGAAACCCACCGTCGCGCCCGTATCCGCGCAGCGGAACTGGACACGTCGGTGTCGGCGCTGGTGCGGGAGTTCCTGCGAAGGCTCGTCCCCCGCGACCGGCGGCGCGACAGAGTGGAATCGCAACCCCTCGAGACCGCGCTTGAGCGCAGGCGCAGGCTGTTCGACGAGGTCTTCGCCGATTTCGACGCGCGCGGCGTCGGGCTGCGCATGGCCGACAACCTGCCACGTGCTGCGCTCCACGACCGTTCGGCGACCCGATCCGAAGCGGATCCGGACAGCCGCCTCAACGTAGACGGCTGATCAACCGGGGTGCGCTTCGTCGACACGAACGTGCTGCTGTACGCGGCCAGTATCCTCCCTGAGGAAGAGGACAAGCGCCTTCGCGCGCGGGAACTCCTGGCGGAGCCGAATCTCGCCGTCTCGGTGCAGGTTCTCCAGGAGTTCTACCACCAGGCGACGCGCGCCACCCGACCGGGTCGACTGTCCGAGGACGATGCGGTGCGCTTCCTCGAGCCCGTGTTGGAGATGCGGGTCCAGGCCGTCACGCTCGGCGTGTTCAGGGAAGCCGTTTCGATTCGCCGCCGCTTCGGTCTTTCCTATTGGGATGCGGCAATCCTCGCTGCCGCCCGAACGCTCCGCTGCGACACCGTCTACTCCGAGGACATGAGCTCCGAGCAGGACTACGACGGGGTTCGAGTCGTCAACCCCTTTTGAACACCCGGTTTCATTCCCGGAGGTCGCCTGGCACGCTAGAGCCCGGCCGAGTGGACCCGTTTCAGCGGCATGGCGTTGATCCCGTCCGCGAGCGGATACTCCAGATCGCCCGGGTACACGACCCAGAGGTGCTCGAGCCCGAGGTCCTTCATGACGATGTGCATGGACTTCGTCGTGCGGGGCGCGTCGCTGCACTTGAACTCGAAGCCCCAGCGGCGGCCGCTACGCAGCAGCATCAGGTCCAACTCGGCGCCCCGCTGGGTGCGGTAGAAATACGCGTCGCCGGCGCCGTGCGCGATCAGCGTCTGCTCCAGCGCGAAACCCTCCCAGCTGGCTCCGTAGGCCGGATGCATGGCGAGCCGGGCCGGATCGCCGAGGCCGAGGAGCGAGTGCAGGATGCCGCTGTCACGCAGGTAGACTTTGGGTGACTTGACCAGGCGCTTGCCCAGGTTCTCGAACCAGGGAGGCAGAACCCGGATCATGAAGGCGCCGGCCAGCAGGTCACGGTAGCGATTGACGGTGCCAACCCCGACATCCATCGAGCGCGCGAGTTCGGCGGCGTTCCACTGCTGTCCATGGCGGTGCGCCAGCATGCGCCAGAATCGGCCAAGCGCCGTCGGCGACACCCTGGAACCCAACCCCGGAATGTCCCGCTCCAGAAACGTTCGGGTGAAGGCTTGCATCCACCGGCTCCACGCGGCGGCGTCCCGGGCCAGGAATGCCGGCGGAAACCCGCCCCTCATCCAGAGGCGGTCCTGGTGCCGGGGGCCCACCTCGCCGAGGGAGAAGCCGCCCACATCGACGAAGAGGATACGTCCCGCGAGTGTCTCCGAGACGCCGCGAATCAGGTCCCAGGATGCGCTGCCCAGGAGAAGAAACACGCAGTTCCGCTCCTGATCGTCGCAGATCGGGCGAAGTGTCTCGAACAACTGCGGCATCCGCTGGATTTCGTCGATTACGACCAGACCCTCGCTTCGGCCGAGCAGCCTCTCGGGCGTTGCCGTCAGCGCCTCGCGCGCGGCCGCCACCTCCAGGTCGTAGACGGCACTGGGGCCGTCGCAGGTGGAGACGACCTGCTGTGCGAGGGTCGTCTTGCCGACTTGGCGTGCGCCTAGAAGAGCCACGGCCGGGGCTTCGGACAGGCCGCGGGTGGTCTCGAAGAGCAGATTCGCGCGTGGGATATATTGTTGCATATCGTGGAGTAACAGAAATGATATTCAACAATAACGTTTCTTTCCGTTCCGGTCACCCCCCCCAGCCGGCCATTTCGGATTCCGGCAGCGGATCGAAGAAGCTGTCGTCCACCGTGAGGCGACCATTGAGCGCTCCGATCGACAAGGGAACGTCCTTCCTGTCCGGCCCGCCGGGAGCCGATCCCCGGGCCCCGCTCACCGCCCCAGCTCCGGAAACCCCTCCGGCGGCCTCCGGTGACGCGTCCCCTGCTCGTACGCGTACGCCAGCCGGAGGAGCAGTCCATCATCGTACGGCCTCGCCAGGATCTGGAGCCCGGCGGGGTGCACACCCTCCGTGTATCCCATCGGAACGGTGATCGCGGGCATGCCGGTGGCCGGCGCCACCCGCTGGGAGTTGTCGCCGCTGTACTCCTCGTTGGCGCGGTCGATGTGGGCGGGCGGGCTGAGCCAGGTCGGGTAGACGAGGGCGTCGACGCCGGCTTCGTCCATCGCGGCGACCAGATCGGCGCGGAAGCCCTGGCGCTCCTCGTTTTCCGCGAAGTCGGGGCAGGGGGGATCCCACTCGGCGGGGTGCACGTCCAGCGGGGCGTTTTCCGCGCTGCGCAGCGACCGTTCGGCGTCGGCCCCGTATTCGCCGCTCTCCAGCACTTCGACCACGTCGGTGATCGGCGCGCGGGCCCCCAGCGACTGCAGGTACATGTGCATGTCGTAGCGGAAGCGGCGGCAGTACATGTTCGGGCGCCGCGACTGCGCGCGCAGGTCGAAGTCGAAGGGATCGACGATTTCGGCGCCCAGCCCGGCCATCTCCTCCAGCGCGCTGCCGAAGACCGTCACCACCGCCGAGTCGGCGTCCTCCGTGTCGACCAGCGCGCGGAACACGCCGATGCGCGCGCCCTCCAGGCCGTCCGCTTCCAGGAAGCGGGTGTAGTCGACCTCGCGGTGCTCCCGCCCGGCCTCGGTGTAGGGATCGGCGGGGTCGTAGCCGGCCACGATCGTGAAGACCAGCGCCACATCCTCGACCGTGCGCCCCATCGGCCCGGCGATGTCGCGGTCGAAGGAGAGGGGGATGACGCCGTCCCGGCTGGTCAGCCCGATCGTCGACCGGATTCCCACCAGCGCGAGGCGCGACGACGGCCCGCGGATCGAGTTGCCGGTGTCGCTGCCGAGCCCGATCAGTCCGAAGGCGGCCGCGACCCCCGACGCCGTGCCCCCGCTGGAGCCCGCCGGCACGCGGTCGAGCGCGTAGGCGTTGCGGGTGGTGTCGAACGACGAGCTGACTGATTGGCGCGGACTGAAGGCCCATTCAGCCATGTTCGTCTTGGCGACGACGACCGCGCCCGCCTCGCGGATGCGGCGCACCATGAAGGCGTCGTCCGGCGGAACACTGTACCGTAGCGCGACCGAGCCTCCCGTGGTGATCATGTCGCGGGTGTCGAAGTTGTCCTTCACCAGCATGGGGACGCAGAAGAGGGGGCCGGGGGTCTCGCCGTTCGCGAGGGCCTCGTCGAGCTCGTCGGCGCGGTCGAGGGCGGCCGGGTTGACCACGGTGATCGCGTTGACGAGGTGCTCGTAGGCGTCGATCCGGTCCAGGTGGGCCTGCACGACCCTGCGGCAGGTGGTGCGGCCCGAGAGAATGGCGTCGTGGATGTCGGCGATCGTTGCCTCGACGACGGGGATGGGGAGGGGGGAGG
>VXLT01000334.1 GCA_009841475.1 Gemmatimonadota bacterium
GGGTGGAGGTGGACGGCGTGGTGCGGCGGGGCTTTCCGACGCCGTCCGGCCGCCTCGAATTCTGGTCATCGACGTTGGCCGCGTGGGGATGGCCGGAACTGGCCGTGCCGGGCTACGTGCGCAGCCATGTGCACCGGTCGAAGCTGGGTGAGGAGGGGATGTGCCTGATCTCGACCTTCAGGCTGCCGGTGCAGATCCACACCCGGAGCGCGAATGCGAAGTGGCTGAACGAGATCGCGCACACAAACCCGCTTTGGGTACACCCGAAGGACGCCGCGCGGATGGGGGTGGGGACGGGGGACCTGGTCAGGGTCGAGACCCGGATCGGGCACTTCGTGGTGAAGGCGTGGGTGACCGAGGGCATCCATCCCGGGGTGGTGGCGTGCTCGCACCACATGGGGCGGTGGAAGACGGGGGATGGGCCCCGCCAGAACACGGCCACGGTCGCGCTGCACAATGAGGGAAGCGGGTGGGGGATGAAGCAGAAGCGCGGCACCGGACCCTTCCGTTCGGACGACCCCGACACCGCGCGGATCTGGTGGACCGACGTGGGCGTGCACCAGAACATGACCTTCCCCGTCCAGCCCGACCCCATCTCGGGGGCGCACTGCTGGCACCAGGCCGTGCGCGTCAGCAAGGCCGCACCCGGGGACCGTTACGGCGACATCTCGGTCGACACGGCGAAGTCGCGGGCGGTCTTCCGGGAGTGGCTTGAATTCACCAGGTCGGCCACCGGGCATTCCCCCGACGGGACCCGGCGGCCCTGGTGGCTGCTGCGGCCCGTGAGGCCCGAGCGGGCGGCCTACGATCTGCCGCGCGCGGGCGGGAATGGCGCAACCGAAGGGGGCACCCCTCCGGGCGGTCCCTGAATGGAAGTTCTTCGCGCCCTTGGATCGCTGATCGAGAGTCCGGCGGCGGAGCATGCGCGCGTCGCGGCGGCACTCGGCCTGCCGGCGGTGCCGGCGGCGGCGGAGCACGCCAGGGTGGTGGCGCAGCAGCGGTATCCCCATGCCTCCGTGTATCTCGGTGCGGAGGGGATGATGGGAGGCGAGGCACTGGACCGCGTCGCCGGGTTCCGGCGGGCGCTGGGCCTGCGCCGGCAGAGGGGACCGCAACGGGGGACAACGGCGTCGGCCGATCACCTCGCGTCCCTGCTGGGGTTGCTGGCCTCGGTGGACGAGTGGCGCCGCGAGGAGTCCGACGGCGCCCGGAAGGCCCTCCTCGCGCAGGCCCGGGTCACGCTGGTGTGGGAGCATCTCGCGTCCTGGACCGGACCCTACCTGGCCAGCTTCGAGAGATGCGGCGCGCCGTTCTACGAGGCCTGGGCGTCGCTGCTGGGCGACTCCCTGGCCCGGCTGGGCCGCGAGCTGGCGTTCCCCCGCTACCTGCCCGCCGCTCTGCGCGCCGCCCCGGAGTTGGCGGACCCACGCCGGGAAGGAGGCGCCGCCTTCGTCGGCGCGCTGCTGGCGCCGGCGCGCACGGGGGTGATCCTGCTGCGCGATGACCTTCTGCGCCTCGCGGACGAGACCGGGCTGGCCTGCCGCGCCGGAGAGCGGCGCTACGTGCTGAACTCGTTCCTCGCGCAGGATCCCGGCGTGGCGCTCGCATGGCTGGCCGCCCACGCGGAGAATTGGAGCGGGAGGGTCGCCTCGGCGGGCCCCGCACCGATCGCGAGGTGGTGGACGGAGCGCGCCAAAGCGACCGCCCGGGTGCTCCGTGAACTGGCTACGGATGTGCAGAATGCGCCTCCGGTGACCTCCTCCGCTGAGGTTCGGTGACCACCCCGGCCCCCCGCGGCCATGCACAGGGCGCAGCCACGGTCGTCGGAGCCAAAACCTGGGCCGTGCACCGCGCCACCAGGCGCGACGCGGTCGCCGGCCTCAGCGTCGCCCTGCTCATCATCCCCCAGAGCATGGCCTACGCCGAACTGGCGGGCCTCCCGTCCGTGCACGGTCTCTACGCCTCGGCGCTGCCGCTCCTCGCAGCGGGGCTGTTCGCGTCGTGCCCCTACCTGCAGACGGGTCCGGTCGCCCTCACCGCGCTGCTGACCCACGGTGCCCTTGTGACCATTGCCACGCCCGGGAGTCCCCAATACACGGGCGCGGCGGCGCTCCTCGCGCTCATCGTGGGCCTCTCCCGGCTGGCCATCGCCGCCCTGCACGCCGGGAAGGTCACCTACCTGATGTCGCAGCCCGTCGTGCGGGGATTCACCTCCGGCGCGGCCATCCTCATCCTGCTCTCCCAGTTCCCCTCCACGCTCGGAATGGCCGCCGTGGGCGAGAGCGGACTGGTGGGCAACACCCTCCATGTTCTCGGCACACCGGCGTCATGGAACCTCGCCGCACTCGCGCTCACCGTCCTCACCGTCGCGATCACGCTCTTCGCCCGCCGCATCCACCCCCTCTTCCCGGGCGCGCTGGTCGCCGTGCTCGGCGGAGTGCTCTTCTCGGTGCTGGCCGGATACCGCGGGCCGATCGTCGGCGACATCCCCGGTTCGCTGCCCCCCGTGAGCTTCGCACTGCCCTGGGGGCTGGTCCCCGTCCTGTTCCTTCCCGGCGTGGTCATCGCGCTGGTGGGCTTTGCCGAGACGACCGCCATCGCCCGTTCCTTCGCCACTCTCGACCGCGCCCGCTGGAGCCCGGACCGGGAGTTCCTGGCCCAGGGCGCCGCCAACGTGGTGTCCGGCGTCTGCGGCGGAATGCCGGTCGACGGATCCCTGTCGCGTAGCAGCCTGAACCACCTCTCGGGGGCGGGTACCCGCTGGTCCGGCGCGATCACCGGCATCGCCGTGCTCGTCTTCCTGCCCTTCGCGGGGGTGCTTTCCTCGCTCCCGAAGGCGGTGCTGGCCGGCATCGTGATCGCCGCGGTCGGCGGACTGGTAAAGCTGCGCATGCTGGTGAACGTGTGGACGCTGTCGCGAATCCAGGCGCTCGTCGTCTGGCTCACCCTGGCGCTGTGCCTGCTGCTGGCCCCGCGGATCGAACAGGCCCTGCTGGTCGGCATCCTCGTGTCGCTCGCCATTCACGTGTGGCAGGAGCGGCGGGCCGGGTTCGACAGCTGGATGGAGGGCGACGTCCTGCACCTGGAGGTGATGGGAATCCTCTGGTTCGCGTCGGCGCCCCGCCTGGAGGAGGCGCTGATGAGCCGGCTCACGGACGCGGACAGCGTCTCCGAGATCATCATTCACCTGGAGGGACTGGGCCGGATCGATCTGACCGGAGCGCTCGTGCTCAAGCGCGTGGTCGAGGAGACGAACGCGCTGGGGATCCCGGCGTCGCTGAAGGGCGTGCCGCCTCAGGCGCGCGAACTCATCGACAACATCTTCGGACTGCCTCCGGCGACGTACCTATAGCCGGCCGGCACCCTGGTCTGCGCCGGGGGTGGCCCCGCCGGCTCCTGGGGTGGCCTCGCTGTCCCCTGGGGTGGCCTCGCCGTCCCCTGGGGCGGCCTCGCCGTTCCCCGGGGTGGCCCGGTCGGTGCCAGGCGAGCCTTCTTCGGTCCCGGAGTCGGACTCGTCCGCTTCCTCCTCGGCCTCCGCCTCCTCGAGTTGCTCGCGCCACGTCTTGTCCTTGAGCAGCCGGTCCAGCGCCGCAAAGAGTGAGCCCCCGCGCCTGTCGATATGCCGGATGACGCCCTCCTCGTCGAGGACGTACGTCGTGGGCCAGCCGTCCACCCTCCATTGCGTCGCGATCGGCCCGTCCGCCGCCACCAACCCCGCATCCGGCTGGCCGTGACCGTCCCACCAGGTGCGGTAGCCGAGGCGCTCCCGCTCCTTCGCCTGCACGATCGTGTCCAGCACGGCGTCGCTGTTGATTCCCAGCAGCACCACATCCCTGTCCCTGAACGCCTCCAGCATCGCGCGCTGGTACGGATACTCGGCGCGGCAGGGTCCGCACCACTCCCCGGAGAAGAGCAGGGCCACGATCTTGCCCCTGTAGTCCTCAAGCTCGAACTCGATCCCCTCGGTGTCCTTGCCGACGATGTTGGGGGCGATGCGTCCCGGCGTCAGGTTTTCGACCAGGAAACGATGCTCGTCGATCTTTTCCACGGCGTCGGGGAATCTCTCGCCGAGTCCGTCCAGGTACGCAACGATGCGCGCGGTCTGATCGTCGCTGACCAGGCCGCGCCGAAGACGGAAGACCAGGTTCCGCAACGATAGGCCGGCGTCGTAGTCGAAGCGGCCGGTCGACTCGGGGAGATTCAGGATGACGTCGAGTTCCGCCAGCATTCTGTCCACCTGCGCGTCCTCGAAGGGCTCGCCCGGGTCCGGGTAGCGTTTTCCGTCGGACCGAAACAGGAGGACGAAGTTGGAGAAAGAGGGCATCTGCGGAGTGTGCCCGGCGTAGCTGTCGACGAGCCGCTTCCGGTGTTCGATCGTCCGGCTTTCCGGGTGTTTCTCGGCCAGGGCGTCCAGGTAGGCCTTGATCCGCTCCTGCTGCTCTTCGCCGACCACGGGCACCGCCAGCCGGCGCATGAAGTTCCACAGGTGGACATCCGCCTCGCGCTCGAAGTCCGCGAGGGTTTCCTCCGCCGTCATGGCAACGTCGAGGGCCGCCAGCAACTCTTCGAGGCTCTCGTCGGAGAGCGGCGCGCCTCCGTTGTCGAACTGCTCGGCCGGCGGGAACCACATCCGCGCCGCCGCGGCCGGGATTTCAAGCGCGGGGTCCCCGTCGCCTTCCGCGGCAGCGGGGACGCCAGTGCGTCCGGGAAGCAACATTCCCAGCGCGAACCCGACGATCAGGGCGCAAACTACTGCAAGGGGCTTTCGCATGGCGGCATCTCACTTGGCTGCGGGAAGACAGATGCGGCTGCGGTGCCCGGTTGTCTTCGGCCCCGCAGTCGACAACGCTTTCCCGGTTAGGCGGTTTGCGCGGCTGGAAGTGTTGCCCCGGCGGTCAGCCCGACAGGTGGGCTACCGGTTGTTTTCTTCGCCGGTTGAGGCCGGAACGATCAGCGCCCGCACCGGGCGGTTCGGGGAAACCGTAGTGCCCGTCCGTTCCTGGTACTCGCGCATCCGCTGGTCCCTCAGCAATTGGTCGACCGCGTCGATCAGCGCGCCGCCGCGCTTGTTGACGAAGCGGATCACGCCCTGATCGTCGATCACATAGATCGTGGGCCATCCGCGCACGCCCCACTCGGTCGCGATCGGTCCGTCGGCGGCCACCGTCTCGGCGTCCGGCTGGCTGTGGCCGTCCCACCAGGTCCGGTAGTCGAGGCCCTCGTCCTCCTTGGCCCGCTGGATCGTCTCCAGCCTGGCGTCGCTGTTGACGCCCAGCAGCGCGACCTCATCCTCGTCGAAGAGGTCCAGCATGGCGCGCTGGTAGGGGTACTCCCCGCGGCAGGGGCCGCACCACTGCCCGGAGAAGATCAGGGCGACGACCTTGCCGCGGTAGTCCTCCAGCGCGAACTCGGCGCCCTCGGTGTCGGTGCCCACGATGTTGGGCGCGACCCTGCCCGGCGTCAGGTTCTCGACCAGGAAGCGCTGCCGGCCGAGGAATTGGGCAGCGCCCGGGTGCGCTTCCACGAGATTGTCGAAGTACTCGCCGATGCGCGCGGCCTGGTCTTCGTCGACGCGCCCCCGCTGCAGCCGGCCGCCGAAGCGCCAGAACTCGGTTCCGGCTTCCCGCTCCAGGTCGGTCGCGATCTCCGGAAGGTTGACGATGGCGTCGAGGGTGCCGAGCAGTTCGTCCACCTGGTCGTCCGAGAAGGGTTCGCCGTTGTTGGGATAGCGGTCGGCGTCGCCGAACAGCTGCAGATCGAAGGTCAGCGGCGGAGCGGTGGGCCTGGCCGTGGCGTAGGACGGGAGGAAGGTTCGCCGATACTCGATCATCTCGCGGTGGTCGGGGTGCTTCTCGACCAGTTCGTCCAGATACGACTGGGTCCGCTCCAACTGCGCGTCGGTGACCTCCGGAACGGCCAGCCGCCGCGTCAGGCTCCAGAGGTGGATGTCCGCCTCTCGCTCGAAGTCGGCCAGCGTCTCCTTCGCGGTAAGCGCTCCGTCCAGTGCCGACATGAGTGCGTCGAAGCGCTCGTCGTCGAGGGGCTCGCCTCCGGTGTCGTAGTCGCCGACCGGTGGGAACCAGGCCTGCTGAATCGCCATCGGGAAATCGGAGCCTGGCGCTCCTCCCTCTGCGCCGGACCCGCCGAAGCCCCCCGCCAGGACGAACCCGACGCCGATCCCGACTACTCCGACTCCTGCCAGCGCCAATGGCTGCCGCATGGTAAAGCTCCTCGTCTGTGTGGGGGATCAACCCCCGGTTTCGGACCGTCCCGCCTCGTGGGCGGTCAGCCCGATTGGTTCCCTTCTTTGCTTTTCCCGGTGACTTTCGTCTTCGCGTTGGCGTCTTCGCTCTCCCCTTCGTCGCTCACCTCCGCATCCGCCTCCACCTCCACCCCCTGCTCGGCCTGCTCCTGGTACTCCCGCATGGTCTTGTCCATCAGCAGCTTGTCGACGGCGGCGACGAGAGCTCCCCCGCGCTTGTCGGCGTGCCGGATCACGCCGTCCTCATCGATCACGTAGATCGTGGGCCAGCCCACCACGTTCCACTGCTTCGCGATCGGCCCTTCCGCTGCGACCAGATCGGCGTCCGGCTGGCTGTGCCCGTCCCACCAGGTGCGGTAGTCGAGGCCCTCCCGCTCCTTCGCGTGCACGATCGTGTCCAGCACGGCGTCGCTGTTCACGCCCAGCAGCACGACATCCCTGTCCTTGAACGCCTCCAGCATGCCGCGCTGGTACGGATACTCCCCGCGGCACGGTCCGCACCACTGCCCGGAGAAGATCACCGCCACGATGTTGCCCCTGTAGTCTTCGAGCGTGAACTCGACGCCCTCGGTGTCCTTGCCCACGATGTTGGGGGCCACCTTGCCGGGCATGAGGTTCTGGACCACGAAACGCTGCTGCTCGATCGGCTCCGCGCCCTCGGGGTACTTCTCCTCGAGTTCGTCCAGGAAGGCCACGATGCGGTCCGTCTGGTCATCGCTCAAGGCGCTCCGTTGCAGGCGGTTGCCCATCTGCCACAGCGGAATCCGCAGCTCCGTCTCGAAATCGCCGGTGGCCTCGGGGAGATTCGCGACTGCATCGAGTTCCGCCAGCATTCTGTCCACCTGCCAGTCCTCGAATGGTTCGCCCTCCTCCGGATAGCTCCCTTCTTCGTCCTCGAACAGCGTGACGAATCCGGCGAAACCAGGCATCGACGGCATGTGCTCCGCGTAGCTGTCGACCAGCCTCTTGCGCTGGCCGATCACCTCGCTGTCCGGGTGCTCTTCAGCCAGGGCGTCCAGGTATGCGTGGATCCGCTCCTTCTGTTCGTCGCCGATCTCGGGGACCGAGAGGCGCCGCATGAAGTTCCACAGGTGGAGGTCCGCCTCGCGTTCGAAGTCCGCGAGCGTTTCCTCGGCCGTCATGGCCACCTCGAGCGCCGCCATCAGCTCCTCGAAGCTCTCGTCGGAGAGGGGCTCGCCCTCGTTGTCGAACTGGTCGGCGGGCGGGAACCACAGCTTGGCCGCGGCGGCGGGGACGTCCAGCTCCCAATCGCCGCCGCCGGCGCCGGCGGCCCCGCTGCTGCCGGCCACGAGCGCGCCCAGGCCGAAGGAAACGACGATGGCGCCTATGATTGCCAGGGGCTTACGCATGTTGGACCTCTTTCTTGGGTCGGTAGTGGTGCGCGGGTCTCCGGGGGCCGCCTCAGTTTGCCTTCTGCGCGGGCTGGGGCCGGCTGGCGGGTATGACGATTCCCTGCGGGACGTTGATCATGCTTTTCATGCGCATCTCGGTGTACAGTTCGTCCAGCGCCGCGATGAACTCGCCCCCGCGCTTGCCCACGTAGCGTATGACGCCCTCTTCGTCGAGGATGTAGATCTGCGGCCATCCGGTCACGTTCCAGGCGGTCGCGATCGGCCCGTCGGTGGCGGCCGCTTCCGCGTCCGGCTGGCCGTGGCCGTCCCACCAGGTGCGGTAGGGCAGGTTCTCGTCGATCTTGGCCTGCCGGGCCGTCTCGAGCTCCGCGTCGCTGTTGACGCCGAGCAGGACGATCGGCCGGCCGCCGTAGTTCTCCAGCACGAACCGGTGGTACGGGTACTCGCCCCGGCAGGGACCGCACCACTGTCCGGTGAAGATCACCGCCACGATGTTCCCGCGGTACTCCTCGAGCGAGAACTCGACGCCGTCGGTGTCGGTCCCGGTGATGTTGGGCGCGACGTTGCCCGGGATCAGGTTGCCGGCGACGAACTTGTACCGGTCGAGCATCTCGGCGTGGCCGGGGTGCGCCGCTTTCACTTCCTCGTAGAAGCCAGCGACCCGTTCGACCTGCCCGGGCGTCAGCCGGCCCATCTGCAGCCGGTTGTTGAGCCGCCAGAAGTGCGTGCCTGCCTCGCTTTCGAAGTTGTCCAGCACATCGGGCGTCCCGAGCACGGCGTCGACGCGCGCGATCAGGTCGTCGACCTGCGCGTCCTCGAAGAAGGCGCCTCCGGTGTCGTAATCGCCGGCGTCGCCGAGGATCAGCAGGGATCCCGAGAGCGACGGGAGCCTGCCGCCCGGCCAGGGACGCGAGTAGCTCTCGACCAGGCCGCCTCGCTGGTTGATCATGCGCCGGTGATCCGGATGCTCCTCGGCAAGGTCCGCGAGCCGCTCCGTGATCCGTTCCTTCTGCTCCTCACCTATGTCGGCAGGCCCCAGACGCCGGATGAAGTTCATGAGGTGGATTTCCGCCTCGCGCTCGAAGTCCGCCCGCGTTTCTTCGGCGGTGATCGCCGTTTCGAATGCGGTCATCAGCGCCTCGAACTTTTCGTCGCTCAGGGGCTCGCCGTCATTCTCGTAATCGCTCGCCGGTGGGAACCACGGTTGCGCGGCCGCGGCGGGCAGGGTCCACTCGGCGTCCCCGGTGTCCGGGTCGCTCCCGCCGGTCCATCCGAAGAGGCCGGGGGTCATGAGCCCCACGAGGAGTGCGACGATGGCCGCGCCGGTCACTGCGACTGGCTTCTTCATCGGAAGTCCCTCTCTGTTGGTCTTCGGGCCTCTACAGCGCCCGCTTCAGGAAATCCAGGAACTCCTCGCGGTCGCGCGTGAGTCCCAGGAACGTCTCAATCGTGTTGCCGTCACCGTCCAGGACGACGTACAGGGGAAGCGCGATGGTGCCGAACGTCTCCCGCTGGTAGTCCATCTGGTCTTCGTAGACTTCGCCGTCGCCGTCGGTGAAGAGGCGGGCCAGGACGAAGCGCTCCAGTTGCTCGGCCACTTCGGGGATGGTGAACATGTTCGACTCCATCCAGCGGCAGTTGGTGCAGGTGTAGCCGGTGAAGTCGATGAAGACGCGGTTGCCGCCTTCACGCGCGGCAGCCAGCGCCCCGTCGAGATCGTTCTGGTACCAGTGGAGTCCGTCGTGCTCCTCTCCGCGCGCGGCCATCGCCAGGGCGCCGGCCGGGGTGTCCTCGAAGCGGGGCGGCAGGAAGGGCTCGACTTCGCCGAGCGGGCGGCCGTCGAGCCCGAGGCCGAGCCAGATCCCGAAGACGGTGAAGCCGGCGGCCAGGGAGGCGGCGACGGGGTGGGGGAGCCACCCGAGAACCGACGCGCGGGCGGGCGCCGCTCCGGTGGGCGCGGGGGTGGCAGCGGGGGACGCGCCGGCCCCCGCGGCCCCGAAGGGCAGGTGTCTTGCGCGGAGGTAGCGCGCGATCACCCCCC
>VXLT01000063.1 GCA_009841475.1 Gemmatimonadota bacterium
GCACCGAGACCCCGTCGAGCAGCAGTGACCACCCCCCTTTCCACCCCACCTCGACCAGCGAGACGGCGTGGCGCCGCCCCCCGATTGCTGCCGACCCGTCCGCACCGACCGCCACCTCGTGCGCCGTCCCCTCCACCTCGACCACATAACGGGCTCTCTGCGCATTCACCGGCGTTCTCCCGTGTCCGTACGCGGCCGGTCGAGCCGGAATGGCTGCCACCCGTCGCGGCGTGGACCGTGTCCCCGCCCGGTGCCGAGACGCTGCCACGCCGAAAGCCCGGTGCCCCCGCGGCGGATCCTCGGTGCCGCCCCGCCGCGGCGCCGCTCGTGCTCAAGCAACGCCGCGGCCACCGCCAGGACCTCGCCGTCGCCGCCCTCGACACCTGTCTCGAAAAGGGCCGGGTGTTCCGGCAAATAGGCGGTGGAAAGCCGGCCCTCCAGGAAGTCCGGCTCCCTCATGATGCGCAGCAGCAGGGGCGTGCTGGTGGCCACCCCGTCGATTCTCAGCTCCCCGAGCGCGCGCTCCATGCGCCGGATCGCACCTGATCGGTCGGGGGCCCAGGTGATCAGTTTGCCGAGAAGCGGATCGTAGTGCAGCCCGATCCGGGTTCCTCCGGCGATCCCGCCGTCCCAACGCACTCCGGGGCCGCCCGGAACCACCATCTCGCCGATGCTGCCGGTCGCGGGAAGGAACCCGTCGAAAGGCGACTCGCTCGTGATTCTGCACTCGATCGCGTGGCCGCGCATCGGGATCTCCTCCTGGCGCAGCGGGAGCTGTTCGCCCGCTGCGACCCGGAACTGCCACTCGACCAGGTCGAGCCCGGTGACCATCTCCGTAACCGGGTGCTCGACCTGCAGCCGCGTGTTCATCTCGAGGAAGAAGAACTCGTCACCCGCATGCAGAAACTCCACTGTTCCCGCGCCGATGTAGTCCACCGCCCGCGCCGCGCGCACCGCCGCCTCCCCCATCCGCCGCCGTTCCTCCGGTCCGACCAGAGGCGAGGGCGACTCCTCGATCAGCTTCTGATGCCGCCGCTGGATCGAGCACTCGCGCTCGAAGAGATGTATCGCGCCGCCGTGCCGGTCTCCGAAGATCTGGATCTCGATGTGGCGCGGCCGCTCCAGAAAGCGCTCGACATACACGCTGCCGTCCCCGAACGCGGCCTCCGCCTCGCGCCTGGCGGCTTCGAATGCGCTTCCGGCATCCTCCGCGCGGCGGACCACCCGCATCCCCTTCCCGCCGCCACCCGCCGCCGCCTTCAGCACCACCGGAAACCCCACCGCCTCGGCCACCTCGCGCGCTGCCCGCCCGGACGCGAGCGGAACATCGTTCCCCGGCACGACCGGCACCCCCGCCGCCGCCATCCGCCTCCGGGCCTCCGTCTTGTCGCCCATTGCGCGGATCGTTGCCGCCGAGGGCCCGACGAAGATCAGCCCCGCCCTCGCGACGGCTTCCGCGAAATCCCCGCGCTCGGCGAGGAATCCGTAACCCGGATGCACGGCGTCGACACCGCTGCGCCGCGCCACCTCGAGGAGCGTTTCCGTTGCGAGGTAGCTCTCGGAGGCGCGGGCGGGGCCGATCGGGTACGCCTCGTCGGCAAGCAGCACGTGCGGCGAGATCCGGTCCGCCTCGGAGAAGACCGCGACGGTGCGGATCCCCATCTCCTTCGCGCCCCGGATCACTCGGAGCGCGATCTCGCCCCGGTTGGCGACGAGTACGCTTTCGATCAACGGTCTGTCAGGCGCTCCCGTACCCGGGTGCGGAGCGGGCCGGTGTTTCAGCCGGGCGTCCCGACGCAGCCGGAGTGCGAACGGCGATGACGCCTGCGGCGACTATGAGTCACCTAATGGTACCCACAACCGTCGCGCGCGCGCCATCTCGCCAGATCCCGAAGTCGACGGCTTCGTCCTCCTCGTACGACGCCAGGATACGCTGCATGTCCGACACCTCGTCCACCTTCCGCCCCGCGATCGACACCACGACATCGCCCGGGCGCAGTCCCAGTGTGACGTTTTCGTCCACATCCAGGACCAGGACGCCCTCTGCCGTGCCGAAGTAAGCACCCAATTCGGGGTTGAGCTCAACCATCTCCAGCCGGTTGTCCCCGATGTATTGGAATCGGTCGCGCCACCAGCCGCCCGCGTCGATCAGCGTCACGGTCGGTGTCAGGCTCATGGGCGGCAGGGGAAGGCCGGGATCCCCCGGAACCGTTCCGGCGGGAACTCGCGGGCCGACCCAGCCGAACTGGAATTCGTGGGGGCCGACTCGGTAGCGCATCCTGTCCATCGCGTCCTGGAAACGCTCGGTGATGGAATCGTAGGTGGTGGGACCCGGCCACAGCTCATTGTACCAGAAATGGTCGGGGTCGTCGTCCGGCAGAACCTCGGCGACGACCGCAACGGTCAGGGTTCGCAGGCCCCGCTGAATCTCCAGCTCCACGGGTTCGCTTTCGGGCGTTTCTTCAATGAGCCACTCCAGCCGGGCCTGATGGTAGGACGTCGCTTCGGGGAGTTCCCTCTGGCCCTCGTTTGCCAGCGGCTCTACCAGCGGATGACCATCGACCGCGACGATGCGGTCTCCGATGAGGATTCCGGCCCTGTCGGCCGGACTGTCGGGCCGCACTGAGATAATCAACACACCCCTCCCGGCATGCGCGGTCAGGATGCCGAGTCTGGGACGCTGTTCCGTCTCGACGATCCCGGCCGCGTCTTCCCTCTCTTCTTCCTGCGCCGCGGCGGGCGCGGACCAACTCGCCGCCCACATGAGTCCCAACACCACCGCGGCCAATCCCGGAATCCCTCTCGAGGTCGCGCTCATCTCTGTCTCTCCACCGGTTGCTACACGCTAGTTATCTGCAGTTCCCCGGCAGAACACGGGGAACCGAGTGTTCCGCCCTTTGGGACGCCGGTGACGCCCCGTGCGGTTGCCCGCTACCTCAAAGCGGCACGTTGCCGTGCTTCTTCGGCGGATTGTCGTCCCTCTTGTCGGCGAGCATGTCAAGAGCGCTGATCAGCCGCGGACGCGTGTCGCGCGGGTCGATCACGTCGTCCAGATAGCCGCGGCCGGCCGCAACGTAGGGATGGGCGAACTTCTCCCGGTACTCGGCCATCCTGGCTTCGGTGGCTGCGGCGGGATCGTCGGCGGCCGCGATTTCCTTGCGGAAGAGGACCTGGACCGCGCCCCTCGGACCCATGACGGCGATCTCGGCGGTGGGCCAGCCCAGGTTGATGTCGCCACGGATGTGCTTCGAGTTCATGACGTCGTAGGCCCCGCCATAGGCCTTGCGGGTGACAACAGTGACCTTGGGGACGGTCGCCTCGCAGAAAGCGTAGAGGAGCTTGGCTCCGTGCCGGATGATGCCCCCGTGCTCCTGGCCGACCCCGGGGAGGAACCCGGGCACGTCCTCGAAGACCACGAGAGGGATGTTGAACGCGTCGCAGAAGCGGACGAAACGCGCTCCCTTCACCGATGCATCGATGTCCAGGACCCCTGCCAGCACCGCCGGCTGGTTGGCCACGATCCCGACCGAGTGGCCACCCAGGTGGGCGAAGCCTGTCACCAGGTTGCGCGCGAAGCCCGCGTGAACCTCGTAGAGGACCCCTTCGTCAACCACCTCGCGGATCACGGCGGACATGTCGTAGGGGCGGTTCGGCCGCACAGGGATCAGCCCCGGCAGCCTCTCGGAGCGGCGATCGTGGGGATCGCTGCCGGGCCCGGGTGGGGGCCGCTCCGTGTTGTTTCGGGGGATGTAGCGGAAGAGTCTACGGACCGCGGCCAGCGACTCGACCTCGTCGTCGTGCGCGAAGTGCGCAACCCCCGAGGTCTCCGCGTGAACATCCGCACCACCGAGCCCTTCCTTGTCAATCTCCTCGTGCGTGACCGTCTTCACGACATCGGGGCCGGTAACGAACATGAAGCTGGTCCCCCGGACCATGTACACCAGGTCCGTAATGGCAGGCGAATAGACCGCTCCGCCGGCGCAGGGACCCAGGATCACGCTGATCTGCGGGATTACCCCGGATGCCAGGGTGTTGCGCAGGAAGATGTCCGCGTAACCGCCGAGAGCCACCACGCCTTCCTGGATGCGCGCGCCGCCCGAATCGTTGAGACCGATGATCGGCGCCCCGTTCCTCAGGGCCATGTCCTGGATCTTGACGATCTTCTCGGCGTGGGCCTCCCCGAGCGAGCCGCCGAACACCGTGAAATCCTGTGAGAAGACGTAGACCAGCTGCCCGTGGATGGTGCCGTATCCGGTGATCACCCCGTCGCCCATGATCTTCTTTTCGGCGAGACCGAAATCGGTGGAGCGGTGAGTGACAAAGCGGTCCAGCTCGACGAACGAGTCTTCGTCGAGCAGAAGGTCCAGCCTCTCGCGGCCGGTGAGCTTTCCCCTGCGGCGTTGTGCCTCGAGCCGTGCTTCTCCGCCGCCCTTGAGCGAGTCCCGCCCAAGGGCCGCGAGGCGCTCGATGGCGTCCTTCATCGGGGTCGAGCGCCCTCCCCGCCGGGGAGGATCCCGACGGTGTCGGCCGGTGCGGCAAGCGCGGGTTCGAAGGGCTGGAGCCGACCCTCGACGATCCTAACCGGGAAGAACTCCCTCTCGATCCTGTCGTCGACATGCGAATAGGTGCCGGTCGCACCCCGGAACCGGCCGAGCCGCTGGAGCGATGCGACGGCTCCCCTGGATGTGCGCACGCCATTCCCGTACGCGGCGAGCGCCATCCGGAAGAGGTCGAAACCCACAGCCGGAACCGGACTTACGAGGGTCCGGCGGAAGTGCTGCTCGTACGCTCGGACGAATGCGGTTGCCGGATCGAAGATCGCCTGCGGGTCCGTAGCGCTCACCGCGATGACGCTGTCGGTGTGCCGCCGGGCAACGGCTTCCAGCACCGCGGGCGTGGTCCAGGCCGCGGTGCCCGCCACCTGGATGTCCAGCGTATCGAGCCCGAAGAAGGCGATCTGCGGAGCCAGAAGCTCCACATCGGCGGCCGGAGCCGCGACGACGAGGACCTGGGGGACGACTGCTTCGACCTCCTTGAGCTCGATATCGAAGGTTGTGGTCCCCGGTTCATACTGCACCCTCCTCGTCACAGCGCCCCCCAGGTCGCCGAACGCATCCTGGAAGGCGAACGCCTCGAGTGCCTCGCCCGGGCTGCCCGGGTGAACGACCACCGCGTCCTCGTATCCGGCCTGGCGGACGGCCTCGGCCAATGTCCGCCCTGCCCCCGGATCGCCCGCACCCATGCTGTAAACTCCCCTGCGACCGAACGGGAGCCGGCGAGCGGTGGGCGACAGAAACGCCGCGGTGCCGGGAGCCGCCCGCACCGCCGAATCCATGTTGCCGGCGGTCAGCGGGCCCAGGATCACCGCGGCGCCGCGCGACACCAGCGCCGAGACGGCGCGCTGGCTCCCGGATGGCGTGCCCCGGTTGTCCTCGACCACGAATTCGACCCTCCAGCCAGCCCGCCGGGCCATTTCGGCGGCCACTTCCACTCCCTCCAGGAAGAGGCGCGTGTACTCGCGGTTGGATGGCGAACCGGAAAGCGGAAGGACGGCACCGATAACCGGATCCTGCGGCATCAACTCGGCCATGGCAGCGTCGAGAACCGCGGCCGCCACCTCCTCGGCACGGCCGCTCACACCCGTGCTCCTTGCCAGAGACGCGTAGCGCCGCGCCTCCTCCGGCTCTCCGGAGAGGACGTGAACGTATGCCAGTTCCGCGTACAGGAGCCCGAGCCGGGGATCGCCCCCGAGGCGGTTCACCGACTCCTCCAGCGCCTCCAGTTCCCCGAGCGCAAGGCGCGCCAGAGCGGCTTCCAGTCGCTGCAACATCCGGTCGGTTGCCTGCTCCGCCGGCATTGCGAGGATGGCCGCGGCCCCGGCGCGCGCATCGTCGGCCGGCCGGGTGGGTTGAGCGACCTCGGGGGCGGTCTCCGGACCGGCCTCCCCGGCCGTGCCGAGAGATCCGCCCACGAGGTCGGCGGCCGGTGCAGGGGCGGCACCCGGAGTCGTGGTGCGCGCGGTCGCGAAACACGCGAAACCGGCGATGGCAATCAACGCACTGGCGAGCACCGACATCCATGATCTCGCCGTCATCGTGATCACCGTTTCTCCGGGCTCTCTCGCCTCGGCGTGGCCCTAGTCTTCGCTGTCTCCATCCTCGCTGTCGTCGCCCGCAGCGTCTTCCTCGCCGCCATCTTCGCCAACATCCTCGGCGGCGTCGTCCTCACTCTGTTCGCCGACATCCCCGTTCTCGGTGTCTTCCGCGGTGCTGTCGTCACCGCTGTCTTCCGCAGCGTCGTGGTCCTCGCTGTTGTTCGCCGTGTCGTCGAGGCTGTCGTCAGCCGCGGCAGCGTCCCCGCCGTCTTCGCCGTCCTCAACGCCGCTGCCCTCGGGGGCGGCGCTCCGCTCGTCGCCCTCCCCGGCCACCTCATCGGGCGCCTCCGCGGCCTTCTCCTCAGCCACCTTCCCGGGCGCCTCACCGGCCGCACCGCGGGCGGGCGGCTCCACCACTTCGAGGACGATGCGACGCTCGTCGGCAT
This sequence comes from Gemmatimonadota bacterium, assembly GCA_009841475.1. Lineage (GTDB taxonomy): Bacteria > Gemmatimonadota > Gemmatimonadetes > Longimicrobiales > Gaopeijiaceae > Bin94. The sequence continues at coordinate 6,541 of VXLT01000063.1, forward strand.
CCGACGAGATCACTCGCAGCGGCACACTTTCCCCGACGCGGTAGTGGTCGCTCAGCGCATCCACGGGGACCCCCGCGTGCGACCCCGGCACGAAGCCTTCCACTCCCTCGCCGAGATCGACCACCACGCCCTTGTCCTGAAGCCGGGCGATCGTTCCGTCCTGTTCATGACCCCTCGCGAACCTGGTCACCAGGGCGGGCCAGGGATCGTCGTAGAGTTGCTTGAAGCCCAGCGAAATGCGCTTGTTATCGGAATCCACCGCCAGGACCATGACGTCGGCCTGTTCGCCCTTGCGCACTACCTCGGAGGGGTGCTCGACGCGTTTGGTCCAGCTCATGTCGGAGACGTGGACCAGGCCGTCGATGCCGGGTTCGATCTCCACGAAAGCCCCGAAGGTAGTGAGATTGCGAACCGTTCCGGTAAGGCGCGTGCCGGTCGGGTACTTCAGCGGCAGGGCCAGCCAGGGATCCTCCTCGATCTGCTTCATTCCGAGCGAGATCTTCTCCTCCCGCGGATCGACCTTCAAGACCACCGCTTCGATCTCGTCACCGATTGACACGAGCTTGGAGGGGTGGCGCACATTTCGCGTCCAGGACATCTCGGAGATGTGAACCAGTCCCTCGACGCCCTTCTGCAGCTCGACGAACGCTCCGTAGTTGGTAATGGAGACCACGCGGCCGGCCACACGCGCACCAACCGGATAGCGGTCCTCGATATCGGTCCAGGGATAGGGCAACAACTGCTTGAGCCCCAACGAGATGCGTTCGCGGTCCCAGTCGATGTCGAGGACCTTGACGTCGAGCTTGGCGCCCACCTTGACCACTTCGGAGGGATGGCTCACGCGCCCCCACGACATGTCCGTGATGTGAAGGAGCCCGTCGAGCCCGCCCAGGTCGATGAAGGCGCCGAAATCCGTGATGTTCTTCACCACCCCTTCCCGCACCTGCCCCTTGAGCAGCTCCTTGACCAGCGTAGAACGCTTCTTCTCGCGCTCCTGCTCCAGAATGATGCGGCGGGACACGACGATGTTCCTGCGCCGCTTGTTGAGCTTGATGATCTTGAAGTCGTAGCGGTCGCCGATCAGGTCCTCGATGTTGGGTACGCGCCGCAGCGCGATCTGCGAACCCGGGAGGAAGGCGTCCACGCCCATGATGTCCACGGTGACGCCGCCCTTGATCTTTCGGGTGAGCAGACCCTTCACGGGGCGGTCGCTCTCGTAGGCGTCGCGTATGAGCTCCCAGACGCGCAGGAAATCCGCCTTCTTCTTGGACAGAACCACCACGCCGTCGTCGTCCTCGAGACTTTCGAGGAGTACTTCGACTTCCTGTCCCGGCTCTACGGCGGCGGGATCCTTGAACTCCTCAATGGAAACCGCACCCTCGCTCTTGAAACCGAATTCGAGGATGACCGACGAATCGGTGGTCCGCAGTACCCTGGCCTGCACGATCTCGCCTTCCTTGATGTCGCCGCGGGCCGTCTGGTGGCTGGCGAGCATGGCCTCAAAGTCGTCACGCGAGACATCGAGCTGTTCCTCGCCGTAGGGATCGTGCAGGAGTTCGGGCGAGATCTCGTTCGGTGCAATGCTCCGTCCGGGTCCGGGCTCGGGCGCATCGCCAGCGCCGCCCGTCTCCGGAGGAGAGGCTTCAATCTCGTTCATGGTTGCGCTTCGCCGGCGCGCGACCGGCGCTCCAGTACCTGTTCCGGCCCGGCAGGAGGGATGCGGGTTGGCCGGAGTTGAATGAACCCGGGTCGCCTCGGCCACCCCGCTAGTGGCCTGGCAACCGCGTCGCCCTCTTTGCTCGGCACCCGCCCCGATGCTGACATTGAAGCCGTCCCGCAGCCCCGGGGCTGGCGTCCCGTGGGCCGGTGGTGCCGTGTTAGGGGTATAGTCGTTAAGAATAATACAAGTCGGCGCATAACGGGAACTCTAGTCTTGTCCAACGGGAAGTGAGCCTGAACTCGACTGACCTGAACCAAGCCGGTGGAACGCGGCAACTATCCGAGGGCTAGTCCGACTCTCCGGCCCTCCGGGAAGGTTGCCGGCCAGCCTCGGCCGCCATCGCCATGTTCACGATGGCGGCGATTTGGGATTGCGGTTCCATATCTGTCGTGTCGAGATGGTGCGCGTCCGCGGCCATCAGGAGGGGAGCAACCGTTCGAGAGGAATCGGTCCGGTCGCGTACGGCGAGCCTGGCGGCCTCCGCTTCGACCTCCTCCGGCTTCGGGTCGGCGGCCCCCCCTTGCAGAAGCCGGCGGCGGGCACGCTCGCGCGGATCGGCATCGAGGTAGACCTTGACGCCGGCATCGGGGAACACGACGGTCCCCATGTCACGCCCTTCGGCGACGAGACCGGGGGGCCGGGCGGCATCGCGCTGCAGCTCCAGGAGGTGCTCCCGAACGGCGGGGACCGCGGAAACACGTGACACCATCGCGGTCACGCGCTCGGCCCTCAGCGCCGCCTCCGGGACCGATTCGCCGCAGATCCGGATCTCCATCGCCGCACCGTCCCACCGCACCTCGAGGGCCAGCGCCGCGAGCTCCCGCGGCGTGATCCGCTCTACCGTTTCACACCCGTCTTCCGAGTCCATCAGGCCGAGCGTGACCGCCCGGTAGATCGCGCCGGAGTCGAGGTGCCGGAACCCGAGACGCGCCGCCACGGCGGCCGCGGTGGTGGATTTCCCGGCCCCGGCGGAGCCGTCGATGGTCACGACCGTGCAGCGCCCCGGGGCGGTGGGTCGGCGGCGGGCCGCGTCCGTCACTCGTGTCAGGAGGCGCCAGAAGCCGGGGAAACTGACGTCGGCGACCCCGGGATCGTCCACCCGGATGTCGCACCCCGGAGCCGCGCCCAGGACCCCGAAGGCCATCGCGATGCGGTGGTCGTGAAAGCACTCCACCCGGCCGCTGAGAGGCCGGGTGGTCCCCTCGATGACGAGACCGTCCGGAAGTTCCTCCACCTGGACTCCGATACGCCGCAGGTTCACCGCCAGCGCCGCCAGCCGGTCGGACTCCTTGACGCGCAGTTCGGCGGCCCCGGTGATGCGCGTCTCGCCGGCGGCCCGCGCAGCCAGGATGGCGAGGACCGGGATTTCGTCAATCATCCCCACCACCTCCCCAC
>VXLT01000234.1 GCA_009841475.1 Gemmatimonadota bacterium
TCCCCGCCCAGCCCCTCCAGCAGCGCGGCGATGTCCTCGCCCTCCGGCGCGATCACCGCGATCACATCCCCGACCGGCGCGGTCCCGCCCTCGCCGACCAGGATCTTCCTCAGCGCGCCTTCCCCGCGCGCCACCAGCTCCATCGTCGCCTTGTCGGTCTCGATCTCGGCGAGGATGTCGCCCTGCGCGACCGCGTCTCCCTCCCCCTTCAGCCACTTCACGACCTGGCCCTCCTCCATCGTGGGCGAGAGCGCCTCCATGTGCACCCGGGTGGCCATCACGAGCTCCCCGCGGGCTGGTACAGCACCCGCCGGCACGCGTCCACCACGTTCCTGGCGCCGGGTTTTGCGAGCTGCTCGAGGGTCTTCGCGTAGGGCATCGGCACATCGGCCTGGGTCACCCGCATGACCGGCGCGTCGAGATCGTCGAACGCCTCCTCCTGGATCAGCGCGACGATCTGCGCGCCCACCCCCGCGAAGGGCCATCCCTCCTCCAGGTAGACCACGCGGTTCGTGCGCGCCACCGTCTCCAGGATCGCGTCCACGTCGAGCGGGCGGATCGAGCGGAGATCCAGGACATCGGCTTCGATCCCGTCCCGGGCGAGCATGGTGGCGGCCTGCAGCGCCACATGCACCATCTTGCCGTGGGTGATGATGCTGACGTCGCCGCCGGAGCGCTTCAGGTCGGCCACGCCCAGCGGGATCACGTACTCCCCGTCGGGGACCTCGCCGCGGACGTTGTAGAGCAGCTCGCCCTCCATGACCGCGACCGGATCGTCGTCCCGGATGGCGGCGGCCAGCAGGCCCTTGGCGTCTGCGGGTGTGCCGGGCGTCACCACCTTCACGCCGGGCGCGTGCACGTAGTACGTCTCGCAGGCCTGGGAGTGCTGCGCCGCGAGTTGCAGGGCCGCGCCTGTGGGGCCGCGGAAGACGATCGGGACCGAGATCCGGCCGTTCGACATGTAGAACATCTTGGCGGCGTTGTTGATGACCTGGTCGAGCGCGAGGAACGAAAAGTTGAAGGTCATGAATTCGCAGATCGGACGAAGACCGGTCGTCGCCGCGCCGACGCAGAGTCCCGCGAAGCCCAATTCACTGATCGGCGAGTCCACCACCCGCCGGTCTCCGTACCGGGCCAGCATCCCGCGCGACACCTTGTACGCGCCGTCGTATTCGGCGACCTCCTCGCCCATGAGAAACACCGAGTCGTCCCGGTCCATCTCCTGGCACATGGCGGCGTTGAGCGCGTCCCGGTAGGTCATCTCAGCCATGCGTGGCGCCTCCCGGGCCGCCTGCCGCCGGGCCGGGCCCCCGCCCGTCCAGGAACAACCGCCCATGCGCATTGACCTCCGCGTAGACGTTGTCGTAGAGCGTCGCGGGGTCCGGAACCGGCGAAGCATCCGCAAATTCCGCGGCGTCCTCGCAGACTGCGCGCACCTCGGCGTCCATCGCCTCCAGCTCGGCCTGGGTCAGGAGGTCCGCCTCCATCAGGCGGTCGCGCAGGATCGTGATCGGGTCCTGCTCCTGCACGTGCGACTCGACCTCTTCCTTCGACCGGTAGGTCCCCGAGACCGGATCCGACATCGAGTGGCCGCGGAAGCGGTACGTCTCGGCGTTGACGAACTGCGGGCCCGCGCCGCCGCGCACGCGCTCGGCCATGTCGGCGAAGAAGCGGTACGTCTCCAGCACGTCCTGGCCGTTCACCGTGTGGGCCGGAATGCCGTACGCGCCCGAACGCGCCTCCATCTCCGTCGCTGAAACGCGCGAAAACGCGGTCCCCATGCCGTACTCGTTGTTCTCCACAACGTAGATCACCGGGAGGTGCCAGATCGCAGCCATGTTGAGCGACTCCAGGAACGCGCCCTGGTTGACGGCCGCGTCGCCCATGAAGCACACGCAGACCTGGTCGTCGCCCCGGTAGCGGATCGCCCAGCCCAGTCCCGTGCCGATCGGGATCTGGCCGCCGACGATCCCGTGCCCGCCCATGAAGCCCACGGTGGGGTCGAAGAGGTGCATCGAACCGCCACGTCCGCCGGAGCATCCGTCCACGCGCCCGTACAGCTCGGCCATGGCGGCCCGCGGCGTGATTCCCTTCGCGATGGCCATGGTGTGGTCGCGGTAGGCCGTGATGACCAGGTCGTCCGCGCGGAGCGGCCTGATCGCGCCCGCGGCCAGTCCCTCCTGTCCTATGTGCAGGTGACAGAACCCGCCGATCTTCCCGATCGCGTAGGCCTCTTCGGCCTTCTCCTCGAAGCGGCGGTAGAGGAGCATCTCCCCGAGGAGGGAGTGCAGCTCCTCCCTGGCAAGCCCCCCGATAACGTCAACGTCGCCCGGCGCATCGTCCTGTTCCTCCGCAGCACCGGAACCGTCGCCGTTCGTCACCCCGGATTCCATCTCCTTCGTGGCTTGCAGCATCGTCGGTCAGCCTCCGGTGCCGTTCGCGCGGGGGGTCGAGCGGCCTTGCTTGCGGAGCCGGATCAGCGCTGGCGCACGCGCGCCGCCATTCATCTCACCCTGCTCGTTCGCACGCTCCAAAGACCCGTTTGTGGGTCGTGGAACATACTCCATGTAGCGTGGAACATCCTTGGACGGCCGTGGAACACTCCGTGGAACATTTTCGGCCGCTCGTGGAACATCCCGTGGAACATGGTGAGCAATGCCGCCAGGGGCCGCATCACCGGCTCCGGCCGCTCCGTTGCCGACCAGATTCGGGTTCTCCGCGGGCGCCGGCACATCCGCCTCCATCACCTCCTGAATCCTCCCCGGCCCCCCGGCCTCCACCTCGCGCGCCTGTTCCTTCGCGTGGTAGCTCGAGCGCACCAGCGGACCCGACTCCACATGCCTGAACCCGTACTCCTCCTCGCCGATCCGCTTCCAGTTCGCGAACTCATCGGGGGTCACCCAGCGGGCCACCGGGATGTGTTGGGCCGACGGCCGCAGGTACTGGCCCAGCGTAAGGATGTCGACCGCGGCCTCGCGCAGGTCGGCCATCGCCTGGCGGATCTCGTCGCCGCGTTCGCCCATCCCCAGGATGATCCCCGTCTTGGTCAGCATCGAGGCGTCGATGCGCTTGGCGCTTCCCAGGTACGAGATCGACCGCCAGTAACGGCCGCCCGGCCGCACGTCGGGGTGTAGCCGCTCGACCGTCTCGAGGTTGTGGCCCAGGATCGCGGGGCGTGCGTCCATCACCGTGCGCAGCGCGTCCTCGTCGCCCTTGAAGTCGGGGATCAGCACCTCGACCGAGCAGTGGGGCAGCCTCGCGTGCACCTCGCGGATCGTCGCCGCGTAGATGCTCGCGCCGCCGTCAGCGAGCTCGTCCCGGTTGACCGAGGTGATGACGACATGGTCGAGGTCCATCGCGGCGATCGTGTCGGCGACGCGGCGCGGCTCGTCCAGGTCGAGCTCGGTGGGCATCCCGTGCGCGACCGCACAGTACTTGCAGGCCCGCGTGCACACGTCGCCGAGGATCATGAAGGTGGCCGTGCCCGCCTCCCAGCACTCGCCGATGTTGGGGCAGCCCGCCTCCTCACAGACGGTGTGGAGCGACTGGCTGCGCATCAGGTGCTTCAGCCGCAGGTAGTTGGGCCCCCCCGGCGAGCGCACCTTCAGCCACGACGGCTTGCGCGACGTGATGGGGATCGTGTCGATCCCGCAGTGCGCAGGAATCCGGGAGGAGCCCTTCGGCTTCACCCTGCCGGTGTCCTTGCCCACGGGCGCGTACCCGCCCTGTCTATTCTCTTCCGACGCAGTCACTTCCGGCGATTCTCCGCTGATCGGTCTGGCCTGCGCGCCGGTCCTGACACCGCTTCGGCGCGCCGCCCCGGTGCCGCCTGCCGGCGGTCAGTCCCCGGGGCCGGGGCCGTGAATCATAAGAGAAACAAACATCCCGCACCATGGAACGGGAAGGGTCGGCTCAGTTCTCGACGAACGAGTACAGTGCGACCCTCTCGACGTCCATCTCGTCACGCAACGTCACGAGCACCCAGTCGGCACCGATGTCGAGGAGTGTGATCCCGGGCGGCACCGTCAGGCTGCGCACGCGCTCCCCTTCTTCGTCCAGGACGAACCATGCGCTCGGCTCCCCGGGCCGCGGGAAGTCCTCGATCCAGAGGACGCCGTCGTCCCCGAGCATCACCCGGTCGTACGCAGGAAAGGCCGGCGGCAGAGCCTCCTGGTCCCGCTCCCAGCGTCTCTCGAAGCGCTGTTGCCAGTCGCTGGACCCGACTTGGCCAGGGTTGGTTCGGGCCCGGAAATCCAGGCCCCTTGCAAAGCTGTCGCTTACCGCCTCGCGATAGGCATCGACATGCATCTGCGTCACCGTCGGATCCGGTCCCTCCCACCGAACCGTCCGTGTGGTGGTGCCGGTCCAGTCGAGGAACTCCATCTCGTAGTCGTCGCCGGTGCCCAGCCAGACCCCCTCGTCCGTCGCGACGAACCTGAGTCTGCGGGACCAGATGCCTGGTGTCGACCCGGTAAGCATCCCTGCGGAGTTGGCTGTTGCCAGGCGGTCTTCGGCCAGAATACCCTCGCGCAGGATCGTGACTTCGCTGCCGTCCGCGAAGGCCATGTCCGCCGTCGTGCGGTAGGGCCCCGGCTCGCTCGGCCGCTCATGCCCCCAGCCGGAGAACACCAGCCTTCCGCCCGGGGCGCAGGTGATGTCATAGGCGCTACTCTCCTGAAACTCCAGTGGGAAGGTGCGAAGCAGCGTGCCATCGCCATCGAAAACCGTCGTGCGCAGGTTGTATACGTCGTAGATCATGATCGATTGCTCGCTGGCACAGGGTACGAGCAACTGGCCGAAGTCCGCGAAGTCGCCGGGCCCTTCTCCCGACTGACCCCGGCTCCAAACGTGCTCGCCATCGGGGCCGAACTTCTGCAGGCGAAACGCTCCGCTCTCGTACACGACGATGCTGCCGTCGGCGAGCCGGGCGGCGCCGGCAACCTCGAAGAGCTCCTGTTCCTCCTGGCCGCCGGTGACTCCGATGGTCACCATGGGTTCGTCCGCAAGGCGGAACATGGCTGAGGATGCAGGCTGGACATCGTCCGCAGGCTCGATCCGCTCGTCTGACCCGCATCCGGCCATCGTCGGCACCAGCAGTCCGTGGACCGCCAGACCCGAGACCCGGGTTTTCACTCTTCGGTTCTTCATTCTGCTTCTCCTCCTTCGGCCGCCGCCTCCCGCCAGACAGCCAACGCCCGCCCTCATCAATCAAACGAAGAGCATAGCCGCAGCCTGCCTGAACCGCTACCTGAGGAGCGCTGCCACTCCCAGACCCAGGAAGGTGCCCACCGCGTAGCCGAAGAGCCCCACCACCACCCCCGGCAGCACCAGGTGCCGCCAGTCCCGCGAAATCGCCACCGCGAGCGCGCTCGACGGCCCGCCGACCGCGGCCTGGGAGGCGACCGAGACCGTCGCGATGTCGAGTCGCAGCACTTTTCCCGCGCCGAATACGACGAAACCGTGCACCGCTACGACGATCAGGGTGAAGAAGAAGACATCGACGCCCACCGCCGCGATTTCGGAGGCCCTCGACAGGATGCCGATCAGGACGAAGAAGAAGTGCAGCCCGACCGAACCGAGCTGCATCGCGCCGCGGGCGTCCCGGAAGAGCGGGGAGTGGCCGAGCGCGAGAGCGAGAAGAGTCAGCCACACGATGGAGGGGACGTATGGAACGGCCTCGCCGAGCCACTGCGAGGCGTAGACGAGGATGAGGCCGGCTGCGACGAGGTTGCCGATCGCCAGCGCCGAGAGGCCTTCGCGCGTGAAGTACGGGTGGTGCCGATGGCGCTCGGCCGCAGACGAGTCGCCGGCGCCAGGTGTTGGCGGTTCGGGCCCGCGACCATCGATTTCCGTGGCGGGACCGCCGCCCGCAAACGGTGAAACGTACGGCGGGGCAGGGGCGGGCACCGGCGCGTAGAAACGCCCGAGCCAGATCGGCAGCATGATGGTCGCGCCGAGCCAGAGTGCGGTGACCACCGCGTCGGCGGCGTTGAGTCCCGCGAAGAGCGTGCCGGTCAGGCCCACTTCCCGGCCGACGGCGACGAAGTTGACGGAGCCTCCGGAGTAGGTGCCGGTCAGGGCGCCGGCGATCCGCCAGGTGTCGTCCCCGAAGCGGCTTCCGTAGAGCATCGCGGCCGCGAAAGAGCCGAGGACGGTCCCCAGCACGGCGATCCCGAAGGCGCCAGTCATTCGCCACCCCGCCCGGGCCAGGTCGCGCAGGTCGACCGACAGGAGCAGCCAGGCGATGGAGACGGAAGTGACCGGGCCCAGCACGGCGTCGTACACCGGCGAGGACACGGGCACGAGACCGGTGTTGGAGAGGATCGCGCCGAAGATGATGGCCATCATCGACGCGCCGAGCTTCCCGAGCGCCGGGAAACGGTAGTCGAGCCAGAATGCGAGCGCGGTGCAGCCGGCGATCAGGGTGGCGAGCGCCAGGGGGGAGGTGATCATCGGGTCACGGGCGCCCGCTGGCCAGGTATTCGGCCGCCTCCCCGCGGAGCACGGGCAGGAGGTTGGCGTGGCCTCCTTCGCCGGTACCGTACTCGACCAGCCCCGCGCGTGATTCTTCCTCGTAGACGTCCACGAGGGTCTGGTAGTGGGCGCGTGCCTTCTCGTCGTCGCCGAGCAGGATCGCGGCTTCCGCGGCCACGGCGAGGCAGAGCAGGTGGGTGGGCCTGACCGCGAGCCCGGCTTCCGCCACCGAGAGCGCCGAGGCGCCGTCGCCGGCCTGGGCATGGAGAAGCGAAAGGTGGAAGCGGTCGTCGAGCGACAGCGCCGGAATCAGGTCGTACGCGGCGATGGCCATCGGGAGGAACTGGGCCGCTTCCGCAACGTTCCCGGCCTCGACGTTGCTCATCACCCGGTTGAAGAGGAGCGTCGCGGCCTCCCGCGCCGTCATCGACCCGAGGTCGACTGCGGAGGTTGGGCCCAGGGGTGTGGGGGATCCGGGTGCCCCGCCCGCAGGCGCGGACGGCGAACCCTGGCCACCGGGGGCGCTCGCCCCGCCCCCGCCTGCCGTCCGCACGACGATCACCACGACCAGCAACAGGGTCACGAGCACGCCCGCGGCGACCGCCACCCGGTTGGAGGACGCGCTGAAGGGCGCTCGCTGCGCACGCACCGCCGCGCCGCACTGGGTGCAGAAGCGGTCGCCTGCCTCCGAGGGGGCGTCGCACGCCGGGCAGGGCGGTCCACGCAACGCCCCTCCGCAGCGCGAGCAGAAGTTTGCGGCGGCGTTTTCGGGGTGCTGGCACCGGGGGCAGGCCAATTCCGCCGCGGGCGTCATCCGATGAGCCTCCCGCCCGAGATCGCGTTGAAGAAGAGCGGCCAGGTCACGATGCTCTGTCCCCGGTAGTTCGGCTGGAACCCGAAGAGGATGACTTCCCCGCGACCGACCCTCGCCCGCAACACGGCGCCTTGCCCGGCGAGCCGTTCGCGGCCGAGAACCCAGCCCGCCACCACCGGGTCGTCCGGCGAGTAGCGCCCGAGCACCTCCACGCGCTCGTCGCCCACGGAGAAGGCGCGGCTGCTGCGCCAGTACCACGCCTCCGTGGAGCCGCCGTAGCCGGCCGTGACCGGGTCGGCCTCCAGATCGACGCGTAGGATCGATCCCGGCACGTAGAACTCGGTGTTGTCGAGGCCCTCGACCGGATTGCCGACATCCAGCCCGAAGAGGCCGATCGCGAACTCGGCCGCCTGTTCCATCACGACCAGGCGCCCCCCGGACTCCACGAATTCACGCACCGCCGCGCGCCCCTCCTCCCCGATCCCCCCGGTGTAGCGCTCCGGCAGCGACCCCGTCGCGTTGCCCTCGCTGATCGAGCCGTCCGACTGGCTCTGGAAGATCAGCACGTCGTAGTCGCCGCCAAGCCCGCCCTGCCGGATGCGAGCGTCGTGCAGCGAGTCGTAGCGCATGCCGTGCCGGTCGAACATCCACCGCGTCCAGCCCGCGATCATCGGCTCCTGGTAGCCCTTGTACATGCCGACGCGCGGCGCGTCCGGGCCGGCGAGGGCGGCCGGGAGAATGTAGTCGACCGACTGCACCTCGATGGGGTCGCTCAGTGCCACCTCCGGCGCGGTTTCCAGCGCGTGCGCCTCGACGCCCATCAGTAGCGGGAGGGTGTGGGCGGTCACGTCGTAGGGGCGCTTCGGCGGGCCGCCCGGGTACTCACGCAGATCCGGGTATTCCTGCACGGTCAGCAGCGTCTGCGCGAAGGCGGCGTTAGGCTGTTGCATGAGGACGATGTGCGACCCGCCGGGATGCGTCGCGCCCCCCTCGCCGAAGGCTTCCTCGGCCCGCCTCACCTCCACATCCCCCATGGTAAGGGTGCGGAGAAGGCTCTGCACCCCGACCACGTTCTCCTGCCCTGCGGGGATCACCCACGCGGCCGGCCAGCTGTCCCACCCGGCCACCGCCCGCTCGTTCACCCGGTAGAAGTTCTCCAGCCAGAAACGCCGGTTCTTCGCGGCGTTGGTGAGCAGCGCGACCGCTCCCGAGAACTGGTACTCCACGATATCGGGCAGCCCCCACTCACCACCCCGCCACGGCCAGGGGAAGTTCCACGCGGCCTGGCCGGCATCGTACTCGCGGCCACCCTGCACCACTTCGCGCGGCACGTTGACCGTGCTGGCCAGCTGGGCCGACGCCGTCTCGCTGAGAATGCGCGCGCCCCCGTGATAGTGCATGTAGGCGCGCCCGGGGTGGTACCCGTCGTAGATCGCGTTGATCACCACGCCCTTCTTGCCCTGTGAGGTCAGCTCGGCGGCCATGTACGCGCCCAGCTGGTTGACCGCCGCGACCAGCCCGGGATCCACGTTCGGCTCCATCGGGTCGATGTACGGCGGGAAGAAGATGCGGGCGCCGCTGCCCCCCATCTGGTGGATGTCGTGCACGATCTGCGGGTGCCAGTCGTTCTGCGCGCGGACCGTGTGCTGCGTCTCCGTCTGGTAGAAGGTGAACCAGTCGCGGTTGTTGTCGTGCCCCACGTAGAAGTGGTAGAGCCAGGGCGGCGAGCGCCCTTCGTATTCGGTGCCCACGTGCTCGTTGTAGAAGTCGTTGACCCACTGCGTGCCGTCCGGGTTCAGCGACGGGATCTGCAGCAGGATGACGTTGTCGAGGATCTCCCGGACGCGCTCGTCCGTCGACGAGGCCATGTAGTGGGCGAGTTTCGCGGCGACTTGCGCGCTTCCGACCTCGGTGGAGTGGATCGCGTGGGTGATCATCACGACCGTGCGGCCTGCGTCCAGCAGGGCTTCGAGCTCGTCGCCGGTGGAGACGGTGCGGGGGTCGGAGAGGCGGCGCTGGACGGCGTGCAACTCGGCCAGCCGCGCGTGGTTCGCCGGGCTGGTAATGGTGAGCATGACGAATGGCCGCCCCATGGTGGTGGGGCCCAGGGTGTCGACGGTGACGCGCTCGCTGGTGCGCGCGAGGGCCTCGTAGTACGCGGTGAGGTCGTCCCAGTTCGCGAGCTTGCCGGCCGTGCCGATGTCGAAGCCGAAATGGTCGGCGGGGGTGGGGACCTGGCCGTGCAGCTGGGTAATATACACAACTACAACCCCACGAGAAAAAAGCCAATAAGCTGAGACCTAGG
>VXLT01000088.1 GCA_009841475.1 Gemmatimonadota bacterium
ACCCCCCTCACCGCACCACCACCCATCCCGACCGCACGGTGCCGCCCTTGTCCGACTCGGCCACGACCCGCACGGCGCGCTCCCCGCCCACCGCGCGCACCACCCACGTCACCGTGTGCGACGTGCTCGTCGCCGCCTCCAGGAACGGGTTCGACCCGGCAAGGTGCGGAATCACGGTGCGCGCCCTCCCCTCCACGATCTCGAGCCCGGGGTGCGTGAGCGTCACGGCCGGCGCCCGCACCACCTGCCGGTCGATGCGGCCGTCGGTGCGCTCACGCCCCACGGCGCCCCGGTCGGTGGCGCTCGTTGGCAGGTATCCCGTGTTGGTCACCGTCACCTCGACGCGGTAGGTCCCGTCGCCCAGCGCCGTCACCGCCGGGTCGCTCACCTCGATCAGGGGGCTCTGCTCGGCGAGGTAGAGGATCCAGTGGAGCTGCTGCTCCGTCTCCTCCTCCAGGAACTCGGGCGGCGGGTTCTGGCCCCAGAACTTCGTGTGCCAGCCCCCGATCTCGACCGTGCCGTGCTCGGGATGCTCGTACGGCGTCCAGTCCGAGAAGTAGCGGCCGCCCAGCTCCTCGTCGTTGAAGCGGTGGTGCTCCGCGCGGGTGATCTCCCCGTCACCGTCGTAGTCGGTCACCCACGCCTGGGGGCCCGGCGAGAACTCGGGCACCCATCCGATCACGCCGTGGTCCCAGTATCCCCAACTGATCAGGGTGCCGTAGCGGTGCTCGGTCGGGTGCGTGGCGCTGGGCCGCACCGGGCGTCCGGTCGAGCGCGTGTACTCCTCGCCGAGGTGGATGATCAGTGACAGGTCGATCTGCGGGAAGAGCGACGGCGCCGACGCCGACGGCAGCCGGTAGACGAAGCCGCCCGACGTGTGTCCGTGCACGATCCCCGTGATGTTGCGGTGCGCGTTGATGAACTCGGCGGCGGCGCGCGTCTCGGGCTCGGAGAGCGGGTAGTCTCCCGCGCCCGGCTGCCGGTGCACGCGCTCCCAGTTGCGCGGGAAGTTGCGGTTCATGTCGAGGCCGCCGATCCCGTCCTCGTTGTGCTGTCCGTCGCCATCGTTGTCGATGCCCTCGCTCATCGTCGAATAGCGCAGGCCCGCGCGCAGGCGTTGCGCGTCGCGTACCATAATGCGGTTATCGTCCGGGTCCGCCACCCATATCCCGTCCGGATCGGGGATGCGCATCTGCGTGATCCATCCGTCGCCGTCGAGGTCCTCGGAGGGATCCTCGTCCGCCGTGCCGTCCTCGTCGTCGTCGAAGGGGTGGGGGGTGCTGCGCAGCGACACATCGTCGATGAGTGCCAGGTCCGAGCCATCGGGGTTGAACTTGGGCCGGACGTAGAAGGCGCGGGTGTCGAGGAGCGCGGTAACGCGCGGGTCGGTGCCGTAGCCGTTCAGGAGGTGGCCGATCAGGTGGGTGGCGACGGCCGAGCCGGTGAGCTCGCCCGCGTGGAGGCCGCCGTCGACGTACAGGGCGGGCTTCTCGCTCGCGGGGCCGGTCGCCTCGTTGGTGATCGTGATCACCATGAGGGGCTTGCCGAAGAAGCTCTCGCCGATCTGGCGCAGCTCGGTCAGCTCCGGGTAGAGGGTGTGGAACTCGCGCAGGATCTGGTCCGTCTCGGCTGCCGTGTAGAAGCGGTTCCAGTCGACCGCGCCCGTGGGCGAGACGAGGCTGGAGGCCTGGGCGGCGGCGGAAGTGGGCAGGGCCGCCAGGAGGGCGGCGAGGAGGAGGCCGGTCATGCGCATCATTCTTGCACCTTCCAGATGATCCAGTAGTCGTCGAGGGTGTCGTCGTCGGTTGCGAGTTCGGTCTCGCCGGGGGGCAGGCCGTTCAGCCGCAGGATGTAGGTCAGGGCGTCGGTGACCTGTTGTCGGGTGAGGCTGCCGGGCCGGCCATGGGGCATCCGCTCGTAGATCCAGTACCAGAGGCGGAAGACGGAGGCCTCCTCCCACCGGTCGAGGAATGCTGGCGCGGTCCAGTCGTCGAGGACGTGGCACTCGGAGCAGATCGCCCCGTAGACCGCGTGTCCGCGATCGGCCTGCTCGACGGTGTAGATCCCGTGGGTGGTGTTCGGTTCGTCGGCCTTGGAAGGGCGCTGGGGGCTGGGTGCCGGCGCTTCGTCGGCGGCGTCCGGCCCCGGCGCCGAGGCCCGGCACCCGGAGCCGGCCCAGAGCAGCGGCGCCAGCATCAGCGCGAGAGCTCCCAGCGGGGCCCGTGCACGCGGCCGCCCGCCACGCCGGATGGCACCGGCGCAGCCACGGCGGACCGCACCGCCAACGCCACGCCGGCCATTCCGCCCCGCCCGGTGCCTGCATCCACCGGCCGTTCCGATTCCCTTGCTCACGCTCAGTTCCGCGTCCAATCCCGTGCAGTACCCTCAGCCGCCCCCCCGGCTCCGCCAGCCCCACGCCGAAGGTGCTCCCCCCCGTGCGCCCGCGCAACCATCCGGCCGCCGCACCCGTATTCTCCAGGCATACCCCCTTGAACGAGAGAAAAGAACGATGGACGAACTTGTCGAGTTGTTCAGCTTCGAAGGACGCGCGACGCGTTCGCGCTACTGGCTGGTGCAGGTGGTGGGCACGGTTCTGCTGGCGGTCTACGCCCTGATCTTCCTGGGTTTGGCCGAGGCCTTCGGCCCGATCTTTGTTCTGCCGATGCTCGGCGTCCTCTGGGCCGGGGCGTGGGCCGGGCTGGCCGTCACCGTCAAGCGCTTTCACGACCTGAACCGCCCCGGCTGGCACTTCCTCCTGCTCGGAGTCCCGATCTATAACCTGTACGTGTGGTTCCTCCTGCTCTGCCGCGGGGGAACTGTCGGCCGGAACGTGTACGGGCCGGATCCGTGCCTGCGGCGGGGCCGGCGCAGGTTCGAGCGGTAGCGGGACGGGCCGCGGGCCCTCATCCAGAGAGTCTCCAGCACCATCCTCAAAAGGCGCCCGCGCCTCCTCATGCTTCTGCTTGACACACCCTGATCGTCTATCGATTCTTCGCGCCGCCGCCCACGCGGGTGGATGATCACGCCCGACCCCGGTCTCCGAGAACCCAGGCATCATGGACATCGAAGGCTCCTCTGCTCACAGTTTTGAATTCGGTGCACCCGAGAGCCCGAAGCTCCGGGTTCGCCTGCGGTCCTTGCCAGCCCGGCACCGAACATGCCTCGAGCGCATGTTGGCCGCGGTCGTGGGGGTCGACGGTGTCGTCGGCCTGGCGGTGGGTGGTTCGTTCGTCGCCGGCGAGATCGACGAGTTTTCCGATCTCGACCTCGTGCTGGCGGTGGAACCAGGGGCTTGGCCGGAGATCCTCGACCGACGACAGGCGATCGCCGCCGAGCTCGATCCCTCGTTCCTGGCGGGCTTCACCGGAGAGCACGTCGGCGAGCCGCGCCTGCTCGTATGCCTCTATGGTCCTCCGCTCCTGCACGTGGACCTGAAGTTCGTTTC
The DNA here is from genome assembly GCA_009841475.1 of Gemmatimonadota bacterium. Taxonomy (GTDB): domain Bacteria; phylum Gemmatimonadota; class Gemmatimonadetes; order Longimicrobiales; family Gaopeijiaceae; genus Bin94. The sequence goes on from VXLT01000088.1 coordinate 3,446, forward strand.
GCTCGACGACGCGCACGAGCGGATCGAGGACCCGGTCATCCTATGGGAGGTCGACGGCTGCCTGAGTGCTGCGTTCGCCCGCGCCGCTCCTTGTCGCCCGGCTGCCGATCCGGACTGGATCGAGGCGCGGTTCTGGATCTGGGCGCACTATTTCGCCGACAAGATCGAGCGCGGAGAGATCTTCGAGGCGCTGGATGGCCTGACGTTTCTGAGAGCCGTTGCACTGGCGCCGCTGGCGTTCCTTGGAGCCGGCGTCGAGGCCACCGGCGTGCGCCGGATCGAGGACCGGCTTCCCGCCGTCGCGACCGATCTCGAACGGACGGTCGGAGGCGTAAACGCCGCCGCGTGCGTGGCCGCCCTCGAATCCGCGATCGAACTTTACACCGACCTTCGGGAGGCTGCCACAGGGCGGAGCGATGGCGAAGCGAGTTCTGTCGAACGAGAAGTTCGTGCATACGTGGAAGGGCTTCCCGTGAGGCTGGGTACTCATGGTGTATACTAGGCGGTCACCCATGTCCGGAAAGTCGAAGGACCTATCGTAGTCGTGCCTAGCGAGCCCATAGTCGTTGAACCGAAGGATTGACCGCTGGTCAATCCCGAGCGAGGGCATGCCCTCCGCACTCTGTCGTCGAGTGTCAGGACCAATCCTCCGGTGGTGACTCCCCCAAGCCCCGATTGGTAGATTGCCTGCGAGCAGAGCACCTCGAACGTTGCGTCAAGTATTCAATCACTGCAACACTCGAGGCTCGATCTCCCAGCCGCACAGGGCCACTCCCGTGACAACCGAAGCAGTCCATCAGCGACCTCCGCGCACGGCGCGGCACGCGGGTCCGATCATGTTCGCTCTGGCTGCGGTGCTTGCCTGCGGCGACGGCGGCCCGGCGCCACCGCCTCCCCCCGACCCGCCCAGGCCGACCACGGTCACGGTCACCCCGGCCACCGCGCGGCTGACCGCGCTGGGCGCGACGGTGCAGCTCGGCGCACGGGTGCTCGACCAGAACGGGCAGGTGATGTCGGGGGCGCCCGTGGCCTGGACGAGCAGCGATGTGTCGGTTGCGACGGTGGACGGGTCGGGGCTGGTGACGTCGGTCGGCAACGGACCGGCCACCGTGTCGGCGACCTCCGGGCCAGCGTCCGGGAGCGCGGCGGTGACGGTGGCGCAGGTCGTGGCGGCGGTGGCCGTGATGCCTGCCGCCGACACGCTGCTGACCGGGGACACGCTGCGGCTGGCGGCCTCGGCGGCGGATGCGAACGGACGCGCAGTGGTGCAGGCGGAATTCTCCTGGTCGTCGGCCGACAGCTCCGTGGCACGAGTGGATGAAGCGGGCCTGGTGACCGGGATCGCGGCGGGCGTCACTACCGTGACCGCCACGTCGGATGACATGACGGGCACCGCGCAGTTGACGGTGGTGGTGGCGTCGGCGTCGCAGGTGCGTGTTATGCCGAGGGAGGTGTCCGTGGCGTCGCTGGGAGACACGATCCGGCTCGTGGCCGAGGTGCTGGACCAGATCGGGCGGGTGCTGCCGGGCGCGGAGGTCGTGTGGTCGAGCGCGGACACGGCGGTCGCGACGGTGGACGGTTCGGGGCTGGTGACGGCGACCGGGAACGGATCGGCCAACGTGACGGCGACCTCGGGGCCGGCGTCCGGGAGCGCGGCGGTGACGGTGGCGCAGGTTGTGGCGGCGGTGGCCGTGATTCCCGCCGCCGACACGCTGCTGCCCAGGGACACGCTACGGCTGTCGGCGCGGGCGGCCGACGGCAACGGACACGAGGTGGCGGGGGCGGAGTTCGCATGGTCGTCGAGCGACGCCTCGGTGGCGTCGGTGGACGAGACCGGGCTGGTGCGCGCGGTGGCGCCGGGAGAAGCCGCCATCAGGGCGGTTTCCGGGACGGTTCAGGGGATTGCGGACATTACGGTCGAGAACCCTGACCGCGCGGCACTTGTCGCGCTCTACCAGGCGACGGGCGGGCCCAACTGGGCCAGGAGCAGCGGCTGGCTGACCGACGCTCCCATCGGACAATGGTACGGCGTCACGACCGACCGGATTGGAGCTGTCGTGAGGCTGCATCTGTCGGCCAACGGACTCACGGGCGCGATCCCGCCCGAGCTCGGCAACCTCGCCCGCCTGGAGAGCCTGCACCTGGGCGCCAACCGGCTGACGGGTCCGGTCCCGCCCCAACTCGGCAATCTCGGCAGCCTGGAGAGGCTCGTTCTGGGGAACAACCGACTGACGGGCGCGATTCCGCCCGAGCTCGGCAACCTCGGCAGCCTGAAGAGCCTGAATCTGGCGTCCAGCGGACTCACGGGCGCGATTCCGCCCGAACTCGGCAGTCTCGCCAGCCTGGAGGACCTTAATCTGGGATCGAACAGGCTGGCGGGCGCGATTCCGCCCGAACTCGGCAACCTCGGCAGCCTGAAGAGCCTGAGTCTGGCGTACAGCAGACTGACGGGCGCGATTCCGTCCGAACTCGGCAACCTCACCCGGCTGGAATACCTCAACCTGGCAGACAACGGCGTCGGTGTCGGGAGAGACGGTCTCACCGGCCCGATACCGCCCGAGCTCGGCAACCTCGCCAGCCTGCGGATCCTGTGGCTGAACAACAACAGTCTCACCGGCCCGATTCCACCCGAACTCGGCGGTCTTGCCAGCCTTGAACTTCTGTCCCTGTATTTCAACGAGCTAACGGGCCCGCTTCCGTCCGAACTCGGCGGTCTTGCCAGCCTGGAGATCCTGTGGTTGCAGGGCAACAGTCTCACCGACCCGATTCCACCCGAACTCGGCGGTCTTGCCAGCCTCGAGGTCCTGTCCCTGTATTTCAACGATCTGACGGGTCCGATCCCACCCGAACTCGGAAACCTCACCGGCCTGAAGACCCTGAGGCTGCATGCCAACATGCTCACGGGCCCGATTCCGCCCGAGCTCGGCAACCTCACGGGCCTCGACACCCTGCGTCTGGGCAACAACATGCTCACGGGCCCGATCCCGCCTGGGCTCGGCAACCTCGCCGGCCTGGAGACCCTGCGGCTGCATGCCAACGATCTCACGGGCCCGATTCCGCCCGAACTCGGCGCGCTCGGCAGCCTGGAGACGCTGTGGTTCCACGACAACGACCTGTCGGGTCCCGTGCCGCCGGAGTTCGGCGCGATGTCGAGGCTGCGGCAACTCTACCTGGGGAGCAACCCCTCGCTGGCCGGGACGCTGCCTTCCCGGCTGACGGCGCTCACCCGACTCGACGAACTGCTTGCGGGCGATACCCGGCTCTGCGCCCCTGCCGATTCCGACTTCCAGGCCTGGCTTGAAGGAGTCTACAGGGTCCGGGTCGCTCGCTGCGCCACCGGCGAGCAACCGGCGGCGTACCTGACTCAGGCGGTGCAGTCCCGTGAGTTCCCCGTCCCGCTGGTCGCGGGCGAGAAGGCGCTTCTGCGGGTGTTTCCGACGGCCCTGAAGGACACCAGCGAGGGCATTCCGCTGGTCCGGGCCCGGTTCTACCGCAATGGCGTTGAAACGCACCAAGTGGACATCCCGGGCACGTCCACTCCCATTCCGACGGAGGTGGACGAGGGCGATCTGGCGAAGTCGGCGCAGGCCGAGATCCCCGGCAGCGTGGTGCAGGATGGACTCGAGATGGTGGTTGAGATCGACCCCGATTCGACTCTGGATTCCGAGCTGGGGGTCACGAAGCGTATTCCCGAGGAGGGGCGGCTGGCGCTGGAGGTCAAGGACATGCCGCCCCTCGACCTGACTCTGATCCCGTTCATCTGGAGCCGCACCCAGGACTCCGCGATCGTGGACCTGATCGAGGAGATGGCGCTCGAACAGGAGGACCACGAAATGTTTGGGGAGCTGCATCTGCTTCCGGTGCGCGAAATTCAAGTGACGGCCCACGACCCCGTCGTGAGTTCGACCAACAACGTGATCAGTCTTCTGCACCAGACCATCGCCATCCGGGTCATGGAAGGCGGAACCGGGCACTACCAGGGCATGATGTCGCATCCGGTCACGGGTGCCCGCGGAGTGGCGTTTGCCCCCGGCCGGTCGAGCGTCTCGGTGCCCGACGCTGCCACCATCGCGCACGAGCTTGGCCACAACTTCAATTTGCGCCACGCACCGTGCGGCGATCCTGCTGCTCTCGATCCCTTCTACCCGCAGTCCGACGGATCCATCGGGGCCTGGGGCTACGATTTCCGCGTCGGGAGAGTCGTGCCACCGTCCGCTCCGGATCTGATGTCCTATTGTCGGCCGAACCGGTGGATAAGCGACTACGGCTTCACCAGTGCACTCCGGTTCCGTGGGGCCGAAGCGGACAGCGTCGCGCTGCCCCGCGGCGGATCCTCACAGTCTCTTCTGCTCTGGGGGGGGATGGATGCAAATGGGATGCCGTTCCTGGAACCGGCATTCGTGGTCGACGCACCGCCGGCGATGCCGAATTCGACAGGCGAGTACCGGCTTGTCGGAAGGACCTCCGACGGCGCCGAACTGTTCTCCCTGTCCTTCGACATGCCTGTGGTCCTCGATGGCGACGGCAGCTCCGGCTTCGCCTTCGTGCTGCCCGCGCAGTCCGCGTGGGAGGTCGGTCTCGCGAGCATCACGTTATCCGGGCCTGGCGGATCGGTTACGCTCGATGGCGACAGCTCCGCCCCCATGACGATCCTGCGCGATCCGCGAACCGGACGGGTGCGTGGTATGATTCGGGACCTGCCCCCAACCGCGCCTGCCGAGGCGGACGCGGCCGCCTGGATCTCCTCGGGGGGCAGTGTCGCAATGCTGTTCAGCCGTGGGATTCCGGACCTGGAGGCGTGGCGGCGGTGATGCCACAGCGCGAAGTGGTGACGGACTGCCGTGCCGAATGGGGTTGGTGGCCGGGCCTGCCTTGTCTGGCCCCAGTAGTGGGCGCTGCCGCACGCCTCCATCGCCACCGTGCAGGGCGGCTGCGAGGCGAGAAAGCCCAGCAGCCTCGCCCGGTTCAGCCTTCTGCGGTACGCCACCGGCCCGTGCGCCCAGGCCCCGTGCACCTGAAAGCTGCGCTTTGCCAGATCGATTCCGATGATGCTAACCTCTTCCATGTGGATGTCTCCTCCCTCAGATGGTCAGACCTCTCAAAGTCGCAATCGCTTCAGTACCATCTTGGCACATCGCGATGCCGCCGGAGGGGGCGTCCACTCCATCGCTCAAAGGAGTTGAATTAAGCGAACATTAGTTGACGAACATGATCAGCCCAGATTCCGTAAGTTCAAGCGGGGCGCTTAGCTCAGTCGGTTCAGAGCGCCTGCCTTACAAGCAGGAGGTCGGCGGTTCGAATCCGTCAGCGCCCATTGGAGAGAGCCTCGTAACGTTTCAGCTGAAACGTTACCGCTCCTCCATTCTGGTCCGGATCGCTTCCACCGTCACCCTCGTCCGGAACTCGATCAGCTTCCTCCCGTGCTCGATGGTCCGCTCGGCCGGCACGATGCTGATCCCGTTGATCGAGGCCTTTCCCGCGTCGATCCGCTCCTGCAGGCGCACGTGCCGCGGGTCGTCGTTCATGATGATGGAGGTGATGTAGTAGTCATCGTGCAGCCCCTCCAGCCGTGGATCCTCGTCGATCCCCAGCTGCTCGCGCTGAAAGATCAGCACCTCGTCGTAGTTGTAGTACTCGGGGATATGAGCGATCCCCACGCCCTGGCCCGACCACGCCACCGAGAGTTCGTCCGCGACGGCTGCCATGCCGCGCTGATTGCCCCCCGAGTCGCCAAGCAGGAAGATCCACTCGAAACCCTGCGCCTTGAGGCTGGTCGCCATGTCGCGCAGCACCGCCATGAATGTCTCCTGGGAGAAGCGGATGCCGCCCGGTATGGAGGCGCGTTCGGGGTCGCCCGGCTCGATGGTGACGATCGGCGCGACGAGCGCGCCGCCGAGTTCTCGCGCAATGGCTTCGCCCATGACGCGCAGCACGTGGTTGTGCTTCCCGGTCGTGAGGTAGGGGCCGTTCTCCTCGATTCCGCCCGTGAGGATCAGCGCGGTGGTGGTGCCGGACGCCAGCCGGTCGCGGACCTCCAGCACGGTGAGCTCCTCGATCCACACGTTGTCTGCCGCCGCGATGGGGCGGGGGAAGGTCGCCATGTCCTTCATCCGGCCGTCTTGCGCGAGAAGGGGGGTGG
>VXLT01000045.1 GCA_009841475.1 Gemmatimonadota bacterium
GCGGAGGCGGGGGCGTCAGCAAGGCCTGGGACGGCATCTGGGAGGCGCGCACCGCACGGCGCGACGACGGCTGGTCGGCGGAGATCCGCATCCCCTTCCGGACCCTCAACTTCAACCCGAATCTGGATACCTGGGGCATCAACTTCCAGCGCACCATCCGGCGACGGAACGAAGAGATCCTCTGGCGCGGATTCCGCCGCAACGAAGGGCTCTGGCGACCCGTCTACGCAGGACGTCTTTCCGGCTTGAGGGATCTTTCGCAAGGCCTGGGGCTGGAGGCCCGGCCCTCCGCCGTCGCGACCTGGAAGAACGTCCCCGAGCACGCCGACCCCACGACCTTCCCGCGCGACATCAGTCTGGACGTCAACTACAGCCTCACCTCCAGCCTGCGCGCGTCGGCCAGCGTCAACACCGATTTCGCGGAGGTCGAGAGCGACCAGCGGCGCGTCAACCTGACCCGCTTCCCCCAGCGGTTTCCAGAACGGCGTGACTTCTTCCTGGAGGGATCGGGGGTGTTCAGCTTTGCACCCAGGAGCGGGCCCACACCGTTCTTCTCGCGTAGGATCGGACTGCGGTCCGGACAGCAGATCCCGATTCAGTACGGGACACGGCTGACCGGCCAGGCGGGGCGTTACGAGCTCGGCTTCTACCAGATCGGCACGGCAGAGCACTCCTACCGTTTCGAGGGGGCCACAACCGACGTGACCATTCCGCGCGAGATGTTCACCGTCGCGCGCGTCAAACGCTCGATCTTCGAGCAGTCGAGCATCGGCGCCATCTACACGCGCCGCGCGGCCTCGCCCGGTCCCGGCAGCGAACCGGTCAGCGACGGCCACACCGCGGGAATCGACCTGCAGTTCAACACCCGCCACTTCATGGGCGGCAATCGCATGGAGCTGGAGGCGTTCTTCGTCTGGAACTCGAATCCCGACCCCTCGGTGGACCACTCCCTGAACGACCTGACCGCGCGGGGTCTCCGCCTCAACTTTCCCAACGACATCTGGTCGGGGCACATCTCCTACCGGGAATTCGGCGACCACTACAGTCCGTCGCTCGGCTTTGTCGCCCGCAACGGGTTCCGCAGGGTGGAGCCGCGGATCGGCTGGGCACCCAGGCCGGCCAACATCGACTGGATCCGGCAACTCGACTTCGGGGTCCAGTTCCGGCACCTCGAGCACCTGCACACCGGGGTCGTCGAGGAGCGTGAATGGAGTTTCGACCTCCTCGGAATCGATTTCGAAAGCGGCGACAACTTCGAGATCGAGGCTACGCGCACCATGGAGTACCTGGACCGCGGGTACGAAGTGAGCGATGGCATCGACATCCTGGCGGGTGAATACACGACCTGGGAGTGGGGTCTCCAGGCACGGACAGCCGGCCACCGCCGCGTGTCCGGCCGTGCCAGCTTCAACCGTGGCGGCTTCTGGGACGGCGACCGGACGCGGATGAACGCCCGCATCTCCTTCAGGCCGAACCCCGGCGTGAGCGTCTCGACCAACTTCGAGCACAACGAGGTGACGTTGCCCCGCGGGGACTTCACCGCCGACGTCTACGAGATCGAGGGCGAGTGGAACGCGAACCAGTGGGTCAGCGTCACCAACCAGGTCCGCTACGACAACGACAGCGACATCGTGGGGCTGTTTGCACGGATGCGCTGGATCGTGCGGCCCGGCAACGACGTCTTCCTCGTCTACACCCACAACTGGCGCAACCTGGGCGCCGACATTCTCAACGACCGCGACCTGATCACGCTGTCGCGGGGCGGCGCGGTGAAGGCGAGCTATACGTACCGGTTCTAACAGTCCACCGACTGCTTAGCCGCCGGAGGACGGGCCCCGGTCCAGCGCAAACATGACGACGAACGGCACACCGAGTTCGTCCCGGCGCACCCCGAGCACATGGTCCGCGCCAATCTCGAAGATGTGGAGGCCGGGGGGAGTGGAGACCACGCCAAGCCACACGCCCTGCCCGTCGAACACGTACCAGGCCGTGTCCTCGTCCCAGGAGGGCGAGAAGCGTTCGGCCCAGACATTGCCCTGCGCGTCCGCCAGCAGGCGCCGGAACAGGGGCATCCGCTCGGGGAAAGGAATCTCTCGCACGTAGCGTGCCCATGCGGCGGGACTATATCCTTGGGGCGCGGTGGAATTGGCCTCCCGCCACCGTCTTCTGTCGTCGCGGGCAACGCGGCGTTCCTGAACCGCCCACCGAAAGACGTGGGACAGCTTACCGTCGCCCTTCCATCGCTGGATGCTGGCCTCGGTTCCCTCTGCGGCGTAGACGTGGTTACCGCTCGCCGCAAACAGGGGCAGACCCAGGGCAAAAGGCAGGTAAAGTCCTGGAGGGAGCTCCGTGATGCCGTGTTCCCACCTGGGAGATTCCTGCACGTAGACGATCTCGTTCATGAACCGGCCGGCCCGGGAATACCGGTCGAGCCTCCAGACGGCTCCGGGGATCACGTCGCCACCGCCGAGGCGGACGCCGCCGGTCGGCGGGTTCAAGACCAGGATGGCTCCATCGGCGAATTGGGTGTGTGGCGATCGGTGTCCTCCCCTTCCCTGCGCCAATTCGACGCGAATGGTCTCCAGCACCTCTCCCCCGCGTCCGAAAACGGAAACCCGGCCCTGGAAGCTGTCGGAAGCCAGAATCGTGTCACCCCGCGCCCAGACCTCGCTGAGCATCGCGAACTCGCCCGGACCCTCGCCGCTGCGACCGAGGTTCCGGATGAACACTCCGTCAGCGCCGAAGAGGCGAAGTTGTTTCGGGCCGCGGTCGGCCACGACGATGGTTCCGTCTTCGAGGCGAAGCGCATGGGAGACCCATTCGAGGACATAGTCGAGATCGCCCGAGACCTCCCCGATGGTCAGGATGGGCTCGGTGCCGACCCGCCATCCTGCGCCCACGGGCCAGGCCGGCGCGCTGCTCTCGACAATGCGGACTCCGGCGCTGTCGGTAACGGAGACGGCTTCCTGGGCCGACAGGTGCGTGGCATGGACGACTGTGGCCAAGGTGGTGGTCAGCAGGATTGTGGGGATTCGCATGGGCGGCGTTACCTCAGCTCTTCAGTCAGTCGTTTCACGACAATGGTGGGCACATCCCGCTCGTCGACCTCCCAGTACGCGACCAGACCGTCGGGGCCAGAGGCGTCGGGCATCGTGGCTGTGCCGGCGGCGAGTGTGCCGAGGTACTGCCGGTTCGGGCCGAAGACATCGATCGGGCCCTCGTCGTCCCAGGGCTCCTCGCCCGGACGCCGAATCCACAGCCCCCCCTGCCAGGTCGATTTGAGTTCCCGAATGACGGCGACTTCGGGGTAGAAGCCGCGCTCTTCGATCCCCTCCCGGAATTCGTCGGGCATGCCGCCCTGATCCTCGAGCAGTTCCGTGTATCTGTCGATCTCCCGTTCGATCGCGGCCGACCGTAGGCCACCGGTGACGGCCGCGGGCGGAATTGGCCGCAACAGCACCTCGGCCTCCGGCCCGCCGGGCGTGACGATCTTGATGGCGTAGGCCGAGGAGTCGGCGTAGGCGACCCGGCCGTCCGGCAGAATGTCCCAGCGCAGCGTAGGCTCGAAGAACACTCCCTCGAGGGCTCCGCCCATCATCAGCATTCGCGCTGCGGAAACGTTCCCGGAGCTGTCCAGGAAGTCATCCGCGGAGACTTCCCCGGGCGGATCTTCGCGCGGTGCCCGCCATGCCCGCAGCACGAGATCGGAGACCACATCGTCGCCGGAAAGGTCGATCCGGCCGATGCTGTAGTCGTCGATCTCGTCACCTCCCCCCGATGACCCCTGCGCGTAGAGGGCGTCAGCGCTCGGATCCGGTCTTATGAGCTCGGGAAGCGTGCCCGCCCCCACGGAACGATCGAAGTCTCCGCCAGGACCGAAGACGTGAATCGTACCGCGCGCGATGTCCGATACGGCCAAGCGTCCGTCGCGCCATACCGCGAGGTGATATGGGAAGCGGAACTCGCCCGGTCCCTCGCCCGCTTGGCCAATCGTTCCGGCCAGCTGGCCCTCCGGATCGATGACCACCACCTGTGAGGCAAACGGGTCCAGGACGTACAGGTTGCCCGATCCGTCGAAGCTCACCGGTCCCCGGCGGGTGAACTGCGCCCAGTCGGGGGCGTCCGATCCGCCCGCGCGGTAGACCTCGGGGAAGTCTGCGGCAAGCGGCCGGTCCTCGGCGTCCGGGCCGGTGGACCCGGCATCGCATCCGCAAGCTGCGAGGGTGAGTATGCACGTGGTGAGAAGAGTCGGGGGGGCTCGCATTGCGACCAGCCTTCCGGGGGGTCGAATTCGGTCAGCGCACACCGGCCGGCAGTCGTTTCACCACCACGTAGGGCACGTCGAGGTCGTCCGTCTCCACGAAAGCTATCAGCCCATCGGGACCGAAGGCGCGCGGCAGCCCGGTGGTGCCCGGCGCAAACGTGCCCAGATAGCGCCCGTCCGCCGTGATCAGATCGATGGGGTTGCCGCCCGCTCCTTCCGCACCTCGGCGGCGGACCCAGATGGTACCTTCCCAGCTCGTTTTCAGGCTGAGGACCACCGGCATCTCGTGGAAGAACTCCATTTCCATGATGTGGTTGCGCTCCCATTCGATCATAGCTTCACGGAACGGGTCGCCGCCCCCGTCGCCGAGCGCGTCCAATCGGCGCTTGATCTCGCCGTCCTTGATGCGGTCTGTCACCGGCTTGGGTTCGAACGGGCGGGTCAGGATCCGCGTCACCGGGCCGCCGGGCATGGCGAACTTGATTGCGTAAGCGGAGGAGTCCGTGTACACGATCTCTCCGCTTGGCATCACGTCAGCCATGAGCCTCGGCCGAAAGGCGCCATCCGGATGGACGGGAGGCCACCATCCGGCCACGACCGAGTCGATGGCGACCTGGTCTCCGCTCAGGTCGTAGCTCAGGAGATACCGGAACGGAGCCGGCACATCGTCATCGGGACTTGGCTCGCCCATGCTCAGGTAGCCAACCTCGTTTGTAGAGAAAACCCGATCCCGTCCCGGGAAGGCCTGAAGGTTGAAGACAAGCGCGTAGTGCGTGTGCGGCCCTGGCAGGGGCACGGTGCGTTCGAATTCGCCATTCGCATCGAAGAGTGCGAACCCCATGCGGTTCGGGTCGAAGACGGTCACCCGCCCATCCGTCATGACACCAAATCCCAGCGCGCTCGGTTCCTCGAATTCACCGGGACCTTCCCCTTCTCCGATGAACTGTCGCACCAGGTTGCCTTGCCGATCGACGACGTAGATCCGCACCGCCCCCCTGTCGAGGATGTAGAGGTTGCCGGCCTCGTCGAAGCCGAGATCCGGAACCTGGCCGAAGGCGTCCCAGCCGTCACCCATGCGCGAACCCAGCCGGTAGACCTCTGCGAAGCCGGCATCCAGGTACCGGTCTTCTGCCGGTAGCCGGATGACTTCCTGATCGGCAGGAGATTGCGTCGTCCCGCCGGTCGTGCCGACTCCAGGGAGGGCGCCGGTCAGCGGCCGATCCTGGCCGACCACCGGATCGGGGCCCCATGTCGCGATACCGATTACGCTTGCCACGATCAACGCGCGTTGGATTGTCATTTCGCTCAGAACTCCGGATCAATCCTTGCCGTGACAACGAGAATGAGCACGGGTTCGTCCGCGGTTCGTGGAGCCGACCCCAGCACCACCCGCTGACCATCGCGCATGTTGACCGTTATCCGCAGCAGAGGAGACAGATTGGACGGGCGAGCGTAGCCCACGAATTCGGTGATGTCGGTGAGCGTCACTTCGCCCCGGACAGTCCCGGAGGCTCGCGCCGCGCGGAGGCTCGCGCTCACCTCCAGCGCTATCGCGGAGTTTTCCACGACGATTCGTTGGGTTCCGCTGCCGCGCACGGGTTCGTTGTCGTAGTCCGACAAATACATGCCCACGTTGAACAACGAATTCGAAAGGAGCCGGTATCCCTGGAAGTTGAAGTACTTCCTGAGCTCGGTCACCACATCGCTGATCTCGGGATCGTCATCGGTGAAGCCATCCGCCTGCACCAGGTGAAAGGTGAGCAGCACGTTCTGGATGTCCTGGCGACCTTCCTGCGCCTTCACGGCACCCGATAGCGACGCCAGGGCCAACGCAACGATCAGCGCGCACCGAATGGTTCTCTTCATCGTTTCAATCATCATTCGCTCTCCTCCAGGTTGAGTAGCCATACCACGGCGATGTTCGGATCGCTCGTGGGAAAGACCGCGAAGGGCATGTCGGCCTCCACGTCCATCTCGCTTACCATGCTGGACGCGGCAGCCACAAGGCGCACCCCGCCCTCTTCAACTTCGTCGCCACGGATGAGGATCAGCGCCGCGACCGCGGCGGCGGCCGCGAGCGGCACCAGAACCCGGCGGCCCCGCGCGAACCGGCGGCGCAAGGGCACGACCTGCCGGTCAGCCACATCCGGCAGCCCCTCACCCACCCGCTCCGCCATGGCGGCCAGCACCGCGTTCATGTTTCGCATGTCCCGCGCGATCCGCGCGGCACTCAGCCGCTCCTCGGGATCCACCTCGGAAACCGCCCCAAGATCTCCTTCCAGGATCTCGTCCGGCCAGTCGTCTCGACTATCCATGATCTTTCACCTCCCGTGTCATGCAAACATGACATTCTGTCATGTCGCCTTTACATTCCAGGATCATCCACCGGCTCCTTGCGCCAGCATCTCCGCGCGCATTCTACGCCTCGCCCGCATCAGCTGCACGCGCAGCGTACTCGGGTTCATCTCCAGCACTTCGGCCGCTTCCACCGGCTTCAGCCCCTGGAGATCCACCAGGTCGAAGACCTCCCGCTGGGTAGCGGGCAACTCCGTCAGCAAGGTTCGAATCAGTCGCAGAGTCCTCTTCATCTCGATCTCGTCGAGCGGGTCCTCGATGCGGGACGCCGCCGCCCGGCCCAGTTGCTCCACTCGCGCGGCCATCTGCTCAGCCCGCCGAGTTCGCCGCTGATGGTCCAGACTCGCGTTCCGCGTGATCCGGTAGAGCCAGCTGGTAACCTTTGAGCGACCATCGAATCCCTCGATCGATGCCATCATCTTCATCAAGACGAGCTGCGCAACGTCCTCCGCATCGTCGGGATCGCCGGTCATGACCAGGGCCCAGCGGCACACGAGCGGCCGGACGGCACCCGCCAGCCCGCCCAGCGCCTCTCGTTCTCCCCCCCGGGCCCGTTCGGCCAGTTCCAGGATCTCTCGGTCGGAGAGCATGCGCTCCTCGTTCGGTTTCGAGAGTGAGACGCCGAGAGGGGAAGGACCGTTTACATGGAGTGGAGCCAACCGGGATCGAACCGGTGACCTCTGGCTTGCAAAGCCAGCGCTCTCCCAGCTGAGCTATGGCCCCGAAATCCGGCGGGGACCCGGAAATCGGGCCCGCCGGTGAGACTCAAGATAGCCTGGCCAACCCTGCGCCGGGAACCTGTTGACAGCGCGCGACCGGGCTGCAAGCACCCGCGGGTGTGGCCCGGAGGGGCCGTGGCGATCTCGGGCGCATTGCCAGAGCTCGTGTCACCGAGCCCGACGCCCCAGCCCCGATTCCGCTATCTTTGGTTCATGAAGAATCTCCTTCGGTTGATCCTTGTCGTAGCATTTGTCCCAGCCTGCGAAACCGAGGGTGGCTCGTTCCCGGGCGGTGCCGATTCGCAGCGTGGCCGGCCGGGGGCACAGTCCGCGGCCGAAGCCTCACCGCCCACCGATCCTGGGGCGGACGCCGAAATCGCACCGGACGCGATGAATCCGCCGGACGCGATGAATCCGCCGGACGCGGCCAACCCGGCGGAACCCGACATCCCACCTGAGGGGGGCGCCGCACAACCCACCGCCACACCGGACCCGCCCGAGCGCGATTTCTTCCTTTTCGAGCGTCCGGAGACGGTGCGCGGCCTGTACGTCAACTCGTGGTCCGCGGGGTCGCGGCGGCGGCTGGCGGCGCTCATCGCGCTGGCGGACAGCACCGAGATCAACAGCTTCGTCATCGACATCAAGGACGCGAGCGGGTACGTCAGCCACCCCAGCGAGGTGCGGCTGGCCCGGGACATCGGCGCAACCGGCGAGATCCGCATCCCGAGCCTCTCCTATCTGCTCGGCAAGCTCGAGGAGGCCGGGATCTACCCGATCGCGCGGATCGTGATCGTGAAGGACCCGCTCCTCGCAGCGGCCCGGCCGGATCTGGCCGTCCAGGACACGGCCGGGGGCGTGTGGGTCGACGGCAAGGGGATCGTGTGGATGAATCCGTACCAGCGCGAGGTATGGGACTACCACGTCGCGCTGGCACGCGAGGTCGCGTCGTGGGGTTTCCCGGAGATCCAGTGGGACTACGTGCGCTTCCCGGACGCGCCGGCCTCGGAAATAGGACGCACGCACTTTCCCGGCGGCAACGGTCAGGCCAAGGCCGAAGCCATCCGTGACTTTCTGGCCTACAGCCGGGACGGGCTAGCGGACATGGGAGTCCGCGTTACCGCCGATGTCTTCGGCGTCACCACCTCCGCTACGCGCGATGTGGGGATCGGGCAGGTCTGGGAGTCGTTCATCGATGTCGTGGATGTGGCGTTGCCGATGGTGTACCCGAGCCACTACTGGAAGGGCAGCTTCGGCATCGACACGCCCAACGCGTATCCCTACGAGATCGTTCGCTCGGCGCTGGAGGAGGCGCTGAAACGGTCGGCCGAGATGCCGGGAGCCGGCGCGACTCGCCCGTGGCTGCAGGATTTCACCCTTGGGAAACCGCGGTACGGCGCCGCCGAGGTGCGCGCTCAGATCCAGGCGACCTACGACGTGGGAATCGACGAGTGGATCCTCTGGAATCCGGGGAGCCGCTACACGGCAGAGGCGCTCGAACCGCTCAACGGCTTTGCGGAAGAACCGCTGGTGCGGATCGCGAACGAGCTCATCCCGGTATCGCGGCGCTTCGAGCTGTACGATACGACGACCGTCATTGTGGGCGAGGATCCGCCGGAGGGGTCCGAGGGGACCCCCGCCGGCAAGAAGGGAAACCCGCCCCGACGCTGAGCCGGGCCGGGCTGGCCACCCAGTCTGGCGGACCGGGTGACGAAACTAGTCAGGTCCCCTGGCCAGGTTGGCCTGCGCCATTCCTGGCGCCGCCGCATACCTGCGGACCACCTCACCTGCCGGCACGACCTCCGAGATCCCGGCCACGCTCTTCCCCGCCTGCCAAAGCTCCCGGTCTTCGCGCGTGAGCGATCTCTTCAGCTGCCAGAACGACTTCACCGAGTAGAGCAGCCGCATCCAGTGCCGGGTGCGTTTGCCCCGCAGCAGCCGCCTCGCAACCGGACCCGCCCTGAGTCCCATCCGCCGGATGTAGGAAGTGTTCAGTACGGAAACCGGCACGCCGGTCAGGCGTTCGGACAGCACAACGTCTTCCTCGCGGGCGTCCAGGATCGCGCGCTTGTAGGCATCCGACGCGGTGCACTCCCGCGTGGCGATGAAGCGCGTTCCGAGCTGCGCCCCGGCATAGCCGAGCGAGAGCGCACGGGCGAACTCGGCCGGCGTCCCCACCCCACCCGCACACCAGTCTCTTTTACAAATATGCGAGGCACAGCGAGAAGAGGGCA
>VXLT01000360.1 GCA_009841475.1 Gemmatimonadota bacterium
GCAGGGCGGCTGGCCCTACCCGGGTTTGGCCGTACCTGGGCGGCGCCACCCGGCGTCCACAGCGGCACGGGGGCGCGAGGTGCAATAGGGGGTGGCGGGGCGGCGGCGGGCCAGACGCCTACCGATGCCTGCGGCGCGGTGAGCAGACATATCGCTTTATGTCGCGACATGTCGAAACAATCCGGAACGATATATCGTAGTCTATCGGGAATGGCGGCGGGCCCGGGCCCGATACCCCGTCTGCCGGGGTCCCGCCCCACACTTCACGGAGGAAAAACCAACCATGCGGTTCGACGACTATTTCGACTTCGACTCACTCCCCTGGCCCTTCAACCCCTCGGGCCGCCGGCGCCCCCGTCCCAGGAGGCCGCGCAGACGCTGGCGCTGGCTGGAGCGGGGCGACCTCAAGTTCGCCATCCTCGCCCTGATCCGGGACAGGCCCATGCACGGATACGAGGTCATGCAGGTTCTGGAAGAGGAGTCCGCGGGCAGCTACAAGGCGAGCCCGGGGTCCGTCTACCCCACCCTTCAGCTCCTGGAGGACCTCGGCTACCTCGACGCCCGCAGCCGCAACGGCCGCAAGGTCTACTCGATCACCGACGCCGGGCGTGCCTACCTGGACGCCAACAAGGACAAGGTCCGGAGCATCTTCGAGCGCGTCTCCGAGTTCAGCAACCGTTTCTTCACGCGGGACGTGTCGGCGCTCACCCGGCGCATCTCCCGCCTCACCCGCGCCACCTTCCAGGGCGCCGTCGGGTGGGTCGAGGACGAGCAGCTCTTCAGCGACATGAAGGGCGTGCTGGACCGCGCGGTCAAGGACATGGAGGCCGCGTGGGACGCCGCGAGGGAGCGTCGCCAGGCGAGGAAGGCGGCGCGCGAGGGGGGCAGCGACGCAGCAGAGGAACCGGGGGAGAAAGCCGAGTAGAATCCGGCGGCGCACGCTCCGCGCTCCGTGGACGGGGGCGAAGAGCAATCATCGCTGCGTGAGCTGCCGAGGGGGACGCGCGGGAACGCTGTTCCGGCCAGCGTTGCACGTTTTCGTCCTGAGATGTGTCTATTAATCAGTAGTTCCGAGTGGCGAGAGCCGCCACCCAGTGTGCTGCCGAGCAGGGTCGCTTCCGTCGTTTCCACGATGCGTTGTTTGCCGAACAAGAGGTGATCGGCGAGGTTCCCTGGGACTATTTCGCTACGGCCGCCGGAATCTCGGACCAATTGGCTTTCCGGGAATGTGTGTTACGCCGCGACGCCTCCGGTGTCGCCATGGATCGCCGACTGGAGGAATCGATCGGTGTCGATAGTACGCCCACTGGATTCTGAATGACCGAAGGATCGTCGGTACGCCCTCGCGCTTCCGTGATCGGGCTACTTCGACCTGAGTGGCTTCATGTATCACACCGAGCCGAGGGATTTTAGCACGCTGCTGAAGGCCAGGACTTCGCCGGATGGGAAGCTGACCACAGTGGACAGCCTGGCCTTGCCTGCCATCGAGGCCGACTATTTCACCAGATCGACCGGTTTCGGCACGGTGACCCAGCCCATCCCGATGCAGCCGAGCAGGACATGGGGCGTGGGTCCGGACGGCGGCGTGTGGCTGGCCACGACGTCCCACTTCCGGATCCACAAGGTGAACTTCAAGGGTGACACGGTGCGAACGGTGGAGTTGAGGCGCCCGGCACCGCGGCTGTCCGAGAGGGAGCGGGACAGCATCGCGTCAGCCAACAGGATTCGCACCTCCCGGATTCCGCGGACCCGACCGATCATCGGTCGCCACCGGTTGGGGCCCGATGGCTGGTTGTGGGTCCCAGTGGAGGGCGACTCCACTTGGGAGGTATTCGACGATTTTGGATATCACGTGGGACGGGTCAAGTCCCCGGTGCCCTTGGATGCTCTTCCCTACGTCGCACTGGGAGCGGGCACGATCACCGGCGTCACCCGGGACGACATGGGCGTCCAGTACGTGGTGCGGCTGAGGCTGCAACCGACGTGAGTCCCGGTCACCAGACTGACTTGCGTAAAGTGCGTGACGCACTTGCCGCTGCTGCTCTCATCGGTTTGATGGCCTGTGGTGAGAGCGGAGGGGCTCCCCAGGACACGGTTCAACCCGTCTGGATCACCGAAGCCGAGCATCAGTTCGGCGACGCGCCCGAACAGGATGTCTTCTTCATTGTCCCGTACGTGCGTTCGGATCTTGCAGGGGACGGCGTACTGGTGCTCGATGGCGGAACCGCAACTGTGAGTGCCTGGTCGCCGGATGGGGTCCTGCGCTTCACGGTTGGTGGGCAAGGCCAGGGCCCCGGGGAGTTCGTTTCCGCCCAGGACCTGTTCGTCGAGTCGAACGGCTCGTTCTGGGTGAAGGAAGGCATCGGTTCGCGGTTCACCCACTACGGCGCCGATGGGGCGCTCCTGGGAACCGTAAGAGGAGTGGACGCGGCGCTGGGCTACCAGGGGTTCGGTGTAATTCTTGCTTGGCCACATGATGGCGGGTACCTGGGATTCCCCGAGGTGTATGCGGACGTGGAAGCCGGGAGAGTCGGACTTCCGCCTGTCGATCGCCAGCCGCTGCTGCGTGTCCGCCGTTCCGACTCCGGCCAGTGGGAGCAACTCGAGCCGCTGCTCTGGATGGATGTCAGCAACCGGATGCACGTCATGGAGCTGGCGGACGGCAGCCCGCTTTATGGACGCCAGTGGTTTGGTGATGCGGACCGGGTTGTGTTCGAGCCCGATGCCGCGGTGGTGATGCGAGTGAAGGGCGAGCCCGGCGCGGTCGAACTGCTCGAAACGAACGTTGCGGGAGACACGGTGTGGCATCGGCACTTGCGGATCGAACCCCGGAGGCTGACGGCCCGAATGATCGAGGAGGAAGTGGATGGCGCGGTTGCAGCGTTGGCACCGGCCTTGAGCTCCCCGGACAACCCGATGCTGTGTCCAGGGGGCAGCTACGAGAGATGTACAGAGATGCGCTGCATACCCCGGAGTACCTGCCGGCGGCGGAACGGCACGTGCTGGCTTCCTCGGGCGAAGTCTGGATCAAGACCACCGAGCGCTTGGACACCCTGCGGGCGTACTACGCCGTGCGGAGGGACGGAGTCGACGAGCCACCGCGCCGTGTCCTGCTACCCGAGTCGCTAATGGTACATGACGCCACTGGGACGCATGTCTGGGGGATCTGGCGGGACTCGATGGATCGACCGCACGTTGTGGGCAGGAGGTTGGTGCGGAAGGATGAGTAGCTTCGTGTATCACACCGGATCGGCCGGCTTCGGTGACCCAGCTCGTCACCCCCCCACCTCCCAGATCCGCCGCATGTACCGCTCCGGCGCGGCCAGCACATCGCGGAAGAGCAGCACGCCGTCGAGTTCGTCGTACGCCACCTCCCGGAGCGGGGAGTCGTCGAAGCTGTAGATCGTCGCTCCCGGCACGGCCATCAGCAGCGGCGAGTGCGTGGCGATGATGAACTGCCCCCCCTGCTCCACCATCTCGCTCATCATCGCGACCAGCCCGAGCTGGCTTTGGGGCGACAGCGCCGCCTCCGGCTCGTCCAGGAGATACAGCCCGTTCGGCACAAAGCGGGACCGGAAAAGGCGGAGGAAGCTCTCGCCGTGGGAGTTCGCGTCGAGGTCCTTGCCGTAGCTGGCCTCCATCGCTCCCAGTGACGCGGCGGCCGGCCCCCTCGCGAGCCGCCTCGCGAGTTCGGAACGGCCCACGTACTCGCGGTCGACCTCCTCGAGCCGGGCCTCCAGCTCCGCCCGCTCCCGCTGCAGCCGCTGCACGAAGCCGAAGAAGTCCTCCGCCCGGAGGAAGAAGCCCCGGTGCGTACGGCCGCGCCACACGGCGGTCAGCGCCCGGCCAAGCTTGCGGGCCGCGGCCAGGGAATCGTCCCTGACCGCTTCCGTAGCCCCCACCGTCGGCAGCTGCGCGACGACCGCGAGAGCCTCCAGCAGCGTCGACTTCCCGGAGCCGTTCTCGCCCGCGAAAAAGGTCACCGGCCCCGGCAGCGTCATTTCGCAAGGGCCCCTCAGCGCCGGGATGCTGAAGGGGAAGGCGTCGTGTCCGCCTGTAGGCGAGGCAGGCAGGCGGACGGCCGAGAGCTGGGGCGGTCGGTTGGACCCGGGTCCGCTAGTGCCGGCGAACGGGGCTTCCACCAGATGGTCAGCGGGTGGCGGGGTTCATTATCGGGGACGCTCCGCGGGCCAGGGTTCCGCCGCGTTCCGTTCGAGGTCGAGCGTGTAGAACTGGATCCGCGTCCCCTCCAGGTCGGCCCAGGCGGCCAGGACCGATCGGCCGCTGCCGAAGAGATTGGCCCCTTCCGGGATGGGGAGAATCGTCTGCCCGCCTGAGCGCCCGCGGGTGACAAGGCGTACACCGTGCCAAGATTCTTCGCTGACCTGCGCCACATACACGAGATTCTCGCCCCCGGCCACGAAAAAACCGACGAATGGCGGATAGAACTCGGGGCGGTGGACGCGCATTCCCTGGCTTCGGGCGCGCGGCGTCAAATCCCTCATGTACTCGTCCGCCTCCTCCTCGGGAAACGGCACCCGGTCCATCCAGTCGTGGCAGATGCGTTCGAGTGGTGCCCCCTCCAGGTCGAACAGACCCAGGCATTCGTCGCCCGTGTACCCGAAGACAAAACCACGCGGATGAGCGGCCATGCGCGGGAAGCCCCGGTCCCAGCGGACCTCATTCACGTCAGCGGTATCGGTGACCAGGGTGCGGGCCCGACCCCTGCCCTCGGCCAGGACGACCCTGGGTCGCGGCTCCACACCGGCGCGTCCGGCGCATTGCACTACGAGCAGCAGGCCCTTGGGCGATGAATCCATGGACACCCCGGAGGGAGCGAGGCAGTGGTCGTCCTCCACTCTCCAGTCGGCCACGGGCGCTCCCTCGAAGTCGTACAGGTGGAGCCCCCATTGGTCGCGAACCACGACGGAGTCTCCGAGCATCGCAACCGGCCCGGCGTTGCCGCGCAGCTCTCCGGGACCCTCGCCCCGCCCCCCGAAGCTGCCCAGATAGGTGCCATCGGACGCGATTCGGTGGATCCGCAGTTCTCTGATGTCGACCACGAACCAGACACCGTCGTGGAGGACGGCGTCACGAACCGACAGCACTTCGGGGAAGAGCCGGCCTTCGGGGGGCGCGGCCTGCGGGTCCGTCGGCGCGGCCCGCGGGTCGGCCGGTGCGGCCTGAAGCTCGTTCCCACCGGGCGCATCCCGCCCCTCGCCTCCGCCGGCCTCGTTGGCGCCGTCCCCGGAACCGCAGGCCAGGACGAGGACCGGCGCCGCCCAGGCAACGGCGGTGAGCGCCCCCATCGCTGCCGTGAGACGGAGCCGGGAGTCGTTGCCGCCCATGCCAGAAGTGTAATATTTACACGACATAATGTAATGTATAGATGACTTTCTGACGCCCCTCGGGCGCCACGCTTACGCAACGTCGGACCCGCCTTGCTGCCCTTTCCCGACCCACTAACTTACCCACCATGCGAATCGCCACCTGGAACGTCAACTCCGTCAAGGCGCGGGAGGCGCGCGTTGTTGGGTGGCTGCGCGAGCACCGCCCCGATGTCCTCTGCCTGCAGGAGCTGAAGACCACCGACGAAGCCTACCCCTCCGAGGTGGTGCGCGACGAGGGATACGAGTCCGCGGTATATGGTCAAAAGGCCTTCAACGGCGTCGCGCTCATCAGCCCGCACCCCATCGCCGACGTGCGCAAGGGACTGGAGGACGACGACCCGCAGGCCAGGCTGATCGCGGGCGTGGTTCGGGGAGTGACGGTGTATTCCGCGTACTTCCCCAACGGGCGGACGGTGGGGTCGGAGGCGTACGACTACAAGCTGGCGTGGATGGGGCGGCTTCTGGAGCTGGTGGACTCGCGTCACCGCCCCGCCGATCCGGTCGTCCTGACGGGGGACTTCAACGTGGCGCCGGACGATCTGGATGCCGAGGACCCCGAACGGTGGGCGCCGAGCGTCCTCTGCCACGCGGACGCGCGCGACTCGCTGGAGCGGATCCGCGGCTGGGGATTCGTGGATGTGGTGCGAAAGCACAACCCGGAGGGCCGGCTCTACAGCTGGTGGGACTACCGGCAGCTGGCCTTCCCGCGGAACGACGGACTGAGGATCGACCACATCTTCGCCACGGCACCGGTTGCGGATGCGTCGACGGGCGCCTGGGTGGACCGCGACCAGCGCAAGGGCAAAAAGACCGACATCCCGTCGGACCATGCGCCGGTGGTGGCCGACTTCGACATCTGAGGCGGACAATGCGGAATCGTCGGGACTCGCCGGCGCCCCGGGAAGCTGTCCGCGCCGGACGACCGCCCCGCCCGGAACCTTGCGCCGCCGCCGATTGTATGAATATTAGTCGGTAGTGGGTGAAGTCGGCAGATTCCGGAGGACGCGATGACCTCGCGAACGGATGTGAGTTCGAGGACGACCAGGATCCAGGCGAACCGGAGGAGACTCCTCGCCGGCATTGTGATCTCGGTGGGTCTGCACGGCTGGGCATTCGCGGCGCTGACCCTGACTCCCGTGGACCTTTCCCGCACGACCGGTGAGCCGGAACGCGTAACCATGCAGTCGCCGTTCGAGCTTTCCGCCATCGAAGTGATCCGGGTGGTCGAGGTGCAGGAAGAGGTCGAACTGCCTCCCCTTCCGTCCGAAGAGCATCCCGTCGTCGCCGCGGCGGCAACGGAACGCACCTCGCAGTCCGCGGCCCAGCACGCCGAGCTCGGGCTGCAGGTCGCGGCGGCCGACGCCGGATCGCCTGGCGCCCCGGGCAGCGCAACGGTCCAGTCCCTGGACAACGGGGTGGTCGCCGAGCAGAGCGCCCCCGCCCCCACCTTCGACGAACTCCTCGAGACCGCCATGGGGAATCGTCCCGTCTCGGTACAGCCCATGTTCGCGGCGCAGCGTCCCATGGAGGGTCAGGCGCCGGTCGAGGCTGTTGCCGTGGATCCGCACGCCGGCCACGATCATGTGGAAGTGGAGGAAGGCTCGATGTGGGGCACCGTGTGGCGGAGGATGGGCAAGACCTTCGGGTTCGGCGGGGACAAGCTCTGCATCCCGATTCCCAAGGCCAAGGCCGTAGGCCGCTAGCGCCAGCCACCGGACGAGTCCACGCAGGTCTGTCCAGGCGCAGCTAGCCCGCGTCGCGCTCCCGCTTCAGCGACTCCAGATCCTCCAGCTTTCGCGGCCAGTCCCGGCGCAGCAGCCTCGATAGCGCCCGGTCGGCGAGCAGGCGTCCCCCCGTCTGGCACTCCGGGCAGTAGTTGGTCTCGCGGGTCGCGTACACGATCCGCTGGATGGCCGTTCCGCACTGGCTGCAGGGCTCGCCGAACTTGCCGTGCGCGCTCATTGCCGGGTGAAAGGCGGTGACCTTCGCGGGGAAGTCGTCGCCCGCTTCATCGATCAGCCGCGCGGACCACTGCCGCAGGGACGCCTGCGTGGCCGCGCGGAGGCGCTCGATCTCGGGGTCGCTCAGGCGGGACGTGAGCTGCACCGGCGACAGCCGGGCCCGCAGCAGGATCTCGTCGGAGTGGGCATTGCCGATCCCCGAAAGGATGCGGGGGTCGGTGAGGGCGCGCTTCAGGGTGCGGTTCTCGCGCCGGAGCGCGGCGGCGAACTCCCGCGCGGTCGCTTCGAGCGGCTCGATTCCCCCGGGGTCCAGGTCGTGCAGCGCGCGAGCACCGCGGACCAGGTGCAGGGACGCGCGCTTGTGGCTGCTCGCCTCGGTGAGGAGGAGGGTGCCGCAGGCAAAGTCGAAGGCCGCGTGGCCTCGCTTGCCCGGGATCGCCGCGGAGGGCTTCCGCCACTGGAAGCGGCCGGCGATCATGAGGTGGATGACGAGGAACAGGTCGTCCTCGAGGCCGATCACGACGCGCTTTCCGAGCCGCGACAGGGACTCGACCCCCCTGCCGTGAGCGTGCGCGATCGGGGGGTCGAAGCTCTTGAGGAGCGAGGGCGAGCGGATGCGCACCGCTTCCAGCCTCTCGCCGAGGATGCGCGCGCGCAGGGCGTGGAGGTAGAGGGCGACTTCCGGGAGTTCAGGCATGGTGGCGGCGGCGGTTGAGGTCGTACCGCATGATCCTGCCGTGCGGCCCGGTGCGGTCCCGTTCGGCCTCGTAGACCGCGCCCGGGACGGTGGTGGGGACGGCGGCCTGGAGGGCGGCAAGATCCTCGGGTCGCAATCTCACCGTGCGGGGGTGGGTGGCGAGGTGGCGGCGGCTGAGGCCGATGATCACGGCCGTGACCGCGGGCCGGGTGAGCGCGAAGGCAGCCGCGACATCGGCCACGGAGGCGCCTTCGCGGGCAGCGATCCGGGCCAGGGCGGCGCGCGCGCGCTGCAGTGCCGCCGGGCCGCCGACCTCGTCGAGGATGAAGCGGTACTTGGTGAGAGAGCGGGAGTCGGCGCCGGCGAACGATCCGTCGGCCAGCAGGCCGCCCGCCAGCGTGCCGTAGCAGAGGAGACTCACGCCGCGCTCGGCACAGAGATCGGTGAGGCCGCCGAGGGGGCGGCGATCCAGCAGGGAGAACTGAACCTGGTTGGTGACGATCGGGATGCCCTCGTCGAGCAGGGTGCGAAGGGCGCCTGCGTCGAAGTTGGTGACCCCGAGGTGTCGCACGACGCCCTCTTCGCGGAGTTCGGCGAGCCAACCGGCTGCGCGCACCCATCCCGGAACACCGAAGTCCCACCAGTGGAGCTGGACGAGATCCAGCACGTCGCGCCGCAGCCGGTCGCGCGAGCGCAGCACGATCCGGCGCACGTGGCCGCGCTTGATGCGGGGAAGCACGGCCAGGTCCGGGACGCACTTGGTGTGCACGACGACCTCGCCGGCGGCTTCCTTCCGGCTCGCCGTCCAGTCCCCCAGCAGCTCCTCCACGCCGGTGTAGATGTCGGCGCAGTCCAGGTGCAGCGGCCCAGGCATCGCGGCCGCGGAATCAAGCGCGGCAAAGGCGAGGTCACGGGTCCAGCCGGGCCCGTGGCCGCGCGAGAGCTGCCAGCACCCCCGGATGACGCCGGAGGCGGGGGGGCGCCAGTCATGGTTCACCGTGCCGGTCATGGTTCATCTCACGAGGCCGGGACCACCCAGCGGCGTCCGGGTCACCTCGCCGTGGCGGAAGGTGGTGACCCCCGTCCGAACGATGCGAAAGCGGGCGCCGCAGTACGGATCCGGGCACGCCACCTCGGCGTCGGTGGTCATCCAGTCGTTGGGATCCGTCATCCTCTGCTTCGCGGGCAACAGCGGCAGGAGGGCGGCGAGCGGATAGATCGGGAAGCTCTGGCCCGCGGGAAGCGAGAGTTCCTCGCCCCTGAGCTCGAAGTAGTCCCCCTCGCGGTGGCTGCACACCATCTCCCTCTCTCCGGCCACGACCTCGACCCGCAGGTCGTAGAGCTCGAAGGCGTCGGAATCGTCCATTCCATCCTCCTCGGGCATTTGATTTGGGGCGGCACCAACACCGATCATACACGATCCCGCCAACCACCGCGCTACCCTCCCACCCATTCGGCCCACCACCTTGCCACGCGAACCCCTGTAGCTTATAACAATCTCCGAGCCCACGAGACAAAAG
>VXLT01000283.1 GCA_009841475.1 Gemmatimonadota bacterium
CCCCCCCCCCCCCCCCCCCCTTTTTTACCCACCACCACCCCGCCACCCCCAATTCCTCCTGTCCCGGTGGCTCCGCCCTTTGGAATAAGGCAACAGTCTTGGGACGGGGGGGCGGTGTTGTCAATGGGTCAAGCCCCCGGCGTCGAGGAAACTCGGGACGTCGGGCTCGGCGAAGATGCCAGGGTCGGTGAGGGCGAAGACGTGAAGGGTGGAAGGATCAAGCCAGGCGAGCAGCCAATCCCGGTACTGGGGTTCCGGTCCCTAGTACTGCGAGCGGCAAACGGACGTGAGTATCGCGGCGGTCCGACGAGCACCCCTCAAGAGCCTCCTCAATCGCGGGACATCCCGGCCAAGCCGTCAGTCCGCAACCGGAAATCGGCCAGAATGGAGGTCAAGACGGCAGCGTGGAACTGACCTGGACGAGGCCGGGCGGCAGGCCACACAGACAGGCGGAGGCACACCCGGTCCAGAATCCCCCGGCGGCAACGAACCAACGGGTTCGCTTTCCAAGACATCCACGAGGCAGCACGCAGGACCATCCAACCGAAACTCGCCTGTAGCCAATTGGCACGGCTGCCGCGACTTCCCTGAGCGCGCGATGAACCGCCCGTGGCGACCCATGGGACCCAAAAAGGAGGTGTAGAACCTGGCTGGTTGGACGGATCTGGAGGGCTCCGTCACGAGTGGACAAGTCAGCAACGTTCAGCCATAGCGAGAGTATACGTTTGCGTTGTCTAAGATATCAATCAGCTCCGGACTCTATGCCTAATATGCACGACACGCGAAGTCGTTATCCGAAATGTGGTCGGTGAACATGTTTCGGGACACTGCTGGGCGATGTACTTGCGCAGGCAACAATCCATCGACATCGTATCTGTTAGCCGTAAGGTGTCTTTGTTCAAAAGAAGGATGCGATCCTCAAGCCCCACGCAAAGGAAGTGAGTATGTCCAACGATCAAGGCTCCGGCTCCATGTCGAAAACTGTCGCGACCTCGGATATTGAAGAGATGTTTGAGGCTGCACGATCGTGCAGCGTGTCTGTCGACAAGTTCTGGTGCATAGTTAAGGCCGTCGGATGGAAGACCGCCAAGAAGGTCTGGAAGTGCCTAAAGTGAGATTCGGATAGTTGGGCGTATCGCCTCCTTCCAGATTGCGGTTTTGGTCATTATGTGTACAAGGCCGCAGTTGTAAATCCTAGTTCGGTCATCGCCTTTGACCCAACTGCGCATGGTGGTGGCCCCATCAAGCCCGCGGCCGCCCCCCCCGCCTCGACACCAGCACCTTGCCCGGCACCGCCATCACGATCACCCCGTCGCGCACCACGGACTCCCCATTCACCAGCACATGGTCGATCCCTTCCGAGTGCTGGTGCGGCTCCACGAAGGTGGCCCGGTCCGTGATCGTCTCCATATCGAAGACGACCAGGTCCGCCCAGTAGCCCTCGCGGATCTCGCCCCGGTCGGCGAGACCCATGATGCGGGCGGGAAGCGAGGTCTGCGCGCGGATCGCTGACTCGACCGAGAGCGCCCCGGCGGTCATCGCGTAGTGGCGGATCTTGCGCGGGAAGGTGCCGTAGAAGCGGGGATGGACGGGACCGTCGCCGGGCCACGCGATCCCGCCGTCCGATGCGGTCGCGACCCAGGGCTGCGCGGCGTAGTTCTCCACGTCGGCCTCCGACATCGAAAAGCCGCGCAAGCGCCCGCCGCCCGCACGGTCCCGGTCGCCCTCCAGCTGCAGCGCGATCGCCGTCTCCACCGGATGCTCGTCGCGCATCGAAGCCACGTCGCGCAGGTTCATTCCCACGTAGTCCGGGTCCGGGTAGTCGAAGATCACGACCCGGTCGGGCCCGCCGCGGCGCCCGATCTCGTGCCAGATGTCCATGCGAATCCGGGCCGCCGTCAGTCGGTCCTGCAGCCGCATCTCCAGCATGTCGGCGGGGGGCCGGGCCTCACGCGGGTTCGCCGCCTCCGGGTCGGCGAGCGCCCAGCGGGGCACCAGCACCGTGCTGCCGTCACTCCCGCTGGTGGCATAGGGGTACTGGTCGGCCCAAACGCGCACGCCTTCGTCCCGCGCCCGCTGGATGAGCTGGACTGCCGACGCGCTCGACCCCCAGAAGGAAACCCCCTTCGCCTTGATGTGGGTCGCCACCACCCGCACCCCGGTCTGCCGCCCGATCTCGATCGTCTCCATGACCGCGTCCTGGAGCGTCGGCGGCCGCCCCTCGTGCTGGCTGGGCAGATACCACATCGGATCCGGCCCCTCGGCCCGCTCGTGCGAGATGTACACGCCGTCGTACGGGGCAAGCTCCGCCGCCAGCTCGACCAGCTCGTCGGTCGTGCTCCACCGCCCGGGCGCGTATTCCAGTCCCGCGGTCAGACCCACCGCGCCTTCCTCCAGCCCCTGCCGCACCAGCGCCGCCATCTGCCGGGCCTCCGCCGGGCTCGCCGCCCGTTGGAAGTCGTCCTGCATGACCATCCGCCGCACGGTCCCGTGGCCCACCATCATCATCACGTTAGGCCCGACCCCCTGCCGCTCCAGCATCGCGCGCTGGTTGGCAATCGGCCACGGCGATCGCCCGTCCTGGTTCACCACGATCGTCGTCACCCCCTGCGACACGACGTTGGGCGCCGTCTTGCGGTGGGTGGAGTCGTTGCGGATCGAGCGGCCCCCGCCCTCGGGGTCGCTGTTGTCGGCGTGGGAGTGGATGTCGATGAACCCAGGCGACACGTACCGGCCGGTCGCGTCGATTTCGCGGTCGGCGGTGGCCCCGGCCAGGTCGCCGAGCGCGACGATGCGCCCATCCACGACCCCGATGTCGGCGCGGAACCAGGGATTGCCGGTGCCGTCGAGGACCCGCCCGCCGCGCACGATAAGGTCGAAGTGGCGCGTGTCCTGGGCGGAGAGGGGGGTGCCGGGGACGGAGAGCGCGAGGGCGATGAGGGCGCCGGCGAGCAGGAGGCGACGATAGTCAAACATGGTCTGGCCGATGGTTTTGGGGACTCGGGGTGGCCGAGTGGGAATTGTACCGCGCCGCCTTGGGGCAGGCCAGCGAAGGGCAACGCCGCTGCCCATCGGGCCCGCTGCCTGTCACGCGCGGTGTTATCATGATCACCGGAGGTGATAACATGTACCGGCTGACCCGCAAACCGCGACCCAAAACCGACCCTCGACCCATCCTTCCCGCCGTTCTGATCGCGGGCGCGACCCTCTGCCTGGCCTGCGCGGGCGCAGGAGACGATCCCCCCCAACCGGAGGATGCGGACGGAGATCCGGGGGATGCGGAGTGGAGACTCGTCGAGGATCTGCGGCTCGACGCGAACGCCGAGGACTTTTCCGCAGTCGGGTGGGTCTACGTCGGACCCGAGGGTCACATCGTCGTGCCGGAGCCGCAGGACCACCGGGTGCGCATCTACGATCCGGATGGAACGTTGGTGACGATGCTCGGGAGAAGCGGAGAGGGACCTGGCGAATTCCGAAGCGTGGGTCCCGTCTTCTGGGCTGCGGATACGATGGTCGTATGGGATGTGGAGCTGATCCGCGGAACGTACCTGCTTGCGGATGGGACTCTGGTGCGCACGGAGGCTGGCCGGTTCTTTGGCCGGGACTCCCGTGCTTTGGGAGCGGATAGCACCATTGTCTTCTTCGTCCCCCTGGCCGTGGGTGCCCGGGGTGCGAAGATCGGGGAGGCCCGCCTTAGGATTGCGACCGGCGGAAGGAGCGGCTGGGGGGCGAACGCGTTTGTGCGGGTGTCGCGTGATGGGGAACCGACCGTGGTCGCCACGCCGCCGGACGATGAACACCGGATGGTCGTCGTGGGCGGCCTGGGCAACCCGGTTCCCTTCACTCTCCGGGTGCGAGTTGAATTCGCCGGGGATGGAAGCCGATTTCTGTTCATGACGGCTGATCAGTCGACGCTCGAACCGACCTACAACCTGACGCTGGTCCGCCCGGCCGACGACACGGTGTTTTCACGGTCCTATGCGTACCCCGGGGAGCCGATCCCCGATTCGGCAATCGAACGCGGCCTCGCAGACATGGTGCCCGAAAACCATCTTGCCCGCCGCTTCAGAGCCCTGGCCCGCGAACGCGTGCCCGTCGTGTACCCCCCGACTGACGTCACGCTCGGTCTCGACGGGACGATTTGGGTGGAGCTGCGCCGCACGGACAGTGGAACGCCCGTCCACGTGCTGAACGAGGCGGGGGACCCGATCGGCTCCCTGTTTCTGCCGGTGCGGTCGAAGATCCGGCAGGCCAGCAGGACGCACCTGTGGGTGACGGAATGGGACCAGCTCGGTCTCACAGGTGTGGTTCGGTACCGGGTTTTTGTGTTATCATGACACCGGAGGGTGATAACACCATGATTCGCACACAGGTTTCACTGGACCCGGAACTCTACGAGCGGGCCCGGGCGCTCGCTCGGCAACAGGGCATCTCCTTCGCGGAGCTGTGCCGCCGCAGCCTGGCCATCGCTCTCGCGCGGGTCCCCGGCAACCAGCCGTGGATGGCGTATGTGGGCGTCGTGGAGGGCCGCCCGGACGACAGCTGCACCGTCGACGAGGTCCTCTACGGCCGGGAATCCCCGTGAGCGCCTCAGTCCCCGTGAATCGCCGCAAGGTCTTTCTGGACACCGGCATCTTCATCGCTGCGCTGAGCAGGCGCGACCAGCACCATCCGCGGGCCCGCACGCTGTTCGGCGGCGTCCGTCCCCACTGGCACACATCGCTCCTGGTCTGGTCCGAAGCGTATTCGTGGTTCCTCCACCGGCACGGCGAGGAAGCCGCGCGATCATTCCGGCTCTTCGCCGGCAGCCTTGAAGGCCTGGTCCTCCTGGAAGTCGACGCGAAGCATCACCGGGAGACCGGCCGCCTCCTCGACCGGCTGCGCGGCACGCGCCTCACCTATGTGGACGCCTCAAGTCTGGTGTTCATCGAGCAGCTGGGGATCGACACCGTCTGGTCCACCGACCATCACCTGGGTCTGACCGGCGCGGAGGTCTTGCCAAGGGGTTGAAGCTGCGGTCGCGGCACGGCCGGAGATCACGGATCCGGGCTCAGAATCCGGGCCGCCGGGACCGGCCAGAGGAACCGCGGGGCATTGAGGAACTCACCAGGCCGCAGACCGGCGTCCGGCCAGTTGTGCACGGTTGCCCCCCCCGGGACCGTCCTGGCGGGCAATGCGAACTTCTGGACTTGAGGGGCAGGGCTCATCCGTGCCCGGCAGCCAACCCTGCGGAATCCCGCGTAGGAAGAGAATCCCGGTGCTGCGCCCGCCACGGCCCCGAACCTCTCCTTGGGTTGAAGTCGATTCTTCCGCGCTCAGTTCCCCGACCGCACGTACTTCGTCAGTCCGCCCCCGGCGGCCCGCAGCGAGATCGGCCCTTCCGCGGCGTAGACGTTGCCGTCCCAGTCCACCGCGACGCCCTCGCCCGCGAACCCCTGCGGCCAATCCGCGGACAGGGCGTGCGGCGGAATGAACGCGGTCACCCGGTCCTCCGACACGTGCCCGATGCGGATGCCCGTCACCCAGCCTTCGTGATTGTTCGGGTTCGACTCGGAGTCGATGGCGTAGAGGTTGTCGTCGCGGTCGATGAAGAGGCCGCTGATGCGGCTGAACGCGTCGTACGTGTCCAGGTGGTTGCCGTCCTGGTCGAAGATCTGGATGCGGTGGTTGCCGCGGTCGGCGACGAAGAGGCGGCCCTGCGAATCGAAGGCGATTCCGTGCGGCGTGCGGAATTGACCCGGCTCGTCGCCGATGATCCCCCACTCCATGATGTACTCGCCCTCGGGGGAGAACTTGATGATGCGCCCGGTGGAGCCCTCCGGAATCCTTGCGCTTGGGTTCTGTCCGCTGTGGCCGTCGGAGACGAAGATGTCGCCGTTGGGAGCGGTGATCACGTCGCAGGGCTCGTTCAGCAGCCCGGGTTCGCTGCCCCGCACCCCCGGCTGCCCCAGCGCCATCAGCACTTCGCCCTCGGGGGAGAACTTGATGACCTGGTGCCCCTTGTCCTCGGTCCCCTGCGAATCGGTGACCCAGACGTTGCCGTCCGCGTCCACGTGGATGCCGTGGGGAAGCACGAAGTGCCCCGCTCCGAAGCTGGCCAGGATCTCGCCGGTCTCGCGGTGGAACTTGAAGATCGGGTCGACGAGGTTCTCGGCGCATCCGCCCGCCAACCCCACGCCGCCGCACCGGTCGTACGCCCAGATGTGCCCGTCGATCGGGTCGATGTCGACGCCCGCGGTCGAGCCCCATTCGCGCCCGTCGGGGAGGTCCACCCAGTCGGCCATGACGGTCGGGTTCGGGTTCGGGAGGTCCAGTGCCGGATCCTCGATGGGGCTGGGCTCGATGGGGGTGGCGTCGACTTCGGCGGACTCCTCCGCGCCTTCGGGTGCGCAGCCTGCGGCCCACAGCAGGCCGGCCAACAACGCCGGTGTCGAGATTCGGGAAACGATGCGCTTGCTCATGACGGCTCCTCGCGGCTTCGGACCCTGGCCGCCCCCCGGTCGGGAACGCCCTGACTGGCATGTTGCGGCGCGGGGGCGACCGTAGTCAAGGAGCGGGCGCCACTCTCCGGTGGAAAAACCCTTGCCGCTGCTAGCCGCCCGACCGGCTCAACGACCACACCTGCACGTATTCCACGCCCAACTCGTCGGTGGCGTAGCCGAGGATGTAGTCCGCCCCGATCTGGAAGATGCGCAGCCCCGCGGGGGTCTCCATGAGGCCCAGGACGTGTCCCTCGGGGTCGAAGACCGTCCACACCGGATTGGGCCCGCCTTCTCCCGGCAGGGTGTACTCCTGAACCCAGAGGTGGTTCAGCTCGTCGGCCCGGACTCTGTTGAAAGCGGGGTGGGTCTCCGGGAGGCGCACATCCTCATACCGCTCTCGCTCCTCACGCCTTCTCGCCGCCCGTTCCGGCTCTGGCGATCCCGCCACCCGGCGCTCGATCAGCGCGTCCAGGTGCGCCTGCATCGTGGGGACGAGATCGTGTTCCCGGCGGACGATGCGCTTCAGCGTCCCGTCGGTTGCGTAGACCCGGATCTCGTAGGTGTCGTCGGAGCCGACGATGACATCGTCGCCCCACGGGACGACGACGTCGCCGCGGGAAAAGGGAATCCCGATGACCATGACCCCATCTTCAACGGGAGGCGAATACCACTCGCTCCCCGGGAACGACCCGATGGTTGGGCCCGGCTCCCCATCGGGGCCCCTGATCTCGTAGATGCTCCGTGAGCGCGAGAGCCCTGGCTGGGAACTCGCGGTGGGGTCCAATTGTGAACCGACGACAAGACCGCCCGGCAGCACCGTTTCGACGGAGATGCGGACCCGGTCCTGCATCGCGAAAACGCGCCCGTAGTTGCCCTGCGAGTCGAAGACGGTCAGGCGATTCCCCTGCGACCAGCGCGCAACGAGCGAATCCCCCGGCCAGGGGTCGACACTTATGAGGTTGATGAACTCCCCGGGCCCTTCGCCCGAGCCACCCCAGGTGGCGAGGTGGACCCCCAGGGTGTCGAAGGCCCGCAACTCGCCGGAAGCCCGGTCCGCCACGATGATCCGGCCGTCGGGCATCCGGAGCACATCGGAAATGTCCAGCAGGTATGGGTCCGGCCCGTCGACCTCTCCGATCGACAGGGCCGGTTCTGCGCCGATCCGCCAGTCCAGTCGTGAATCGGCGGGCGGACGGGCGTTTTCGACGATGGGGACCCCGGCGGTGTCCTCAGTCTCGAACTCGGGGGCCGGCCGCTCGGGAGGCGCGGGTGCGGGATCGCCCGAATCGGCACAGGCGACGCTGCCCAGGGCCGCGACGGCCAAGGGAACAAAGGTCCGGGAAACGAGCGGCTTCATTCGGGGGTCCTTGCAGTGGCAACTATGTGCCGGATTGCATTGGCAACTTCCGTGCCGGCTTGCATTGACAACCTACGTGCCGGCCGGGTCAGTGTTTCTTCTACCCTACCAGCCGCACACGGTACATCCGGTATTTCGGCACGTTCGCCGCCTCGTCGTAGACGGCCAGCCATCCGGGGGCCCCGCCGAGAATACGGTGAATTCATGCGGCACCGGGTAGTCGAACGCCATCACGAAGCTGCCGTCCGAGAGCCGCTGGATGTCCAGCGCGATCCCGATCACGGATTCGCCGTCGGTGCTGAGCACGGCGTCTGGGGTCAGTTCGATGGTGCAGGTTGTGCAGAGGTCCTCGGTGAGGATGGTGGTTTGCTGGGCGCGGGCGTGAGGGGTGCCGGCCAGAGACACGACGGTGGCCAGAAGGGCGGGGCTGGTGTGGCAGGCGGTGTTCAACCCGGGTCTCCCACCAATTGCAGCCGATACATCCGGTACTTCGGGAAGATCGCTTCGTTGTCGTAGTCGGCGACCCAGCCCGGAGCGAAGAAGATGCCCTTCGCATCCACGACCTGCGAGACGAGAACGCGTCCCGAATCGAGGTCCAGCACCTCGACGACCCGGGGGGAATCCAATCCCTGGTAGACGTACACCCAGAGTCTGCCCGCATCATCCGGCTGGATCCGGTACTGGCCGCCCGGAAACGGGTCTTCTTCACGAACCCAGCTCTGGAGCAGCTTCCCGGACTGCGGGTCCCAGCGGTCGATGCGGTACTCGTTTGCGCGAACGGAAAGCAAGGATCCGTCCGGCGCGACTTCCAGGAACCTGCCATCGTCCTCGGCAGGAGTGAAGGGACCGTCCATGGGGATCTCGTCCATCGAATGGATGAGATTGCCGTTCGCGTCGAAGACGTGGATGACGAACGCCGTCTTGGCGGTCGCGAACGCCTCGCGCCCACCCGCGGGGACGGTGGTATTCAGGGCGGTCGCTCCGCCCGGCAGCAGAACGAAATCCAGGCCGAAACAGTTGAGGCAATCGAGCGTCGCCGTCCGGATCACCTCGAAGTCGGGATCCAACACGGTGAGGCGCCTCCGGGCGCGGTCGAAGACGTGAAGTTCCCCGCCGGACTCCCTGACGAAGTACACGTGCGAGTACTCACCCGGCCCCTCTCCCTCGCGGCCAACACGCTGGAAACCGGAACCATCGGCTGAAAAGATCGTGAACTCGTACGTCACATCCTGAAAGGCCATCACGAAACGGCCGTCGGGACGCCGGTGGATGTCCCAGGCGACGCCGATCACCGACTCACCGTCGTTGCCGAGCTCGACATCGGGTATGGCCGCGATCGAGCAGTTTGTGCAGAGGTCTTCCGTGAGAACGGTGGCCTCCTGGGCGCGGGCGGTGACCGGCGCGGCCAGCGGCGGGAGGGCTACGAGGACAGCGGCTGCGAAGCCGGCTGAATGACACATGTCCATTGCTATCGCCTCGGGACTCGGAACCCAGGATACTTCCTGCTACAATTCTGACGACGCCCGTGTTCGCAGTGGTTGCACATTCGCCGCACCGGAGAAGAGCTTCCGCCATGCCGTCCGACGCCCGAGGCAATCCGCCGCCCCCCCCCCCCCCCCCCCCCCGTATGGGCGAGCCGCGGGACGTGCCGGCCCGGAGGGTACGAGAGAGAGAGGGGAGAGGGGGGGGGGCGGAGGGAGGGCGCGT
>VXLT01000099.1 GCA_009841475.1 Gemmatimonadota bacterium
ACCCGTCCAAGCGCCTCAAGAGCTTCCTCAGCTCGTCCCCGTAC
The DNA here is from genome assembly GCA_009841475.1 of Gemmatimonadota bacterium. GTDB lineage: Bacteria > Gemmatimonadota > Gemmatimonadetes > Longimicrobiales > Gaopeijiaceae > Bin94. The sequence goes on from VXLT01000099.1 coordinate 45, forward strand.
CCCCTTTTTTCGAGAAGCTCCGCCTGCAACTCGACCCGCATCGTCATCTCTCCCAGCTTCGCCCGGGTCCGCATCAGCTCGCCTCCCGGCCGGTTCTTCTTCTTCAGCCCCTGCTGGCCGCCGTCCAGAAAGTCTCTGCGCCAGCGCTCCAGCTCCGGCGGCGCAACCCGGATCTCCCGGCTCACTTCGCCGATGTCCTCGCCCCGCAGCAGCCTCAACACCACCTCGGCCTTCCGCTGTGCGCTCCACCGCTTCGGCAGGCCCTCCGGCCGTCCGCGGCTCTTCGCCGAGTCCTGCTCTTCCGTATTCCGAGACATTGCGTGCCTCCTCTCTCCTGGACCCCGGAAGGGTTGCTAAACTACTGTCCAGGGAAATCGGGGGCACTATACGGATGACCTCGCCCTGTACTTTAGGGAGGGGAACCCGTTTAGGTCGATGATCGTGTACATTTACGACGACCGAGACCGGCCCGAGCCGGAGAGATACTCAGTAATCCGAAACGCGTTAAAGCAACGCAGTGCTCGGATTGTCGATGTCGTCATCGTTCAGCGACCCAGCATCATCCCGAACCGAAACGAACGGCAATAATAGTCGTGGAAGAAATGGGTGCGCGAAAACGGTGCTGGCGTGACCCGAGAGGGCGGCCTGGGCCGCGGCGAGCTCCTGCAGAGCCCGCGGAATGCCGAAACCGAAGCGCTTGGACATCGGCAGCGACGCCGTGTCCCCGCCGTCCATCGTCTGCACGGTCCTCGTCGATGCGCTCAGGCGCATGCTCGCGGGCACCCGCTTGGCCCGCGCCACCGCCGGAACGCTCCGGCTCTAGCTCCTCAAGATCGGCGCCCGCGTCACGGTCTCGGTCCAGAGGGTCGAGGTCGCCATGGACTCCGCGCATCCCTCCGAGGGACTCCTCGCTCCTTCGGGCGCGGTCCGACGGCACAATCACGGCCTGGATACCGCCCTCAGGTCACTACGCTGGTGCCGTGTGAGAAATCCGGGCTAGGGTCGAAAGCTGAGCGCCGGCGAAATGGAGAACCACCAGGCGATCACCAGCGAGACGGCAAGATCAAGAAGGCGCGAGGTTAGTCAGCTTGTCGTGCAACCTGACCATCACCAGGGTATCGGTCTTGCAGTATGCGAGTAGGTTCGTGCGAGCGTCTTCTATGTCGCTAATCTCATTGCGGGCCATCTTCGCAAAGATCGATATAGCGGCATCGCCATCACCAATCTCAAGGTCGGCGTAGGTCACGTCGGGAACGAGCGCCGGGATTACCTTCTTGAGAGAGAAGCTGCCGTGAAACGCAGGATGGTACACATGCTTTCTGACTATTTTAGCGAAGTCAGTCAACCGTCTTCGGATGGCCTCCAACGGGTCAATCAAATCGGGAAACCTTGAGATTAAGGCCTTAATGCGGACACTCTCGAAGTGGCTATAGACCACAATGTCGCCCTGTGCGCCGAGAACCTCAATCAGGCGTTCAGCCAGTTCCCTCTCTTGGTCCTTGGTCGCGTCCGCGAGAAACTCGTAGTGATCCAATCTGGCTTGAGGACCATCACGACGATGAACACTGAACTGCGTGAGTACCTGGCGATGACACCCATGGCCCTCATATAGGGGCATAACGGTTGCGACGGTTTCGAAGTCCAGATAGTAGCAGGGCCACTGAAGGGCTCCAAGCTCCGGCGCAAGCTCCGGAGCGACAAATACCTGGCCCGAGTCAACAGTATCCTTTACGCGCTGCTGCATCACTGTAAGACTCAGATCGCTGGGCGTCTCAGCGATATCAACGACGCCCTCTGAGTACAATCGTTCGAACTTGGTCTTGTGTAGATTGAGCAGCTCGAATACCGTATGCTGGATTCCCGATCCGAGGCAGACGGTGTTTAAGAAGTCGCAACTTCGACAGGCGTGCTTGAGCACGGCCTGAGGCGGCTCAGCACCATGGACGGCAGCACCGATGTCATCGGCCACCTGACCGTATTCTGCAGCCCGGGCGTCAACGTCCTGCGTCTTGTCGAGGGTCTTGAAGAGGTTGCTGACAGAGTCACCATACCGATAGTCCCTAGACAGGAGCAATAGGTGCGACCTCTTTACCTTGATCCCGGCACGTCGGAGTACCATCACTGTGTACGCGAGGTCGTCCACATAGTCATGTGCCACCTTCGTTGAGTTCGAGAAGCTAGACTTGATCTCAATGACATCCCAACCATCTCCGTTTTGAATGAGCACGTCAGCCTTGGCGACATACGGATCCGATCGGAAAGTGGCCTCGAAGATTGTCCTCGCGCCGGATTTGATGAGTCGCTGGGTGAGGGAGATAGCCTCGCCGGTAGGGCCGCCAACGAGGGTGCCCTCGCGCCAGAGTTCTCTTGCGTACTCCGCGACCTCGCGTCCCTGCTGCATCCGAAACCGGGCGGCCAGGTCTGGAACGGATTGATCGTCGCGGTGCCGGTACCAGGCCATTGTGAGACACTTGTGGGCAGCGAGAAAGTCAGCCTTGTTCACGGAATCCTCCTTTAGCGGAAGGGTCACCTATAGGTCAAGAGTCAACACGGTATTCGTTTTCGGCTGAAGTGTCTATCCGCGGAAGTAAGCGAGGCCTAATACGACACCTCAGCGTAGATCAGATCGACGCAAGTTTGCGGCTGGGTGTGGTTATCGGCTGTCTGCCAAGCCAAATCGGTTCGGAACTTGATGAATCCAAGCTCGTCGAGGTGCATGCACCGCCAGTTGTTGGGTGATCCCGCGGGCTCGATCTCGCGGCTACTGTCACCGCCGATCTGGTAGGATAGTATGTTGATGCTGTTCCCCTTCTCGCCGATAACATGGGGACAGAGTATCCGCGGCTTGTCGTTGTAGATCGTTTCAATCGGCTGCTTCTTTGAGATTGCGAGCCTGATGGCGTTTTCGTTGGGGCTCATTAGTTCCTCGGGGGGCTAAGGGGTGTCCGTTCCGAATGGCGTAGCGGGGGGAGCTGCGGGTGGCCGGGGAGCGACTCACAATTGGTGGTTGCGGTCGCCGCCGAGGGGTGCGGATGCCCGGCCACCGACAGCGCAACAAAAGAAAACAGAAGTTTGCCGAATCCGCAACCTCCTCCGGCTCCCATGTGGTTCCCTTTCGACCGCTCTCTCCTCGGGTGGTGAGTTGCCTCTTCCCGGTTCCCCTCGTGCACTACTGCGCTCGGGAATGCTGGCCCCTACGGCTGCTTCTCACCCCTCCGCTTCTTCCCGATGGCACGCACACTCAGCACCCGATGCTTCAGCGAGTCGCGGTCGTGCTTGTCCATGTCGAGGAGTCCGAAGGTGTAGGGGACGCCGAGCGACACGCCCAGCGCGTCGGAAAGACCGATCTCGATTCCGCCGCCTCCTGCCAGGCCCAAGTCGAAGTTTGATCGGGTGAATGCGGGAGGCCGCAGGGTCGCGTGGACGCTTGCGCGCACCTGGGCGACGCGACTCGCGGCTCGTGCCTCCGCGGCTGGGGGAGGCCGGAAGCGCGATCCGGGAAGGGCGAGGGACCGGTGTGACGCGCGGCTGGGCTGGGCGGCATCCAACAGGCCGGACTGCAAGCTGCTGAAGGATGCGTCCTGTGCTGGGCCGCTCTCTGCCTCGTGGTCAAACGTGGGGGATCGCAGGGTGCTGGTTACGACACTGAGGGTGTCCGTAGGGTCTGGAGCGCCAGTGTCGGTGGTATCGACGGTGACGAACGTCAGATGGCCGATCATTCTGTAGGTGCCGTCCTGCATTTCATCGAGCCTGGGGGTAATAGGACAGATGCGACCATCCTGATGGGTGCCGGGCGCAGTGACCCACCCCGTACCGGCTGCCCGCTGCCACTCCGACCAATGCGAGGTGATGTATTGGTTGGGTTCGAAGAAGAAGCTATTGAGCGGGAGGCAGAAGGTCAGCGTAAGTGTGGCTTCACCAAGCGACGCCGAAATCGACCCATCCTCCAGCACCGTAATCCCCGCCAACGTGTCATACTCCATCGCACTCACCCGCACCATCGCCTCCTGCTCCGCCGACAACCCCGCCGGGTCCGTCGCCGTCACCGTCAGCGTCACCACCGTCCCGACCGAGTCATCAATCTCCCCCGCCGCCGTCGTCGTCACCACGCTCCCGTCCACGGACGCCGTCGCCACCGCCGCGTCCGACGTCACCGCCGTATACGTCAGCTCATCCCCGTCCTCGTCCGTGAAGAAGGTCGAGAAGTCGAGTTCGACGTGGTTGCCTACGACCATGTCGTGCGTGGGGGGGACGCTGTCGGGCATGGGGGGGGTCTTCACGGCGACGGTGGCCTCCTGCATGGCCGACGCGCCGCGCGGGTCGGTTGCCGTGATCGTGAGGGTCGCCGTTCCGGCGGCGTGGCCGTTGATCGTCACCGTGCTGTCCGCCGCCGACGTGGTCGCGATGTCGTCGTCGGAGCTGGTCGCCTCGTAGCTGAGGGCGTCGCCGTCGGCGTCGCTGAAGTAGCCGGAGACGACGAGGGTGGTCGATGCGTCCACCCTGAGCGTGATCTCGTCGATCGTGCCCTCGGGCATCGGCGGGGTGTTGACCGTGACCATGGCCTCCTGGTCGGCCGAGAGTCCGTCGGGGTCGCTCGCGGTGAAGGTGATCGTGGCGGTGCCGCCCGCTACGCCGGTGATCGTGGCGTTGCTGCCGTCGACCATGACGGTCGCGACGTCCGCGTCCGAGGTCTCCCCCGCGTAGGTGAGCGCGTCGTCGTCCGGGTCGGTGAAGTGGCCGGAGAGGTCCAGGGTCACCTCGCCGTCGGGCATCAGCTCCTGGGCGGGGATGGAGTCGGTCGCCCGCGGGGCCTGGTTCGCCTCCTCGACGGTTACGCCGACTTCCTGCGTGCCGTCCTGACCGAACTCGTCCCTTACCGTGAAGGTCACGGTCGCGGTGCCCGCGGAAACGCCGGTGATGGTCGCGGTGCTGCCTTCGACCGACACGCTCGCGACCGACGCGTCCGAGGACTCCGCCTCGTAGCTCGCCACGTCGTCGTCGGGGTCGGTGAAGTGGTCGTCGAGGTCGACCGTCGCGCTCGCGCCTTCGGCCAGGATGTGGTCGGGGATCGAGTCCGTCAGCACCGGGGGGCCGTTGACGGAGACGCCGAGCGGCAGGCTGGCGGTCAGGCCGCCGGGATCGCGCGCGGTGACGGTGATGGTCGCTGTTCCGGGTGCGACGCCGGTGATGGTGATGTTGGCATCGCTCGCCTGCGCACCCGCGATGCCCGGGTCCGAGGAGGTGGCGGTGAAGCTGAGCCGGTCCCCGTCCGGGTCGCTGAAGTTGTTGGATACGTCATGGATGACTTCCGCCCGGAGCGCGAGTTCCAGCTCGCCGAGGTTGCCGACGGCCCGCGGCGCCTGGTTGGGCTGCGTTGGGGGCGTGATCGTCCCGTTCCCGTTTCCGTCACCTCCCCCGCACCCGGCCATGATCGTGATTGCTGCGAACGCCACAAGGTGAAACGGCCTCGGTCGCGACATGTCTCTCATTCCCCGGCTTGCAGTGGATGGGTCACCTGATTCCGACGAGCCCCCGCACGTCTTCGAGCATCTTCGGAGAATCGTAGCCTACACCGTCCTTGAATACCACCGTCACGTTGCGTATCACGGACGGATCGGCGGTGAGGTCGCCGCTAAGCACCACTAGGTCGGCGATCTTGCCCGGCTCGACCGTCCCCAGATCGTCCTCCCCGAGGACCATGGCGCCGTTGGCGGTCATCACCCTGATCGCGTCGGCCGGAGCGAAGCCGCCCTCGCTGAGCAGCTCGTAGTTGCGCTGGTCGCCGTAGCCGGGCAGGGCGCCGCCGTTGCCGGTGGGATCGACTCCCGCCGCCAGCACGCCGCCGGCGTCGTGGAAGGCCTTCTCGTAGGCTATGGCGTTCAGGAGCCCCGCCGGATCCCGCCCGACCTCGTCGATCTGCGCCTTGCTGGCCAGGTAGTCGGCGCGCACGGCGGGGCTCATCGCGTCGAGGCTGCGCTGGTCGCGGACCGGCCGTCCCTGGAAGAAGAGCTCGTAGACGGCCAGCGTGGAGGTCATGGGGACGCCCGCGTCGATCATCGTCCTGAAGGTGTGCGCGACCTCGGGGCTGTTCACGTCGACCGAGAGCGCCTGCGCCATGATGTCGTTCGGGCACTCGTCCTTCCCGCGCCCGGGGTAGTAGTCGCTGTTCGTCGGCAGGCCGTGCTCGATGTTGTCGATCCCGAGTTCGACGGCCTCGGTGAAGCTGACCGAGCAGATGTGCCCGGTGACCTTGATCCCCTGCCTGTGGGCCTCGTCGATCGCCGCGGCCAGGTCCTCGCTGCTGATGCGCGTGTACGCCTTCAGCCATGTCGCCCCCTCGGCGGCCCAGTAGCGCACGAAGCGGCGCGCCTGCTCGGGCGAGCCGATCAGCGTCATCCCGGTGAGTCCTCCGCCGCCGGTGATGTACGGCGCGGTGACGTGGATGCGCGGACCCGGCGCCCGCCCCGCCTCGATCTCCTCGCGCAGGTTGATCTCCGCGTACGGCTGGCGGCTCCCCGTGGTGCGCACGGTGGTGACCCCGCTCCCCAGGTAGAGGCGCGGCGCGCTGTAGGTGAGCTGCGCGGCGCGTCCCCCCGCGGCCGTGTAGTAGAGGTGGTTGTGCAGCCCGACCAGCCCCGGGATCACGGTGTGCCCCGACATGTCCAGGACCGAGGCGCCGCCCGGGATCGACACCCGGCCGTCCGGTCCCACCGCCGTGATGCGGTTGCCCTCGATCACGATCGTGCGGCCGCGCTGGACGGCCCCGCCGGTGCCGTCGATGAGCGTGACGCCGGTCAGCGCGACGATTTCGGCGTCCACGGCCACGTAGGAGGCCGCTGCCGAGCCCTGGACGGGGCGCTGGGCGCTGGCCGTGGGGGGGTACGCGGTGAGGGCGGCGATGGCTCCCAGGGCCAAAGCGGCCGCGGGGAGGGTGCGCGAGGGGAGGGTGCGTGATCTCATGTTCTGGAGTTCTCCTGATTGACATCGTGCGTGCGTGGGTGCGTCCGGCGCGAACACACGGGAGGGATCGATGGCTCAAGGATTCTCGCCAGAGTGGCCGATATTCGCCAGAGCCGCCCCTACCCGCGCTGAAGCACCAGAGGCAGTCTACGGCCCCCAAACCCTGGCGAGAGTATGAAACTCCCCGTTTTCCCCGAACGGGTCGATTTGGTCCGGGAGGCGCTCCATCATCTCGCGCCCGAATTCATCCCCCACCTCCACGATGCCCTCGGCCGCTTCGGTCACCGCCGAGACTACGCAGGGGACCCCGCTAGCCTCCAGGTCCGTGATTAACGTTTCAGCTGAAACGCCCCAGAGGGGGAAGTGGAGCGTCGCGCCGCTTTCGGCCGCGAGGTCCTGGAATGCGGTGTCGCGCCACTCGCGGATGTGCCGCAGATGAAGGTCGCCGAAGACGAAGCGGGCGATGGCGGGGATCAGGGACACCGCTTCGCGGATGCGGTCGACATAGTCGTGGCCGGGGTGCAGGGGAACGCCGAGCAGCGGAAGCCCCAGGTGCTCGGCCTGGCGGACGACTTGGCGCACGCCGATCTCCTGGTGGGCGACGATGCGGCTGGCGGCGTCGAAGGTGGTCAGGAGCGCGACGGGGCGGACGGCTTCGCGCATCAGCACCCGGTAGCAGAGGAAGCTGTCCTTGCCGCCGCTCCAGAAGAGGACGTCGGCCGGTTCGCCGGGGGGCGCGGTGCCGGTGAGCCAGGAGGGCTGTTGGGCGCCGGCGACTCGGCTGTCCAGCTCCATCGATTCGTGCCGGTAGGGGCAGTGGCGGCACCCGCTCCCGCAGCAGTGTCCGCGCCGTTCGAGGCCGAGTTCGGTGAAGACCTGGAAGCCGGTTCCGGGGTCGATGTAGGTGGAGCGGCCGGCCTCGACGGCCTGGCGGTGGGCTTCCCGCCAGTCGGCGGCGGGCGTCACGGGTTGACCGTAAAGAGCATGCGCATGCCCGCTTCGAGGTGCTCGGAGATGTGACAATGGGCCATCCAGCGCCCGGGGTTGGTGATCTCGAGCAGGATGTCGGTAGTGGTGCCCGCCGGGAGCAGCACGGTGTCCTTCCAGGCCAGGTTCTCGTTCGGCACCCCGTTGCGCGCGAGCACGAGGAAGCGCTGCCCGTGGATGTGGAAGGGGTGCTGCATGGCGTGGAACGACCGCCGCTCGTTGTGCAGCCGGATCCGGACGACGTCCCCCACCTCGAATTCCCACTCGATGTCCATGTTCTCGGCCCCTGTCGCCGGATCCCGTACAATCCAGCGCACCTCCTGCGACGAGGAGTTCCAGTTCATCATCGGCATCGTGCCGCTCCACTCCACCGGGTGGAAGTACGCCGAATCGAAGCGCATCAGCCGCTGGACGATGTAGGGGATGCCCGTCGTCTCCAGTGTAAAGGTGAGCTCGCGGTCGATGGGGAGGTCGAACTGGTCGCGGTAGAGGGCGATCTCGCGGGCGGCGGGCAGGTTGGTGCGGAGGGTGTCGAAGGCGGCGGGCGCGCCGGATGTTTCCGCGTCCGCAGGCGCGGCGGCCACCACGCGCACTGTCCCCAGCGTGTCCGTCTCGGGGAAGAAGACGCCACCCAAATGGTCGATACCCTGGATACGGTTCAGAAGGGTGTACTCGCCCGGCTCGTCGAAGCGGACGTGCACGATGTAGCGCTCGGCGGGGCTCAGCACGATGCTCTCGACCCATTCCTCGCGCTCGAAGGCCCCGACATCGGTGCCGATGACCTTGATGCGCGGCGGCGGCCGCCCTCCCGCCCCCTCGAACGACAGGTTGAAGGTGCGCGTGTTCGACACGTTCGTCACGTACAGCCGCACGACCTCGCCGGCCGTCACCTCCAGCTCGTAGTTCGGCTCGCCGTTGACCAGGAAGAGGTTCCCGAAGCGTCCCATGAACGCATGCGTCGTGCGCTCCTCGCCGAAGGGCATGGGCTCGTCGCCGGCCATGAGGAAGTCGTCCAGCATGAGGAACTCCTCGCGGTCGGCGGGGCCGTAGTAGCCGGGGTCGCGCGGCTCGACCAGCATGTTCCCGTAGAGGCCGAGGTCCTTGAGGATGTCCTCGCGGTGGTGCGGGTGGTACCAGTACACCCCCGGGTCCTTGAAGTGGACGGTGTAGCGGAAGGTCCCGCCGGGCTCGACGGGGTCCTGGGTGACGCCGGGCACCCCGTCGGACGCGTTGTCGAGGCGGAGGCCGTGCCAGTGGATGGTCGTCGGCCACGGGATCGAGTTGGTGAAGTTGACGGTGATCGTCGCCGCCTCCGGTACGTGCAGCAGCGGTCCGGGATACTGGCCGTTGAAGCCGTACATGATGTGGTCGCGGGAGTGGATGCGGCGGCGGACGAGGCCGGCCTCGAGGTCGATGACGTCGCCGTCGGCGAGGCGGACGATGTCGCGGGGGCGGGCGAGGGCGG
>VXLT01000039.1 GCA_009841475.1 Gemmatimonadota bacterium
GCGGCGGCCAGCGCGATTTCGGTCGCGGCGCCGCGGACCGTCCCGGCCGGGTCATCGGGGCTGACTCCGACCAGCTGTACCCGCCACCCCATGAGCGCGCAGCCGAGGATGAGGCCGGCCAGAGTTCCCCCGGAGGAGGCGGAGGTGAAGATCCAAACGGGCGGTTCGGTGCGCGCGCCGGGTCCGGGGGGAACGTCACGGGTCGCCGGCGGGCTCGCCCGGCGGACCGGCCCGTGATCGCCGCCGAGCTGCCCCCGCATCTCCGCCGCCGCGCGCACGTAGCCGAGGGCGCCCCGGGCAGTGGACGCTCCCACGGGCACGACCAGCGCCCGCCCGCCCCCGCCCGCGATCCGGCTTGCTTCCTCGTCCATCGCGGCTTCGCGCGCCGCGCGGCCGGCCACCGTCACGACGCGGGCCCCCAGGAGCCTGTGCAGGAGCGCGTTGCCGCGCCCCGCATCCGCCGGCTCACCGTTGACCACCAGAGTGCACCCCAGCCCGAGCCGCGCGGCCGCGGCCGCGGTCACCCGGCAGTGGTTGGAGTGCGGCCCCCCCGCAGTCACCAGGTGGGTCACGCCCCGCAGCCTTGCCGGATCCAGCTCGTACTCGAGCTTCCGCACCTTGTTGCCGCCGAGCCCCAATCCCGTCCAGGCGTCGGCCTTGATCGAGATGCCGACATCGCCGCGCAGGGAGGCGGCCAGCGTGGGCGCGGGCAGCAGAGGCGTCGGCAGCGCTGCCAGCGGCGTGCGCGCGATCGAGGCCAGGCGGGCGAGAGCGGCTTCGGGTGACAATGGGGAATTTCCGGGAAGGTGTTTACGTTATACATACGGAGTCAGATTAGAATGGAAGACCCGGGAGTCCGGGCCAAGGCCATCGGACTTGCGGAAGTCAGGCTCCCAATCCATCGAGAACCGCCGTGGAGGGCCATGGATCGGTGTCCACAACTTTTCTCTCAACCGGGATTGGCCGGGGCGTTGCGATCCGGCAGTCGGTGGATGAACCCGCCCGAGCACCGAGAGCGGCGAGGCGCCGGGCCGGCAAGGCGCGACGAGAGGGGAATAGCGGCGCTATTCGCCCGAGGAGCAACGCAGAGCGGAGCCTCGGGGGCGGCTGAAAGTATAGTATACGTGACATAATGTAATGTTCTCTTTACATCACGAACAGGTGAAGCGGAGCGTCGAGCGCGGATGGATCGCCGCCCGAATGCCGGGGGGGATTCGTCCACGGGCTACCTGGCGTTCCGGCGCGCCGATCCTGCTCCTTCTTCTCTTCCTCGTCCTCCCGGCAGTTGCGTCGGCCCAGACCGGCTCGATCAGTGGGCGGGTTCGCACCGAAGACGGTCGTCCGATCGAAGGCGCCCTTGCGCGCCTCTTCCCCGTCGCGGATTCGACCCTTGAGGAATTCACCCTGACCAACGCGCTCGGGTTCTTTGCTTTCCGCAACGTGGAGTCCGGCGACCATGTGCTCGCCGTGACCCTTTTCGGTTTCGCGGACCAACGTCAGGAACTGACCATGGCCGCGGGGGCAACCCGGCGGGTCGAAGTCACGTTGACCATTGCGCCGATCGCGGTCGAGGGCCTCACGGTGGAGGCTGACCGGAGCCGCGCCCGGACCCGCTTCGAGGAGTCGGCGGGAATCACCGTCCAGGAGATCGAATCCGCTGCGCTCAAGTCGATTCCGGTGATCGCCGAGTCGGATCCGCTGCGGGCGATCGAGGTGCTTCCGGGGGTGACCAGCGTGTCCGACTTTTCCGCGTCCTTCAATGTCCGGGGCGGATCGGCGGACCAGAACCTCATCCTCCTCGACGAGGTGCCGATCTTCAGTCCGTTTCACCTGGGCAACATCTTCTCGGTCTTCAACGCGGACATGATCGACCGGGTCGAGCTTCAGTCCGGGGGCTTCCCGGCCGAATACGGCGGGCGCGTCTCGTCGGTGCTGACGGTGGCGAGCGACCCCGGCGACGGGGACTTCGGGGTCGATGCGGGCGTCAGCCTTTTGGCGACGCGCGTGGCGGTAAAGGGCCAGCTTCCGCAGGCAACCGCGGAGGGGATGGGGTTTACCGCGACGCGTGCCAGGATGTCGGCGCGGCGCTCCTATCTGGACCTGCTCATCAAGCCCGTGGCCGACTTCCCGTACCATCTGACGGACCTTCAGGGCGTCTTCGAGGCCTGGACGGAGGACGGGAGCCGGCTGCGGTTCGTCGGCTACACCGGGAGGGACATCGTGGATCTCTCGGGCATCTCCGAAACGCCCCTGCCGATCCGGTGGTGGTGGGGAAACGACGCGATCGGGGGATCGTGGACGCAGTCCATGGAGGGCGGCACGTCGATGTCGGTCCGCACGTCGTTCTCCCGCTTCGGGTCCGACCTCGGGTTCCCGGAGATCGACACCGAGTTCCAGACCGGGGTTGAGCAGGCGACCGTCGGCGCCGACATCGAGCATTATCCGTCGTGGGCGACGCGCTGGAAGTCGGGCGTGGCCCTGAACCGGGTCGCGTACGACAACGGCCTGGTGGGGGGTGGCGCGACCTTTCTCGACCAGAAGGGGAGCGGCATCGAATTCGCGGCGTACAGCCAGGTACACTGGGACCCAACCCCCGACTGGCTCGTGGAGGGCGGGGTCCGAGCCGACTACTGGCGGCCGAACGCGGGCGAGACGGAAGCAACGCTGTCGCCGCGCTTCGCGGTCAGGCGCTTCCTGCGAGGCAGGAGTTCGGCGGTCCGTCTGGCGGCCGGCCGGTACAGCCAGTTCATCCACTCCACGCGGGACGAGGAGTTTCCCTTTGGACTCGACACCTGGGTGCTGGCGGGCGAGGAGGCCCCGCGCGTGGTGTCCGACCAGGTGCAGGTCGGGGCCGAGAGCTTCTTCGGCGAAGACGACAGCTGGTTCGCCTCGCTGGAGGCTTACTACCGCACCTTTGACGGGGTGGCCTCGCTCAACGCAGCCGATGATCCCAACGACGACAGCGACGCGCTGGTGGCCGGTGACGGGACGGCATACGGAGTGGACTTCTACCTGAAGCGGGACCGGGGCACGACCACCGGCTGGCTCTCGGTGTCCTTCCTGAAGACAGACCGGTCCTTTCCGGACACCCGCGTGGGAATCGAGCCGCGGCCGTGGATCACCTACCCGCCCGTGTTCGACCGCCGCTTCGAGGTGGATCTGGCCGTGCGCCGCCCGCTCGACTGGTGGGGACTCGAACTGGGCGCCAGGGCCAACTTCGGGACCGGCCTGCCGTACACCAAACCGCTGGGCACCTTCCACATCTATCGCACCCAGTTCGTGACCGGGGTTCTGGATGCCGATGACGGAGACGCCGTGGTGCTGGGACCGCGCAACGGCTCACGGTACCCGCCCAGGCACCGGCTGGACCTGTCGCTTCGCAAGACCATCACGAAGAACTGGGGCACGATGACACCGTACCTCAGCGTCATCAACGTCTACAACCGGAAGAACGTGCTGTTCTACTTCTTCGACTACCAGGCCTCGCCGCCGAAGCGGCAGGGTGTGTCGATGATTCCCTTCCTGCCCACGATCGGCTTCGAGGTTTCGTTCTGATGATTCGACGGTTCGATGCGTTCGCGCTCGCGGGAGGCGTTGCGGCATCGGCCCTGCTCTCGGGGTGTGCGCTTACGGAGGTGACGGTGGCCGAATCGGAAGACGTGGTCGTCGTCGAGTCGCAGCTGGTCGTCAACCTCGAAGAGGATGGGACGACCGGGCTCTTTGTGTACGCCTACCTGCACCGTACCCTGAGCGCCAACCGCGCGGACGAGGTGGCGGGGGCCACGGTGCGGGTGTCGGGTGCGTCGGGTGCGGTCGTGCATCTCGCGGTGGCGGACAGCGGCGGTGCCTGCCTCACGTACGACGAGGACGAGCCGAACGAGGATGTCGGTTCGTGCTATGCGGCCGGCGGCTCACCCTCGCCCTTTGCCCCCCGGGAGATCGTCGAACTCGAGGTGGTCCTTGCGGATGGCCGCACCCTTGGCGGGGTCAGCCAGATACCCGATGCATTCAGCTTCGTCGGGCTCTCCCAGGAAGGGGGACAGTGCCGCTTGGAGCCGGACACCAACTACCGGTTCAGGTGGACGGAGGCGGCGGGAACCTGGTCGTACCTCTCCGACGCGTGGATCGAGGGACTGCCGGAAGCCCTCGCGGGACGCGACGTGGAGGCGCCCGATTCCCTGTACCTGACCGGGTTCGCGATCGGCGAGAGGGACACCGATGTTCTCTTTCCGGGGGAATACGGTCTCTTCGACTTCGGGGACGAGGCCGACGCCGATCTGCTGCGCATACTCGACGACGGCCTCCCGGGCGGCAGCCGGGCCGAAGTCGCGTTCGCCGCCACCGACCGGAACTGGGTGAACTGGGCCCGTGGCGGGAACTTCAACCCCTCGGGGATCATACGCATCCCTTCGGTCTTCGGGGGCGGGACGGGCTTCTTCGGGACCGCGACCCAGCGTGCGCTGAAGGTCATGGCCGAGCCCGACGACGTTGGCATGCCGCCGCTGTGCGGGCCAGCGGCTTAGAGATGTAAGGCAGGCATTACATCATGTCGTGTCCGCTTTACATCTCCGCAACGGCCACGCGGCGCGCCACTGCCGGGCGCATCGACAGCGGCTCCGAAGCGCCATCCACCATCAGGGTGACCGGACCACCGTCCGTCCCGCTACGTTGCACGACCGCGCGGGCCCCCGGGACGACGCTTACCGACTTGAAGTAGCGGAGGCGCTCCGGATCCTCGTCGGAGACCGCACGCACTGTGACCCGCCTACCCGCCGCCACCTCGTCGAGGCGTGGCCAGGGGGTCGCGTCGATCTTCCCTTCGCGGTTGGGGATAGGCGCGCCATGCGGATCGGTGGTGGGGTTGCCCATCGCTTCCGCCATGCGGTCGATCAGGCGGTCCGATGCGGCGTGCTCCAGGCGCTCCGCCTCCGCGTGCACATCCTCCCAGTCGTACCCGAGGCGGCGGACCAGGAACGACTCGATGATACGGTGCCGGCGCAGGATCTTCAGCGCTTCGCGGCTCCCCTCCGCGGTGAGGCGGACGCCCCGGTAGGGCTCGTGCTCGAGCAGTCCGTCTTCGGCGAGGCGGCGGATCATTCCGCTCACCGAACCCGGCTGTACTTCGAGGGCGCGCGCGAGTTCGTTGGTCCCGGCGGCCTCACCCCGCTCGTTGAGCGAGTAGACCGCCTTGAGGTAATCCTCAGCAGACCGCGACAGTCCGGTGTCTTTCATGATGGGAAGATAATGGAGGGTCACCCCGGAATCCGCGATATTTCAGCCCCTCTTGCCGGTTGGGCGGGGCAACGCGGAAGGGATGGGGGCGGAAGCGGCAGGGACTGCTCCGCCCGGGACGAATCTGGTCAAGGAGGCAAGTTGAACGACTCGGTAGCCGTCGACGCCAAGCGGATTCTGTTGCGCTATGGCACACCGATATCGGTTCTGGACAAGATCTCGGAGGAAGAACGCATCGGGCTGGCGCGAACGATCGCCAGGACTACCCTTCCGGAACGCGAGGAGCGCCTGCGGCAGCTGTTGGCGGAAGCGGGCCACATGCAAGTGGCGTCCTGAGGCAGTCACGCCATTCGGCCGTTGCCGCGCCCGCGGTCGGCAGCCGGTCGCGTGGCCGCCGGCTACCCTCCCGCGACCCGAAGCGATCTGAGTCGCGATAGCGCGGCGCCGACTTCCTGCATGCGGGGCAGGGCGAGGTCGCCCGGCCTGCCGGGGTCGAGGACATCGAGGCCGCCTCGAGCCAGTTCGGCTTCAAGTGCGGCCAGCACGTCCTCCATTGCCGCGCCGGCGCCCATGTGAGTGCGAGAATGCGCCGCGGCCAGCGCGATCGCACGGGTCTGCGCCCAGGACACGATCTGCGACACGCCGGCCAGCTCGATGCGGTCGTTGCCGAACGCGACCGCCGTACGGCCCTGCACCTTGATGTGGCGCTCGCGGCGGCCCCGTCCGGGACGCACTGACCGCGGATCGGGGAAGCGGTGACGGAGCGGCCACCGCACGGGCGCTTCCTCCGCCAGCCGTCCGGTCGGATGGTCCGCGGCGACGGCGCGTGCCTCGGCCGTGAGGTCGCGGGGGCGGTAGTGGATCATGGCCAGCACCCGGTCGGCCACATCCAGGTAGTCGCCCGACCCGCCGATCACCAGCAGCGTGCTCACCCCGGCGTCCTCGCTCAGGCTGCGCACCCGGTCGATGAAGGGGGTGATCGGCTCGTCGTCGCCCCGCACCAGGGCCTGCATGCGCCGGTCGCGGATCATGAAGTTGGTCGCGGCGGTGTCCTCGTCGATGAGCAGCAGCCGGGTCCCCGCTTCGAGCGCCTCGATGATCGCGGCCGCCTGGCTGGTCGAGCCCGACGCGTTCGGCGTTGAGAAGCTGGTTGTGTCCTGCCCGCCCGGGAGCGCACCGATGAAGGGCGAGATGTCCACGCCCGCGACGGAGCGGCCGTCCTCCGCCTGGACCTTGGCGGCGCCGAGGTCGGTGACGACGCACTCGCGGCCGTCGCCGGGACGGTGGTTGTAGACGCCCCGCGCCACCGCGTCCAGCACCGTGGACTTGCCGTGATAGCCGCCGCCGACCAGGAGGTTGACGCCCCGCGGGATCCCCATGCCTGCCAGGGGAGGCGCGTTGAGCCGCTCCAGGGTGACCTGCAGGCTCGGCGGCGAGGTGAAGAGCGTGGCCTGGCCAAGGTTCATGGGGCGGTCGTCGATGCCGCTGCGGCGGGGCAGAAGCGCGCCGTCGGCGATGAAGGCGACGAGGCCGCGGCCGGCCAGTTGCGAACGGAGGTGGTCGGCGTCTTCGTTGACCTCGGCGTGGCCGCGGACCTCGGCGGGATCGTGCGCCGCGTACAGGAGCGTGGCGCACACCAGGCCGGGGACCGTCTCCAGAAGCAGCTTCTCCGCCTGCCGGCCCAGGACCCGCCGCCCGGCGGCGGGCAGGCCCACGGTGAAGCGGGCCTCGACGGAACCGTCCGGGCCCAGGATTACCGCCGTGTTGGGGAGGACGGCTTGGCCAGGGTCCGTCATGGCGACCTCGCCGCTCCTGCCGCTTCCTGCCCGCTCCGGACGCGCACCTCGCGCGCGCGACGCGAAGGTGCGGGCGAGGAGGCACGAGAGGCCGGTCCGGCGCGAGGCGGTGGCGATGGCAGCCGCGGGGAAGCCCGCGCGAGCGGGCTCCAGGAAGGCCGCGACCCGGGTGGGAGCCGCGAAGGGGTCGCCCTGGACATGCCGAACCATCAACTTGAACCGTGGCAGTTGCCAGGTTCCCTTGAGGTCCCGGTACGCGGGGTATCCCCGCCCGTCGATTCGGCGCAGGGTGCGCCTCAGGTCATCTTCGGTCCTGCCCATGGCCCTCGGTCCGAGAAAGGTGGTGGAGTTGTCGGGGAGATCGTCAGTGAAAAGATACGAACGGATTGCGGTGCCGGCGGTGGTCGCCGCGACGTGCCTCGCCGCATGTTCCAGCGTTGAATTCACCGGACCCGGGTCGCAGCGGCTCGAATGCGGAATGCTCGACCCGGCCTTTCTGGCCGACGGCGGTGTCGGACGCGACGGGATCCCCGCGCTCACCGATCCCGGCTTCGTGGCACAGGAGGACACGGCGATGTTCGCCTACCTCGCCGACTTCGACCGCGTGATCGGCATCGAGGTCGGGGGGGAGTGGCTGGCGATTCCGCACAAGGTGATGTACCGCCACGAGATCGTGAATCTGAACCGTGGCAGCGAGCAGATCGCGGTCACCTACTGCCCCCTCACCGGTTCCGCGCTGGCCTTCGACAGGACGCCGCTCGGAGGGGTTGAGTTCGGGGTCTCCGGGCTGCTCTACCAGGCCAATCTGATCATGTACGACAGGGACGCGGACGACTCATTGTGGCCGCAGATGGCGGGGGTCGCCGAATGCGGGCCGCGCCAGGGCCAGCGGCTTGTGCGCCGTCCGGTGGTCGAGATGACCTGGGGTGGCTTCCGGGCGCTCTTTCCCCGGTCGATGGTCGTGGGAATCGACGCGGGGCGCACCGAACTGTACAGCTTCAACCCGTACGGAATCAGCTACGAATTCCCGGACAACCCGAGCTACCTGGGGTTCCCCATCCCGCGGGCCGACGAACGCAGGGCCCCCAAGGAGCGGGTTCTGGGCTTCCCTGGGGACGACACCGATCCGCCGGTGGCCTTTCCCTTCGACTGGATGGCCGCGCGAGGCGACCGCTGGGTCGTCGAATTCGAATATGCGGGCGCGCCGGCCATCGTGCTCTGGGACAACACCCTGCACGCCGCGGTGGGCGCCCGGCCCGTCGCCGGGGGACGACGGCTGACCTTCGAAGTGCGGGATGGAGCGATCATGGATACCGAGACCGGCTCCGTGTGGTCGGTGGCCGGCGAAGCCGTCGCGGGTTCGCTCCGGGGCAAGCGTCTCGAGCTGATTTCCGACTCCTACGTCGCTTTCTGGCAGGCCTGGGCAGCGTATCATCCCGGTACGGAGCTGCCGGTTGGGTAGCGGGCCGTGGATAGTCCCCGGCGTGCGATCGGGAGCCTCCTTCGCGCTGCTGGCCATCTGCGTGGGTCTTGCCCCGGCCCCCGCGCGGGCACAGTGGGTCGAGCCGCCGGGCAGGGGTTGGGTCACGCTGGCGCTGTACCACCAGGATACCCGCGACCACTTCGACACGAGCGGGGACCGGCGGGCGTTCTTCGCGGACGGACACGCCGTCAGCACCGCCGCCTTTCTGACCGGCGCGGTCGGGCTGATGCACGGGGTGGACGCGTGGGCCCAGCTCTCCTTCCAGCGGTTGCGCTACGATGACGGCGGGATGGACCGGCTCGCGACCGGGCCCGGGGACGCGCGGCTCTGGCTGCGCGCGGCGCCGTTCAGGTGGCTGGGTTCGTCGTTCCCCTTCGCGATCCGGGGAGGCGTGAAGCTCCCGGTCGGCGACTTCCGGGTGGTGAGCGATTTCATCCCGCTCGGCGACGGCCAGCGCGACTGGGAGCTCATCGCGGAAGCGGGCCACTCGTTCTGGCCGCGCTCGACGTACGTGTCGGGATGGGTGGGATACCGCTGGCGGGAGGAGAACCGCGAGTCGCTCAAGGATCACGGAGACGAGTTGTTCTACTTCGTACAGGCCGGAACGCAGGCCGGACGGTGGGGTTGCAGGATCGCGCTGGACGGGTGGGACGGGGCGGCGGGCGTCACCGAGGGGGTGTGGGTTCCGAGCTTTCAGCGGGACCTGGTCCAATTGCAGCCATCGCTGTTGCGCAGGATCGGGCCGGGAGAGGCGGAGCTGGGGGTGCGCTTCAACCTTTCGGGCAGGAATATTCCAGCAGGGCACACCGTCGTTTCCAGGTACTTCATGAGATGGGGGAATTGATGAGACGGATTGGAACTTGCCCGGGCCGTGGTTCCGGCGGCGTGGGGGGGGGGGGTGTGGGGGGGGTGTGTTTTTCACAT
>VXLT01000215.1 GCA_009841475.1 Gemmatimonadota bacterium
ACAGCGCCACCGCCCAGCCGCCCCGCGCTCGCGACCTCGGCATCCCCTTCGAGGGAACCCCCGGCGCGCTCAACGCCATCACCGATGTCGCCGGTGTCGAGGTCGGCCACGCCACGATCGTCCGGGGCAGCGGACGGCTGGTGATCGGCGAGGGTCCCGTGCGCACCGGCGTCACCGCCGTGTGGCCGCGCGGCCGCGAAACCCCCGACCCCGTCTATGCGGCATGGTTCACGCTGAACGGCGACGGCGAGATGACCGGCACGACCTGGGTGCGCGATTCCGGCATCATGGAGGGGCCGGTCATGATCACGAACACACTCAGCGTGGGCGTGGTGCACCATGCGGTGATCCGCTGGGGGGTGGCGAAGGCCGCCGAACGGGGAGGCGGCGCCTGGCTCGCGGCGTTGCCCGTCGTGGGGGAGACGTGGGACGGCACCCTGAACGACATCCGCGGCCAGCACGTGACCGAGGAGGACGCGATCGCGGCGATGGAGGCCGCGCGCGCCGGACCGGTTGCCGAGGGCAACGTCGGCGGCGGCACCGGGATGATCTGCCACCGCTTCAAGGGCGGCATCGGCACGTCGTCGCGGCTCGCCGACGTCGCGGGCGAGAGCTACACGGTGGGAGTGCTGGTGCAGTGCAACTACGGAAGCCGGGGACCCTTCCGGGTGGCAGGCGTTCCGGTCGGCCGGGAGATCACGGACCTGATGCCGGAACGACCGGGGGAGGGAGGCGCGCCGGTGGACGGAGGTGCGCGGCCGCAGGGAGCCGCGCTGTCCCGGCGAGCCGCGTCGCTGGCGGGAGGCGAGCAACTGGACGGGGCCGACCGCGACGGTTCGATCATCGTCGTGGTCGCTACGGACGCCCCGGTGCTGCCCCACCAGCTGGAACGGATGGCCCGCCGCGTCTCGCTGGGGCTCGCGCGCAACGGGAGCATCTCGTCAAACGGCTCGGGCGACATCTTCGTCGCGTTCTCGACGGCAAACCGGGAAGCCGCCTCGGAGGAGGCCCCGGCCGCAGACGCGCGTGTGCTCGCCAACGGGCGCCTCAATCCCCTCTTCGCGGCCACCGTTGAAGCCACCGAGGAGGCCATCATCAATGCGCTGGTCGCGGCGGAGACGATGACCGGCGCGAACGATGTGACCGTGCACGCGCTTCCCCACGACCGCCTGCAGGAAGTGCTAAGGAAATACGGGCGTCTGAATTGAAGGATTCCGGTGTCGGATACGTAGTATATTAGGGCCCTGTTCGAAACCAGGCCCGGCAAGCACCCGGCCCGGGCGGATCGTCGGCGGCAGGTCCGGCCGTGTCGCCGGCCCCGGCCACCCAAGCTGAGGACAACCCGTGACGGAGAAGGAATCCCCAACCGGAGTGACGGTCAACGTCACCCTCCCGGCTCACCAGGCCGAACAGTACGCGCACATCCCCGAGTTGAAGTCCACCGGCTTTGCCTACCTCATCTGGGCGTTCGCCGGTTTCCTGGGGGCGCACCGCTTCTACCTGGGCCGCCCGCATGGCGTCACGATGCTGATCCTGCTTTTCGGCGGCCTGATTACCCTTCCGTTTGTTATCGGACTCGTGCCCCTGTTGATCCTGGGCATCTGGGTGCTCGTGGACGCAGTCGCGATCCCGAGATGGGTCGAGGAATCGCGCGCCGCGGCCCTCGCGCCAGCGGCGGCACCGGTCATGCAGTCACGCCAGACCGTCCCGGCGGCTGCACAAACTCCCGCGCTGCCGCCGGCGGTGGCCGCGGCAGCGGGAACCGGCAGCCTCCGGATCCAGCTGCTCAAAGCGGCCGTGGAAAAGGGCGGGGTCCTGACGGTGACGGAGGGGGTCATCGCCACCGGCAAGACGTTCAAGGAGGTCGAGGCGTGCCTGAACCGGATGGTTGACAGCGGGTACGTCGACATCGACAACCGCCCCGGCAGCGGGGTGGTCACCTACGTCTTCACGGAGCTGCGCGACTGAGGGCGCCCGGGCGCCCTGACTGGCCTCGGCGCAGCCGGGGCGTCCCTGCCGCCCCCCCTCACCTCCCCGGCACGGCTACCACCTCACCCACCTCGGGACGCAGTCCTTCCGGATAGATCCGCGCCAGCAACTCCGGCACGCGCCCGGTGACCATCTCGTTCACGCGCTCGATCGCGGCCGGCAACATCTCCCAGGACTGCTCGATCCGCCACTGCTGGTCGGCCGTCGCGGGGCTGCTGGACCGCTCGATCTGCCCGTACACGTTGCTGCCACCGCCAGCGTCGTTCAGGTCGCCCATCAGCTCCTGCAGCGCTTCGCGCACGGCCTCGATCTCTTCGGTGAGGTCTTCCGGCGCTTCCTCCGCGTCGCCCAGCCGCTGCTCGGCACGGGTCACCAGCTGCATCATCTGCTGCATGCGCTGGGCGGCCTGGTTGCGCGGGCCTGACAGGCGGTACGAACTCAGCATCACCTCGTGGCGGGCCAGCAGGTCGGACCGGGAGATCGACACGCGCGGATCGAGGCGCACCTCGACGGGCTGCTCAAAAGTCTCCCCGCCCACGGTCAGCGCCACCGTGTAGGTGCCGGGCAGCACGCGCGGGCCCGGTCCCATGGGCTCGCCGTCCGGGCCGTCCATCACCAGCCGCAGGTCCCAGATCACCTGGTTGAGGCCCACGCTGGCAGTGGCGCCGAGTTCCCGCACGACCATGTCCCCGTCCCGGATCTCCAGCGTAACGCTGTCGGCCTCCGCGCCCAGGTGGTAGCGGATCCACGCCCCGTCGGGCGGATTGGGCGCCACGTAGATCCCCGGGGTCCAGCCCTGCGGGAAGTGCATGTTGTAGGAGGTCGCGCGCCGCACCGGGTAGAGGTGCGCGGCCGACGCCATCACCTCGGTGCTGAGCTCCTGCAGCGGCGCGATGTCGTCCATGATCCAGATGCCGAGCCCGTGCGTCCCGATCACCAGATCGTTCTCACGCGGGTGAATGGTGATATCATCGACCGGCACGGTGGGCAGGCCGTTCTTCAGCGTGTGCCAGTTCGCGCCCCCGTCGATCGACGCGTGCACGCCCACCTCGCTCCCCGCGAAGAGGAGGTTGTGGGCGGTGGGGTGCTGCGCCAGGGCGTTCAGCGACGTCATCGGCAGCCCGCCGGTGATCTGCTCCCAGCTCCCGCCGTGGTCGCGGCTTACGAAGATGTACGGGTTGAAGTCGTCGCTACGGTGCCCGTCGAAGACCGCGTACACCTCACCGGGCGCGGCGCGGGACGCCACGATGCGCGTCACGTACGTGTAGGGGGGCACGCCGCGCACATTCCCGGTCACGTCCGTCCAGGTGGCGCCGCGGTCGCGGGTGACGTGCACCCGCCCGTCGTCGCTGCCGGTGTAGAGCACGGCGGGGTCGTGCGGCGACTCGGCGAGCGTGGTCAGGTTGCCGTAGTTGGACTGGCCGTCGTTGCGCGACATCTGCGGCTCGCCGCCGGCCACTCCCATCAGCTCGAGGGTGTCGCGGTCGATCGCGTGCGTCAGGTCGCCGCTGATCTCCTCCCAGCTCTGCCCAAGGTCCGGTGAGCGGAAGAGGATGTTCGCGCCGACGTACACGACCTGGTCGTCGTGCGACGAGAGCAGGATCGGCGTGTCCCAGTTCCAGCGGAGCGACCGGTCCTCCTCTTCGTCGGTGGGCCGGGCGATGGGACGGATGGACTTGCGCTCGTTCGCGGCCAGGTTGACGCGCGCGATGTTCCCCCCCTGTGACTCGGCGAACATGAGGTCGGTGTTGGTGGGGTGCATGACGGTGAAGAAGCCGTCGCCGCCGCCCACGTTGTACCAGTCGCGCGTGCGGATCCCCTGGTTGGAGAGCGTGTTCGAGGGCCCGCACCAGGAGCCGTTGTCCTGCAGGCCGCCGCAGACGTGGTAGGGATCGCGCATGTCCACGCCGATCTCGTAGAACTGCGCGATCGGCAGGTTGCGCAGCTGGTACCAGTTGTCCGAGCGGTCCCAGCTCACCGAGACGCCGCCGTCGCCGGCGAGGATGAGGTGTTCCGAATTGGCTGGGTTGATCCACAGTGCGTGGTGGTCGAGGTGGACCGTGGGCGCGGCGTCGGGGGTGAAGTTGTTTCCGCCGTCCGACGAACGGTAGAGAGACGCGCCGCCCAGGTAGATCCGTTCGGGGTCGTTGGGGTCGACCCGGATCTGGCTGTAGTACATGGGACGGTTGTTTGTGGTGCTGATCTGTTCCCACGTCTCGCCGCGGTCGGTGGAGCGGTAGACGCCGTTCTGCGGCTGGCGACCGCCGCCGCCCCCGCCGAAGCCGCCGAAGCCGCCGCCACCGAAACCGCCCGGCCCGCGCGCGTCCGCCTCCACCAGCGCGAAGATCATGTCGGTGTCGCCCCGGTAGATGTCGAGCCCGATCCGCCCCTTGTCCCCGGACGGGAGGCCGTTGGTGAGTTCCGTCCACGTGTCCCCGCCGTCGGTGGTGCGGTAGATCCCGCTGCCGGGGCCGCCGCCGTTGAATCCCCAGGCCCGCCGCTGCCGCTGGTACATCGCCGCGAAGAGCGTCTTCGGGTCGGTCGGGTCCATCGCCAGATCGATGGCGCCGGTGTTCTCGTCGACGAAGAGGAGCAGCTCCCACGTCTCGCCGCCGTCGGTGGTGCGGTAGACGCCCCGCTCCGGGTTGGCCCCCCACAAATGGCCGACCGCCGCCACGTACGCCACGTCGGGGTCCATCGGATGGACCCGGATGCGCCCGATATGGTGCGTGTTCTCAAGCCCCAGGTGCGTCCAGGTGCGCCCGGCGTCGATCGAGCGGTAGACGCCGTTGCCCCACGGCGAACTCTGGCGGTTGTTAGGCTCCCCGGTCCCCACCCAGACCACGTTGGGGTTCGAGGGCGCTACGGACACGGCGCCGACCGACGCGGTCGCTTCATCCCGGAAGACGTGCTCGAAGGTGATCCCCGCATTCTCCGTCTTCCAGACGCCGCCGGTGGCGACGCCGACGTAGAAGGTGCTGGGGTCCGACTCGACGACGGCCAGTTCCGCGACGCGTCCGCCCATGATGGTCGGGCCGATGGTGCGGAAGCGGAGCGCCGAGGTGGCGCGGGCGAAGGCTTCGTCGTCCTCCTGGGCGGCGACGGCCGCCGGGGCGAGGAGGAGGCCCATCAGGCCGGCGGCGATCATGCCACCGGCGAACAGACAGGCGGCGATGCGCTGGGCGAAACAGGGCGATGAGTGGTGTTTTGCAGGCTTGTTCACATTCTTCTCCCGGCGGGTGTTTGCTTGCTCAGGTGGCGAGCAACCGGCATCCTGAAGGTGGATACATCCGTGCCGCGCCGGGATACAATAGGGGTATGCCGGTCTGTTGCCCATACCAACCGCAAGGAGGGACGAACAATGGCTACACGTCGAGACTTCATTGAGCGAGCGGGGGCCCTGGCGGGTGCGGCGGCTTTGGGTGTGGCGGCCCCGTCGGGCGCAGCCGGCGCGAATAGCGCGGCGCGCACGACGGGCAAGGCGGACGTTCGGAAGGGCAGCCGCCAGACCATGAGCATCCTGATCCTGGGCGGGACCGGATTCATCGGCCCCTGGGTGGTGCGCCGCGCGATTGCCCGAGGTCACGAAGTCGTCCTCTTCAACCGCGGCCAGACCAACGTCCACCTCTTCCCGCATGTGGAAAAGCTCGTTGGTGACCGGGACGGCGACCTCAGCGCGCTGCAGGGCCGCCGCTGGGATGCCGTCGTGGACAACTCGGGCTACAACGCGAACCAGCTCGAACGCTCCGTTGACATGCTGAAGGACGCGACCGACCAGTACCTGTTCACCTCGACGCGCGCGGTATATCACGAATTCACAGCTCCGGTCATGAACGAAGAGGCGCCGCTCGGCCCCCGCGACATTCCCGAGAGCGAGTGGGTCGGCTACGGCCCCAACAAGGTGCTGGCCGAGCGGGTCGTGCGGGAGGGGTTCGGGGACCGCACCCTCATCGCGCGCCCGCCGGTGGTGGTGGGTCCGGGTGACCTGACCGACCGTTTCACCTATTGGGTGGACCGGATCGACGACGGCGGCGAGGTGCTCGTGTGGGGCGACCCCACCGACCCGGTTCAGTTCGTCGACGTGCGGGATCTGGCCGAATTCTACATCAACCTGCTCGAGCACGAGACGCGGGGCGTCTTCAACACCAACGGTCCCGAGGCGGAGCTCTCCTCGGCCGAACTCGTCTACGGTATTCGAGCCATTACCGCATCGCCGGTATCGTTCACCTGGGTGGACTGGGACTTCCTGGCCCAACGCGATCTGCATCCGCAGAATCCGCTCCCGTTCTGGCAGCCTCCGCGGGGCCGCTACCTGAACTACGGACGGATGGACAGCAGCCGTGCCATCGCGGCCGGACTTCGTTTTCGCTCACTGGCCGTCACCGCGAGCCACACGCTGGACTGGCACCGGAACCGTGAGAACCTGGGGAACTACCAGCTGCGCGTTTTCAACCGCGATGTCGAGGCGCGGGTGCTCGCCGAGTGGAAGGCGGCGCGGTGAGGGTACGCCGGGTGCCCGCCCGGTTGGCTTGAAGGCGAGGCCTGGCGCGGGGCAAGACAACCCCCAGGGAGCCGGCGGTGTCTCCCGATCTGGACCCGGTCGCGGCTGTCCGGTCGCCCGGCCGAGGTGGATCGACCCGCCTGCAACCAGGGAATCTCCGACATGATTCGAATCCCCTCCCTTCTCATGGTCACCCTCACCGCCTGCGGCGAGGACGCTACCCCGTCCGCCGGCGACCCCGCCACCGTCACCGACAGCGCCGGAGTGCGAATAGTCGATCTTGGCGATGCGCCCCTGGACATCATCGAGCAGCTCACCGTGGCTCCCGAGCCCGACCTCGTCATTCGGAGCCGAGAGGACGACGCCTCCTCCGTGTTCTCGGGTGTCCGGGACGTGGAGGTGCTGCCGCAGGGCCGCATCGCCGTGGCAAACGGGAGCGGCAACGAGATCCTGGTGTTCGATTCGTCCGGTGAGCGTGTTGCCGTCTGGGGGGGCGCGGGTGATGGGCCGGGGGAGTTCCGGTCTCTTGAATTGCTGGCCTTCCTGACCCCGGACTCACTCGCGGCGGGGGACCGCGGCCTGAGGCGCGTCACCGTCCTCGATGCGGTGGGCCGGTACGTCCGCAGCTTCGGAACTGCCGACGCGGTCGATCGGGCGTCCAACCCGATACCGCCGAGACCGATGGGCCTGCTTGCGGACGGCTCGGTAGTCGGGGCGGTCTATTCCCGGCCCGACCCGGTGGAGGGCGCCGCGCGCCCCGCGGTCGAGATCGTGGCGATTGCAGCTGACGGAGGCTCCGCATACCCGGTCGGGACATGGCCCAGCGACGAAGTCGCCATGTTCGAGAAGGACGGCTTCCTGGAGGTCACCCAGGCGCCGTTCGGCCGGCGCCTGCACATTGCGACCGCGTCCGACGGCGTCTGGATCGCCGACGACGATCGGTGGGAGGCCCGCAAGTACTCGCCCGGGGGCGAACTGCGCATGGTTGTCCGGTCGTCAGCCAGCCCCGGGGCGGTGACCGAGCAGCTCATCGAGGCGCTGTTGCGCGAGCGGTACCGGGACGCGGTTGAGGGCCCCGCGCTCGAGGAACTCAAGCAGGACGTGCGGGAGATCGTCCGCCACACGACGGCGCCGAGCTTCGGCGCGATCGTGGGCACGGCGGATGGGGGCGTGGCGGTCGCCGAATTCGGGCTGGGCACAGCGGCGCGAATGTGGATCACGGTGCGGCCGAACGGGACCGCGGCCGTGGTCGAATTGCCGGCGGGCCTCGACGTAAAGCGATGGGGGCCGGACTGGGTCATCGGCGTCGCGCGCGACGAGCTCGACCGCGAGGAGATCCATCGCTACCGGATTCTGGCGGGGGCTGGTCCGAGCTCCTGGCGCGCCCCATTCCGGGCTTCGCAGCATGCCCGTTCCGGGTAAACGATCCGGGAGCTGCGTCAGTCTCATTGCAGTGGCGCGACCGTAGCGGAACGTTTCAGCTGAAACGTTTTCTGTGATCCATGACGCTTTTCGACCACGGGTTATATATGATTCGATATCTCTTGAGCCTGGCGGCGATCCTCGTCACCGTCCTCGCAACCGCCTGCGGCTCGGACTCCCCCGCTGCCCCCGGCGACCTCGTCACCACCTTCGATACGATCGGCGGCGTCGTTCACGTCACCAACACCGGCGACGCCCCCCCGGCCCGGCTTAACCTCGTGGTCTCCATTGGTCCCAAGACCTTTGCGCAGACCGAGTCGCCCGACGAGTTCGGCTGGGTGTCCAGCGTCGCCCTCGGGCCGGACGAAGCGGTATTCGTGGCAGATGCAATGAATGACGAGGTCAGGGTCTTCGGCCTCGATGGCGCCCATCGCCGCACCTTCGGGCGCGATGGCGAGGGTCCGGGCGAGTTCGGGTACCTCCATTCTCTGGCCTGGACCGGCGACCGGCTTCTGACGCTCGATGGACGGTTGGGCCGGGTCACCGAGTTCTCGGCCGATGGCCAGGTGCTCGGGCAGCGGCGGTCGGAGGGGGGGCTCAGCGGGGCTCCTGCCGGCATCCGGCTCTTCCCGGTCGGGCCGGACGAGACGTACCAGTTCGCGGTCGGCAGCCTCTACGTGGGTCACAACAGCCGTGGCCTGACCGGCGACACGCTGCGTTGGCTGGACGGTCCCCCCCGGCCCCCCTCGGTCATCATCTGCGAGTATGAAGGGGGAACGGGCATCTTCTTCAATCCATTTGCGGCCGGTCACGGCCAGACCCCGGGGCCCGGCGCCGTGATGTATACAGCGATGACGGACATCTACCGCATCTCGGTCATCGGGAACGGAACCGACACCCTGCGGGTGATAGAACGGACCCTGGCGCCGGAACCCGTCCTGGACGACGAATGGGAGGCCGGCAACGAGGAGTTCAGGGAATTCCGCGCGCAGCGGCGAGGTGCGTCGTGCAATCCGAACGCGCACACGCGGCCCGAAATGAAGCCCTTCGTCGGCGGAATGCATGTCGCGCCGGACGGCAAGCTCTGGGTCAGGGTCATTCGGACGGCCGGCCACCGCTGGGAGGTCTTCGATCCGGACGGAAGGCTGCTGGGGAGTGTGCCCGTGCCCGAGGTCAAGGATCGCGTGGTCGCTTCTTTCGGTGCCGACCACCTGGTCACGATCCGCCAGGACACCCTCGATCTGGACCACGTCGATGTGTGGCGCTTCGAGACGGGAGCCGCACGGTAGATCCGGGAATCGCCGGCGCGGCAGCATTGCAGGCGTAGGGCCCGAAGCAACCCCTGGGTGGCTGGCGGTGTCTCCCGGCCAGGACCCGGTCACGGCAACCTGCCTGCCCAACCCGGTTGAAGCCGACCCCTCCACCACCAGGGAGCCCCAATGCGCCGCAGACCCGCCCCCTTCTCGCCCGCCCGCACCGCCACTCTCGCCTTCACC
>VXLT01000245.1 GCA_009841475.1 Gemmatimonadota bacterium
GGTTGAAGGGGGGCGGGCCCTGGCAGGCGTGCGGCAACTAACGACCTCGTAGGGCGCATCTAATTGTAGGGCCTGTCTTCAGCCGTGTAGGATCCGGCTCACGCGCAAGCCGTGGAAGAACCCCGCCCGCCGGGAGGAATCAATGCTCAAGCGGTCGGCCGTTGCCGTTTCACTGGCGATTGTCATCATGGCGCCCGGGTGTGAACAGGGTCCGGCGGACGACAGGGCCGCCGAAGCGGACCCCACCTTCACGGCCCGGGACTCCGCCGGGATCGAGATCGTGGAGAATCACGCGCCGGAGCACGCGCCGGACGAGTTCTGGACGATCGATCCCGAGCCGGAATTCGTGCTGGGCGGGGCCAACACGCTGGGCGAGCCGGCCCACGACTCCGCGCAGCTGATTTGGCGAGTGAAGGGACTGGCCCGGCTGGAGGACGGCCGAGTGGCGGTCCTCTCCTCCGGAAACAAACACCTCATGCTCTTCGAACCCTCGGGCGAGCTGTCCATGATCATGGGAGGGCCGGGGGAAGGGCCCGGAGAATTCGTGCATCCCTTGGCGTTCCAGTATCTGCCGCCCGACACACTGGTCGTGTGGGATTTCTTCCTGACATCGATCGACTACTTCGATACCGGCGGAAACCTCCTGAAGGAACGCACGCTCGACCATGGCCGGTTGAGGGAGCACGGTGTCGGGCCGGAGTCGCTCAGGCTGCCCCTTGCGGATGGGTCCTTTCTGGCGTGGGTCGAGGACTGGACCGCCGACGAATCTCCGGACGATTGCTCTCACCTGTCGGAGGTGGGTCGAGTGTCATCGCCGGCCGGCGGTCGGCTGTCGGAAGAGGAGATGACTTTCCCGGGTGTAGAACTCCTGCGGACCGACGATGTCTACGCCGCATATTCCTTCGGATGTGCCAGACCGTGGAGGACCCACCTGGCGGCGCGCGGCGACCCCCCGCTGGTCTACATCAGCAACGCGGACGGGGGAATCCATCAGCGGTCCTTCGACGGTACGCCGGTGCGGATCATTCGGCGCACTGTCCAGCCGCCGCCCGTGACCGACAGGGCGTTGAGGGCCGAGAGGGAGCATTGGGCCAGGATCAGGGAGATAGAGGGTTGGCCGCCACAAACCGAGGAAGACGAGCCGATTCCCCGGAGGGAGAAATACCCTGCCGTCGAAGCCCTCCTCGTGGATGCCGAGGGGTACCTGTGGGTCAGGGAGTGGTCGACCTCCGAGTCCGGGATACCGGACCAGTGGAGCGTCTTCGGCCCGGATGGCCGGTGGCTGGGGGCACTTGCGTTTCCGCCGGACCTCCTCGCGCCGGACAGGCACCTGTGTCACCTGTACACCACGACCTGCTGGATTGACAGAGACTACTTTGTGATCCTCCGGGAGGACGAACTTGGCGTGGAGAGGGTGGAGGGATACCGGATTCGGCGGGACCGCGCTGGCGGCTCCGTCCCGCCTTAGGAGTGCTTATGGACAAGAGACTGGCGGTGGCGACCGTTGTCGCATCCGCCCTCTTGGCGGCGGGCTGCAATCCTGCCCCCTCTGACCAGAGCGGGACCGCCGAACAGCCAACCGTCACCGTCCGGGACTCCGCCGGGATCGAAATCGTCGAGAACCACGCGCCGCAGCACGCGCCGGGCGAGTTCTGGACCTTCGACACCGTGCCGCAAATCGTGCTGGGCGGGGCCAACACGCTGGGCGAGCCGGTGCACGACTCCGCGCAGCTGGTCTGGGATGTGGTGGGTCTTGCCCGGCTGGACGACGGCCGGGTAGCGATCCTTTCGTCGACGGGCAAGCAGCTCCTGCTCTTCGAGCCCTCCGGAAGGCTGTCCCGGATCATCGGGCGCTCAGGGGAAGGGCCGGGCGAATTCACCCGCCCGGAGTGGCTGCAGTACCTTCCGCCCGACACACTGGTCGTGTGGGACTACTTCATGACCTCGATCGACCATTTCGATACGACCGGGGTGCTGGTGGGCGAGCGGCGGGGCGATCACGCCAGACTGCTGGAGCTGGGGATCGACGGAGAGAGCTTCGGTTTCCCGATCGCGGATGGCGCCTTCATGGCGTTCATGGTGGGCCGGGAGGTCGACCCCGAACTCCCATGGAGCGATTGCTCGCCGCGGGAGTTCTGGACTTTTCGGGCAAACAGCGAGGGGCAGCCGATTTCCCAGGGAGAACTGTCCGAATGGGTGCCCGAAGAATACGTACTGATCGACAGTACCTATTCCGCCCACTCCCTTGGGTGCCCCGCGCAAGTGGCTTTTGGGGGCCATCCTCCTTCGATCTACATCCCCGCTCGTCGCAGGAACGAGATCTATCAGTTCAATCTCGAAGGGAGTCTGTCGCGGATCATTCGGCGCTCAACCGAGGTGGCGCCGATTGTTCGCAGTACGCGCGGGTCTCCGGAGGGATTCGGCACCGTGGTGGTCGACACCTTGCCGCCGTTCTTCGATGTCGTCGTCGACACGGAGGGATACCTTTGGGCCAGGAGCCGGTCCCCGGAAACGGGCTTGGGGGACCACTGGAGCGTCTTCAGCCCCGAGGGCCGGTGGCTGGGCGTGATGCCGGTGCCGTGGGGTGGCGGTGCGTCCGGTTTGTGTCGCGGCCATGGCTACACTTCTCCTTGCTGGGTGGACAGGGACTTCTTCATGATCCTGCGGCGGGATGAATTCGGGGTCGAACGGGTGGAGGGGTACCGGATTCGGCGGGAGGTTGGCGAGAGCGGTCACCCCGGCACAGCGGGGGTCTGATGTCAAAGCGGATCAGGCTGGCCACCGTCGTGACGCTCGCGCTTGCGGCGGCCGGGTGTGAGCAGGAGTCGCCGGGGGCGGCGGCAACAGCCGGGGACGCCGGGGTGACGGCCGTTGGCCGGGACGTAGCGGGCCCTGACGCGGGCGTCACCATCCGGGACTCGGCCGGCATCGAGGTCGTCGAGAACCACGCGCCCCAGTGGCCTGCCGGGCAGTTCTGGACCATCGATCCGGAGCCCGAGTTCGTGCTGGGCGGGTCGAATGACATCAACGTATTGGCCAACGACTCGTCGCAGCTCATCTGGGAGGTGGTGGGGTTGGCCCGCCTGGAGGATGGCCGGGTGGCGGTGCTTTCGTCAGCGAACGAACAGCTCTATCTCTTCGAGCCTTCGGGCGCGCTGTCGGGGACCATCGGGCGCGAAGGCGAAGGCCCGGGTGAATTCACTCGGCCGGAGCATCTCCAGTACCTGCCGCCCGACACGTTGGTCGTGTGGGACTACCACATGAGGTCGATCGACTATTTCGACACCGGAGGAACTCTCCTCAGGGAACGGAAGGTCGACTATGACCGGCTGAGGGAGCGGGTGTACGGCGCGACCAGCGAGTCGCTGCGCCGTCCCCTTCCCGACGGATCCTTCATCGTGTCCGTACGCAGCAGCCAGGTGAACGCGGATTCGTCCTTGAGCGATTGCCCCCCGGGGCGGTCGTGGGGGCCGCCACTCGGACCCGGCGGCGTACAACCGGGCCCGGCCGTGGCGCGGACCTGGCCTGCGAGGGCGTACCTGAGGGTCGACAGCGCGTATTCCGCCCAGCGGCTCGGGTGCTCCGGCATGATCTTGGCGGGAGGTGATCCCCCATTGATCCATGTGCGCGGCACGGACGGAAACGAGATTCGGCAGCTCACTCTCGATGGCATTCTCTTGCGGATCATTCGGCGGACAACCGAGCCGGTGCCCATCACCGCCAGGGCTCGCAGGGCGGAGGAGGACAGGGTCTTCAGCGAGTTCGAGGCCCGGGACCTGATGCCGCCTCCCCGAGGCGCCATGGCTGAGGTGGACACCAGGACGAGCTACGCATGGGTCGCGGGCCTGATGGTGGACACCGAGGGCTATCTGTGGGTCCAGGAGTGGTCGGCTTCCGAATCGGGGAGACCGGACCAGTGGAGCGTCCTGAGTCCGGAGGGGCGGTGGCTGGGCGTGGTGCCCATGCCGGTCGAGCCCGGGCCCATGGACCCCGGCCGGTGTTCCGGGTTCTCATCCTGCTGGATTGACCGGGAGTTCTACGTCACCTTGAGGGTCGACGAACTCGGCGTCGAGAGAATCGAGGGCTATCGAATCCGCCGGGGCGGGTAGCGGTAGCGGCCGCGCTCGCCCGGAGGCAGCCGAGGGTCCCCGGAGGTAGCCGAGGGTCCCAGGAGGTAGCCGAGCCCGCCGAAGACAGCCGAAGCCCCCCGGAGAACGCACCGAAATGGCCATACTGGACGCGGAGATCAGGCGCGGCTTGAGGTACGTCACCCCGTACAAGCGCCGCCTGGCCGTCATCCTGGCGATCAACCTCGCGGGGACCGCCCTCGCACTCTACATCCCCTTCCTCACCCGCTCCCTCGTCGACGACGCGCTGCTGGGGCAGGACACCGGCGCGCTGGTGCGGATCGTCGGCCTCTTCGCGGCGGTCACGGTGGCCAGCTTCGTACTCAACTTCGTCAGCGGCATGCGCTACACGAAGGTCTCGGCCGAGATCCTCTTCGACATGCGGCTGACGGTGTACCGGCACCTCCAGCGGCTGTCGCCCCGGTTCTTCGCGCGCACCCCGCTCGGGGAGATCATGTCGCGGCTCAACAACGACGTCAGCGAGATCCAGCGGGTGCTCGCGGACGCGGCGCTGGCGTGGCTCGGGAACGTGGCCTTCCTGGTGGGCACGGTGGGGATGCTGCTGTGGCTGGACTGGCGGCTCTTCGTGGCGGCCGCGGCGCTGCTGCCGCCGGCGATCTGGGCGATCGTGCACTATCGGCGGCGGCTGGAGGTGCGGGTGCGGGTGATGCGGGAGCGGAGTGCGAGCATCGGCGCCTTCCTGATCGAGACGCTGGCGGGGGTGCGGCTGGTGGCGGCGTCGAACGCGGCCGAGCGCGAGTCGGCGCGGTTCCGCAGGCGCAACGACTCGTTCGTGGCTTCGCTGATGCGGATGCAGCGGCTGAGCTACCTGGCCGGGGGGCTGCCCGCGCTGCTCCTGTCGGCGAGCACGGCGGTGGTCTTCCTCTACGGCGGATGGCGGGTGATCGGGGGCGCAGTCACGCTGGGCACCTTCACGGCGTTCATGGCCTACCAGATCCGGCTGATCGGGCCGGTGCAGGGGCTGATGGGGCTGTACACGGGGCTGGCGGCCGCGCGGGTGTCGCTAAGGCGGGTGCACGAGCTGCTCGACGAGCCAGTCGAGGTGGTGGAGGCGGCGGAGCCGGCGGAGCTGGGCGCGGTGCGCGGGGAGATCGTGTTCGAGGACGTGTCGTGCGGGCACGGACGGGGCAGCGCCGTGCTGGAGGACTTCCGGCTGACGGTCGCGCCGGGCGAGGTGGTGGCGCTCACGGGGCCGTCGGGGTGCGGGAAGTCCACCGTGGCCGACCTCCTCATCCGGCACGTGGACCCCGATCGCGGCAGGGTCCTCCTCGACGGGACGGACATCCGTGCCGTCGCGCTGGCCGAGCTTCGCGCACGCGTCGCGGTGGTCGAGCAGGGAGCCCTCGTCTTCAACACCTCGATCCTGGAAAACGTCCGTTACGCGCGGCCCGATGCCGACCCGGCCGAGGTGATGCGCGCGGTGGAGCGGGCCGGGCTGGGGGCGTTTATCGGCACGCTGCCGGACGGGCTCGACACCCTGGTCGGGGAACGCGGGCAGGCGCTCTCGGCGGGCGAGCGGCAGCGGGTCGCGATCGCGCGGGCGCTGCTCGCCGACCCCGCCGTGCTGGTCCTCGACGAGGCCACGAGCGCGCTGGACGCGGCCACCGAGGCGCGCGTGGTCGGCGCCTACCGCGAGGTGATGCGGGGCCGCACCACCGTGCTGATCACGCACCGAGAGGAGCTGATGCGCGGGGCGGACCGGGTGGTGGTGGTGGACAGGGGGCGGGTTGTGGAGGCGGGAGCCCCTCGTCGGGCCGTATAATGGAGGACGCCAGAGATGTATAACTCAACGAGGAAAGGCACATCAATGACCCGGTCAGGTTCGCAAAATGTAATGTCCGCTTTACTAACTGTGATGTCTACCTTACAAACTGTCACCACCTCATTACGCCGTGCGGCGTTCTTCCTCCTCTACCTGGCCCTCGCGGCCTGCGCGGACGCGCCCTCGTCGAACCCGGACCTGTTCGCCGGCCTCGGACCGGTCCGGATGGAGTCGCCCACGCCGGATGCTTCGCTGGAGCCGGTGTTCATTCGCGAATACGGGAGTCTTTCCGGCGAAGACTCCTTCGGCATGCCCTGGACCGCGGTGGTGCGCGATGACGGCAGCCTGGTAGTGGCGGACATCCTCGATCCGTGCATCCTCACCGTCATCGACCGCCCGAGCGGGGTCGTGCGCGGGAAGCTCGGCGGGTGCGGCGAAGGGCCGGGCGAGTTCACGATGATCATGGCGCTCGCCACCGATGCGGATTCCCTCTACGTCTATGACCAGGAGCCTGGGATCATCATCGTGCTCGACCCGGACGGGGTCGAGGCGAGGCGCTTCACCGTAGAGGGCGTGGGAGGGCCGCTCAACACGGTGGATGACCTGGCCCTGCTCGATGATTCGACGATGCTGATCGCCAGGTCGCAGGTCGGGCGCGCGAGCGTGGAGACGGTCGACCGCGGCACCGGGAGGCTGCGGCGGGTGTGGTTCGAGACGCCTGAGGATGCCGAGCTGGCCGAAACCATCCGGCACCTGTCCGCGTGCGCCCGGCCGGGCCAGGAGCCCGCGACGATCGTTGCGATGAACGAATGGGTCTTCGAGGGCGTGGGCGTGTCGCCGGACACCGGAGAGGAGCGTCTTCACTTCCACACGTCCTTCGCGGGCCTGCGCGATGACGGGGACGGCCCGAGTTCCACACGCGTCCGGTGCGGCGCATCCATGGCGCTGTTCCGCGGTACGACGCCGGGCCGCATGGAGGACCTCGGCATCGCGGTCACCGCTCGGGCGGGAGTCGTGGTGCTCGAAGCCAGGGCGTACGACGGGACGCTCAGGATGAGGATGATCCTCGAGGACGAGGGATCACTGCTGCGAGGGGGCCTGGGGGCCCTGCGGGGGGACACGCTCTTCCTGCTGAATCGCACGGCGCGGGAGTACCCGGTGGTGGCGGAGTTCGTGCTGCAGCCGGGGGGGTAGGCGACTCACCCGCCCCCGGTCTGCGGCAAATCCGGCCAGCTTTACGAGTTTACGAGCCCGCCGGCACCAGCCTCCGCCCGGTGACCCGCGGCAGGTCCATCTCGTCGCGCCGGACCCCCCACACATGGGTGTCGGTCGCGTCCTCGATTTCGAGCCACTCCGGCAACAGGACCCGGCGCGGGGTGGAGTCGGTGTCGCCTCTTCGCACGGCGTAGTGGACGCGGAGCGTGTCCTCGGCCTCGTCGGTCCGAACCCACACTTCGCCGGACGCTGTGAGAACCAGCCCCGTCGCGGTGGGCAGGTACTCGGGCTTGTGGACGGACGCGTCCAGGGCTTCGCGAATCACGTCCTCCGGCCACTCGGAGAGGGCCGGCGCCATCCATTCGAGCTGTTCGTCCATCCACGCATCCAGGAAGTCCGGAGTCAGCGGCCGCGGCTCGAGCTGCAGGCGCCGCTGCCACACGGTATCGCCCTCCGCGTTCACCTCGATCAAGTCCACCGCTCCGGGCGGCAGGCCTCTCATGCGCATTGCCACGGCCGTGCCCGGCAGGAACCTGGCCTGGTCGGCGTCCGTGAACGGCTGGCCCCCGATCAGGCCCGTGCCATCGGGGAACCGCGTGTTCTGTATCCGGTCGGCGATATCCAGCCAGAAAAGCGGTTCGGGCGCCCGCCGCTGTCCGACTTCGGAGCGGGTGGCATGCACCACCGCGATTCGCTCGACGGGATCGCCCCCATCTCCGAGTTCCAGCGCCGCCCAGGTCAGCGGGAACCCCAGGTAGCCGTCGGCGGCGGGGGCTTCCAGGGTGAGCATCAGGCCATCGTGTTCAAGCGTCCCGTCCTGCGCCAGCACCGTTTCGACCAGTTCTCCGTCCGCCGTGTAGCGGGTGAACCGGATCCCGAAGTCGTCCCGTACCGAGAAGCCGCCGTCGGGCGCGAAGTAAATGCGGCTGGGCGACGTGAACTCCCCGGGGCCCTCTCCGTCGCCGCCGACCACGAAGAGCAGCGAGCCGTCCGGGGTCCATGCGCTGATCTGCTTGTCTCCCCGGTCGCGGACCAGGATTCGGCCGCGGTAGGGGTCCGCGCGGAGGAAGGGCACTGTGAAGAAGACCTCCTGTTCGGGCGCGTCGCCGAACTCGTAGTCGGCTTCGGTGAGCCAGGTGGCGAAGGCTTCGTGGGCGGGGCCCGAGGGATCCTCACAGGCGGCGCAAAGGAGGAGCAAGGACAGCAGCGCGGTAGGCGTCGAAAGGGCACAGGATGTTCTCTTCGGCATCCCTCTCACCTTGGATATCGGGTCAGCGAGCGTTCTATGGCACCCCACGAGGCATGTTCATACCCCCGGCGCCCGATGTGGATCCATTGCCAAGGGGCCCGCGGCCCGCCGACCGGGGGTTTCCCTCCCGCCGCCCCCCGGCTTGATTGTCTGTCATGGCGAAACCGAAGCTGCTATCGGGCGGCAATCCGCAGATTCCCAAGGGTGATGGGGACGGGCCCGTGCAGGCCTACATCGCGGCCATGCCGGGCTGGAAACAGGGGGTCGGCCGGCACCTCGACGAGCTCGTCGGGCGCACAGTGCCCGGTGTGCGCAAGGCGGTGAGATGGAACTCGCCCTACTACGGGATCGATGGCCGGGGCTGGTTCCTCTCCTTCCACTGTTTCACGAAGTACATCAAGGTGACCTTCCTGTGCGGTGGCGCGCTGCGTCCCGTGCCGCCGGTGGCGTCGAAGCACGAGCACGTGCGCTACTTCCACATCCACGAGGGGGACGCGCCGGACGACGACCTTCTGGCGAGCTGGTTCAGGCAGTCGTCTGCGCTGCCCGGAGAGGACCTCTTCTGACCGGGGCGGCCCGGCTCTGCGTCGATTCGCCCGCCGTGCGCGATCTGCGGGGCCAGGGGGTCACGGTGGCCGTGATCGACAGCGGGGTGAATGGGGGGCATCCGCATGTGGGCGCGGTGGCGGGCGGAGTGCGGATCGAGCTGTCGGGGGAGGTGTCGGAGGACTACGTCGACCGCCTCGGGCACGGGACGGCCGTCTTCGCGGCGATCCAGGAGAAGGCGCCGGGGGCGGAGCTGTACGCGGTGCGCGTCTTCACGGACCGGCTGAAGACGAGCGCGCGTGCGCTGGTGGCCGCGATCGACTGGGCGGCGGAGCGCCGCGTGCGCGTGGTGAACCTGAGTCTGGGGACGCTGCGGGAGGAGCACGCGGCGATGCTGGAGGGGGCGGTGGAGCGGTTGGGGG
>VXLT01000210.1 GCA_009841475.1 Gemmatimonadota bacterium
CCACCCGGTCGATCGCTTCGCCCCCTGCCGCTTGCAGCGTGGGCTCGGAGTAGGGTTTCAGAGACTGCCTGGACCCCCCTCACCCGGCAGCCATCCCACGCCGACGCCGAGCCCCCGCGCGGCCCCCGCCACCGCACCCTCGCGGCAGCCGCCCGCGACGCCCGGCTGGCCCTCCTCGGCGGCGCGATCGTCCGCGACCCCGACTCGGGACGCCGCCACAACACCGCGCTCCTCTTCGGTCCCGCCGGCGAGCCCCTTCTGGACTACCGCAAGGTCCACCTCCCCGACGAAGAGGGGTACTGGGAGGCGCACCACTACGAACCCGGCGACCGCCTCGAACCCCCCGCACGGGTAGCCGGCTGGGGCGTGGGCGTCCAGATCTGTTCGGACGCGAACCGCCCCCAAGCGTGCAGCGCGTTGGCCGCGATGGGCGCCGACGTGATCCTCATCCCGCGCGCGACCCCCGCCGAGACCTGGCCGCGCTGGCGGCTGGTGCTGCGCGCGGCCGCGGTCACCAGCTGCGCCTATGTGATTTCGGTCAACCGGCCCGGATCCCGATCCGGCGGCGTGATCGGCGGTCCGTCGGTGGCGATCGCTCCCACCGGCGATGTGCTCCTTGAGACGACCGAACCGGTCGCGGCGGTGACACTCGACCGCGCGGTACTCGACACCGCCCGCCGCGAATACCCCGGCTACCTGGATGTGCGTGCGGATGTCTACGCGGACGCCTGGCGGCGAGTCTGAGCAAACCTGGCTCCCCGGGGGCACCCTGGGCATCCCCCGGAGCGCCCTACAACCCGGAGCCACGACCCCGCGTCAAACATATATTGAAGACAGGCCCCGCTCCCGTCCGCATCGCCGGAGGCATCATGAATCGGACGCTGCCCCATGCCGGAGTCACCGCGCTGCTCCTTCTCCTCCTGCGGCCCCCAGTCCCCGGCGCGGTCTCCGGCGTCCGGAGCCAGCTGGTCGGCCCGCCTCCGCTCTCCGCCCAGGTGTCTTTGCTGGCGGGCCAGGAACCTCGGCCGGTCTGCGAGGACTGGGACGAACCGGAGATCCTTCGGGACGACAGCTTCTTCTACGTCGCTACCGCCCAGGAAGTGGCGGATTGCATCGAAGCCGGACTGGACGTGACCCGGTCGGGACTCGGCGGCGACTTTCCGCTCCACATCGCGTCCGCTCACAGCGCGGACACGGCCGTCATCAGGGTGCTGCTGCGGGCTGGAGCGGATATCGACGCACGCGGCAACATAGACGCAACGCCCCTGCACGCTGCTGCGTCGCGCAACTGGAGTGGCGAGATCGTCTCGCTGCTGATCGCGGCCGGCGCGGATGTGAATGCGCGTGATGCCGACGGTCAAACGCCGCTGCACCTGGCCTGGGGGAACCGCGATCCGGGTGTGGCGCGCGCCCTCCTCGACGGAGGCGCCGACCGGACCGCGCGGGACGACCTTGGCAACGTGGCGGACCCGACGGCCTGTGACCAGTGGAACACCGAGGTCTTCGGACGGATCGCGCTTCCCGAGGACATCGCCCGCTGCCTCGAATCCGGTGCCGGCGTCAATGCGCGGGGGGAAGAGCGGGACACCCCCTTGCTTCACGCGGTCCAGGGGATGTTCGACTGGAATTTCCTGGCACAGGGCCGCACCTGGCGGGAGAACCCCGCCCCAGTCGTCCTGCTCCTCGAAGCCGGCGCCGAGGTGAACGCCGCGAACGAAGCGGGCGAAACGGCACTCTACCATGCGACGCTGGCGGGGAATGTCCCCCTCGTGAACATCCTGCTGGAGGCGGGGGCCGAGGTGAACCCCGGGGTGGAGACCATTCTTCCCCCCCTCCACGGCGCCGCCTGGGGCGAGCGCCTCGAACTGGTGACGCTGCTGCTGGAGGCGGGCGCGGACGTGAATGCACGCCCGCCAGGCGCCTCCACTGCCCTGCACCGCGCGCTGGATGGACGCATGCAGAACCCCGGCGTCGTCGAGGCCCTGCTCGCGGCCGGGGCGGATGTGAACGCCGGGCGCGCTCGTGGCGAAACGCCCCTGCACGCCGCCATCAGTTCCCGGTATGTGGGGCAGAAGGAGACATCAGACATCGAGCGAGCGGTCGGCCGCCTCCTGGAATCGGGCGCGAACCCCAATGCGCAGGACGGCCTGGGCCGGTCACCGTTGTTCCGGGCGGGATACCGCGACAGCCCGGGCGTCATCACCGCGCTCCTGGAGGCCGGTGCTGATGTCACCCTCCGTACCCGGCGCGACCAGACGGCTCTCCATCCGGCTGCGGAGTATAGCGATGTCGCGGTTGTGGCGGCCCTCCTGGAGGGGGGTGCGGAGGTCGACGCCCGGAACGCTGACGGCGAGACCGCGCTCCACCTTGCGGTGGCGGCGGATGACCCTGCCAAGGTCGCCGCGCTCCTGGCGGCGGGGGCCGAGGTGGACGCGCGCAACGGTGACGGCGAAACGCCGCTTCACACCGGATCCGACCTGCCTCCCCGGCCCGACCTCAGAGAGCGTTCTCGCGGCGTCGATACGGCGATCGTCTCCATTCTGGTGACTGCAGGCGCGGACGTGGATGCCCGTAGCGGGAACGGCCGGACCCCGTTGCACGTGGCCCGCGGTGCCGGCAACACGCTCGTAGCGGACAGGCTTCTTGAGCTTGGCGCCGACCCGCAGGCGCCAGACGAACGGGGCAGGCCGCCCGACGCGCCATTCTGCGACTGGACCGATTGGAATACCTTCCGCGAGCTATCGGTGGAGAGTGTCCGGGGCTGCCTGGAGGCGGGGGGAGATCCGAATCTCACGGATGAGCGCGGCCAGACCCCGCTGCACATGCTGGCCAGCCGGATGGGAGTGCCTGACAGACAGGTTGTCGAATTCGCGATGGCGTTCATCGCCGCGGGCGCGGACCTCGACGCCCGGGACCCCCTGGGACGCACTCCGCTGCACAGCGCGACATCCGGGTTCTCCGAGGACACAACTCTCGTCAAGGCACTGCTCGAAGCGGGAGCGGACGTGCAAGCCCGAGACAACGGGGGCGGGACTCCGTTGCATGCTGCGGCGGCGGGGTGGACGGATCGGCCGGCCATCGTTTCCGTCCTGCTGGAGGCGGGTGCCGATGTGAACGCTCTCACCGGCCA
The DNA here is from genome assembly GCA_009841475.1 of Gemmatimonadota bacterium. GTDB lineage: Bacteria > Gemmatimonadota > Gemmatimonadetes > Longimicrobiales > Gaopeijiaceae > Bin94. Next base: position 3,131 of record VXLT01000210.1, read on the forward strand.
GCGCCGGACCCCACTGCACGTGGCACTGACGAGCGACAACGCGGCAATTGTCGCACTGTTGCTGGAGCAGGGCGCCGATCCCACGGTCCTGGACGACCAGGGTCTGTCGGCCGATCCCGCGGTCTGTGAACGCTGGGGCACCGCAGCGTTCTTTCGGGTCGCGGATGTCGAGGTTGTGTCCAGGTGCATCGCGGCGGGAGCCGATGTCAACGCGCCCGCGAGCGATGGATCGACGCGAACGCTGGCCTCCATCTACGACCACGTCCCTCTCCATCTGGCAGCCCTCCATACGACGGACGCGTCCATCGTCGCCGCGCTGATCGAGTCGAGTGCGGACCTCGACGCGCGCGACTCCCGCAACTACGCGCCGCTGCACCTGGCGGCCGGGCAGAACCCGAACGTGGCCGTGACGGTTGCGCTGCTTGAGGGCGGAGCCGACTTGCACGCGCGGGCAACCGGATTCGATGTCGACTGGGGGTGGGACTACACGCCGCTGCACGAGGCGGCGAGCAACGGGAACCCCGCCGTCGCCGCGGCGCTGCTGGAAGCTGGAGCCGACGCCACAAACAGGGGCTGGCACGGCGCCACCCCGCTTCACCGGGCGGCTGCGGCCGGCAACCTGGCGGTGATCGAACTTTTGCTGGAGGCCGGCGCGCACGTCAATGCGCTTGCCGACGGCGGCAAGACGCCGCTGCACGAGGCTGCCCGTTACGCCGCCGATCCCGTCGTGATCAGAGCTCTCGTCGAGGCTGGCGCAGAGGTCAATCTCTGGGGCCACAATACAGGCGCGAGCGATTGGAGCGGGAACTACACGCCTCTCCACATGGCCGCCTTCATGAACGGGAACGCAGAGATTGTGACCGCGTTGCTGGAAGCGGGCGCTGAGATCGATGCTGCCGATGGATCTGGAGCCACCGCGCTGCACCTGGCGAGCGAGCCGTCGGTCGTGGAGGTTCTGGTGGGTGCGGGCGCGGACATCGAAGCGCGGGACGAGTCGGGCCGCACGCCGCTGCACATGGCGGCGCTTCGCAACCCGTCCGCCTTCCCGCTGTTGCTGGAACTGGGCGCCGACCCCGACGCCGTCGACGACGAGGGCAGGACCCCGATGGACTACGCGCGGGAAAGCGCGGCGCTGAAAGGCTTGCCGGTGGTGCGGCGATGAGTTGATACATGTAAACTATACAGGACCAGATGTAAAGCATAGTTGACATTCTGATGAATACTCGCCTGGGACGGCACGCCAGGGACTGCATGCTATCGGCCGTTGCCATCCTCCTCGTCTGCACTCCCTCCGCAATCGCCCAGGAGGACTGCGAGTACTGGGCGGCAATCTTCAGTGGAAGGAACGCAATCGAACGGCTCAGGGCCTGCATCGAGGCTGGCGCGGATGTAAACGGGGCAAACCGGGTTCGACGGGAGCACTTCACTGCACGCCGCGGTTGAGCGGGGGACTCCCCGGAGGTTGTCGCGGCGCTTGTCGCAGCGGGGGCGGACGTGAATGCCCGGGACAACACCGGTAACACGCCGCAGCACAGGTTCCACTTGCCCTGCCATCCCCCCGCACTATATTTGCCCGCCTTATCCGTAGTACCGGCCCGCCCAGGCGTCCGGTAGACGCCGGGCCACCAAGCGGGCCATCGCCGGTTCGGAACCAGGGAGGTCCTCATGGCACACCGGCTCACCCGTTCGATCCCCCTCCTCCTGCTTGGCGTGTTTCTCGGGGCGCCCGCCCTCTCCGCCCAGACCCGCACGGTGACCGGCAAGGTCACCGAACTGGGCGGCGAAGTCCCGGTCGTATCCGCGCTGATCAACGTGGAGGGCACCACCGTCCACACCTACTCCAACGACGAGGGCAACTTCTCCCTCGAACTTCCGGCCGGCGAGCAGCAGCTCAACGTGCGGATCATCGGCTACCGCAGCGTCGAGATCACTGTTGCCGCCGGGCAGACCAACGTCCCCATCGAGCTCGAGCGGGACGTGCTCAACCTCGACGAGATCGTCGTCACCGGCCAGGCGACCGGTGTGCGGCGCCAGAACCTCGCCAACGCGGTGGCCACGGTGGGCGCGGACGACCTTTCCCGCGCTCCCGTCGCCAGCTTCGAGCAGGCACTACAGGGCCGCATCCCGGGAGCCAACGTGCAAGCCAACAACGGCGCGCCCGGGGGCGGCATCCAGGTTCAGCTGCGCGGCACCTCGTCGATCATCGGCGACCACCGCCCGCTCTACGTGGTCGACGGCGTGATCGTCAGCAATGACGAGATCGCGTCCAACGTGCACGTGGTCACGGTCTCGTCGAGCAGCCCGGTCCGTGGCGGCCAGCAGGACAACGCCCCGAACCGGATCGCCGACCTCAACCCCAACGACATCGAGAGCATCGAGATCCTCAAGGGGGCATCCGCATCCGCGATCTACGGCTCGAAGGCCACCAACGGGGTGGTCCTGATCACGACCAAGCGAGGTCTGGTGGGCGCGCCCCGATTCAACTTCACCCAGCGCCTCGGCTTCTTCCAGAAGGTCAACGACCTCGGGCTCCGCAAGTTCGACACGATGGACGACGCGGTGGACGCCTTCGGCCCCAACGCGGCCAACTTCTACTCAGCGGACGCCTTCTACGACCACGAGGAGTACCTGGCGGGCAACACGCCCCTGTCCTATGAGAGCGCCCTCAGTGTAAACGGCGGCAACGAGTCCACCCGCTACTACGTCTCCGGACTCGTCAAGCACGACGGCGGCATCGTCACCGGCACGGGCTACGACAAGCAGTCCCTCAAGCTGAACGTGGACCAGAGCATCGGCTCCTCGGTCCTCTTCCGCATCAGCACGACGGCGCTCCACACCAGGACCGCGCGCGGGTTCACCAACAACGACAACCGCAGCATCAGCTACTGGATGACGCTTCCGTCGACCCCGTCATTCATCGACCTGCGGCAGCGCGACGACGGCAGCTGGCCGCGCAATCCCTTCGCCAACAGCAACATCCTGGAAACGGCGGCCAACGTCGTCAACGACGAGGACGTCTACCGCTTTATCGGCGCGGCCAACCTTTCGTGGGACGCCTTCGTTTCAGGCGCGCACGCGCTCCGCTTCGTGTCGAACGCGGGCGTGGACTTCTTCACCCAGCAGAACACGATCTTCAGCCCGCCGGAGCTCCAGTACGAGCCCGACGACGGGCTGCCGGGCACGAGTGTGAAGGGCGACGCGGCCAGCCGCTTCATCAACGTGAGCACAAACGCCATCCATACCTTCACGCACGACGATTTCACGTCGACCCTTTCGGCGGGATTCCAGTATGAGGAACGCGACCTGGATGTCTCGCGGATCGCTGCCAAGAACCTCGTCGCCGGGCTCTCCAACGCCGACGACGGAACCGACCTCTCGGTGCGCCAGCAGCGACAGCAGGTCAGGGACTTCGGATTCTTCGTGCAGGAGGAATTCCTGCTGGGCGACCGGCTCCTCCTGACGGGCGCGATCCGCGCCGACCAGAGCAGCAACAACGCGGAGCCTTCGTCGCTCTTCTACTACCCCAAGGCCGCGGCCTCCTACCGCTTTCCGGGGCTCGCGCCCGGACTGGTGGACGAGGTCAAGCTGCGCGCCGCCTTCGGCCAGTCCGGCAACCAGCCTCTCTACGGACAGAAGTTCAGCACGCTGAACACCGGCAACATCGGCGGCCTGCAGACCTTCTCGGTCTCGGGCACCACGGTGGCGCCGGACCTGAAGCCCGAGCGCCAGCGCGAGATCGAGTTCGGCACCGACGCCACCCTCATGGGCGACCGCGCCACGCTCGAGCTGACCGTCTACCAGAAGGAGATCACCGACCTGCTCCTGCAGCGCGCGCTCCCGCCGTCGACCGGCTTCAGCACCCAGATCTTCAACGGCGGCGTCATGGAGACGCTGGGCGTGGAGGCCGGGCTGACCGTCTTCCCGGTCACGTCGGAGGGCTTCAGCTGGACGACCAACGCCACCTTCTCCATGGACCGGAGCGAGATCGTCGAGCTGCCGGTGCCCGAGTTCCGCGCGGGCGGCTTCGGAACGGCGCTCGGCGGCTTCCAGATCACCGAGGGCAAGTCGCCGTCGGCCTTCTTCGGCCGCGACACGGCCAACGTCACCAACGACCCGCGCTGCGGCGGCCCCTGCGAGGTCGGCGACCGGATCATCGTGGTGCTGGGAGACGCGAACCCCGACTTCCGCATGGGCTTCGGCAACGACTTCCGCTTCGGCGACTTCAGCGCCTACATGCTCTTCGACTGGCAGCAGGGGGGCACGGTTGCGAACCTCACCGGCTGGCTCTACGACCTCAGCAAGAACGCCGAGGACTACGCCGATCCCTGCACCGATCCGGGCTGCATGCCCGGCGAGTCGCTCGGCGACTTCCGCCTCCGCGTCTACCCCAGCAAGATCTCCAGCGTGTGGCTGGAGGACGCCACCTTCGTGAAGCTGCGCGAGGTCACGGTCAACTACGACGTGCCCGAGCAGTTCATCGACATGATGTGGGGCCGCGTCAGCAACATGACCCTTTCGCTCAGCGGCAGGAACGTCCTGACCTTCACGGGCTACGGGGGAATGGACCCCGAGGTGAGCAACTTCGGTTCGGAGGCGATCGCGCGGAACATCGACGTGGCGCCCTATCCACCGAGCCGGAGCTTCTGGTTCTCCGTCAACATGGGCTTCTGAGCGGCGCAGGCCAGGGAGATAATCGAAAAATGAACAGCAGAACAAAACGAAACAGAAAGATGGCGGCCGGCGCGGCAGTGTTCGCGCTCGCGCTCGGCGGGACCGCGTGCACCGACCTCGTCGTGCCCAACTTCAACGACCCGAGCGTCGAGGATCTGACCACGAACCCCACCGTCAACAGCGTGGTGGCGGCGGCACAGAACCTCATGTCGACCGCTCGCGGCAACACCTCATCGCGGGTGCTCTACGTGGGCATCTGGGGACGCGAGGCCTACGACCTGCGCCCGGAGGAACCCCGCACCACAACCAACCGCCTCATCGGCCCGCTCGACCCGGTCAACGGGGGCGCCTTCTGGGGGTATTCCAGCCTCAAGAACATCCAGGTGCTGCTCGACGCGGTCGACGCCGTCGAAGCGATTCCCGAGCCGGACAAGAACGCGATCCGTGGCTTCGCCAAGACGGTGGCGGCCCAGTCGCTCTGGAACATCATCATCATGCACACCTCCTTCGGCGCGGCGCTGGAGCCGCCCGCCGACCCGGGCGACGAGCTCTCGCCCATCGTGAGCGAGGACCAGGTCTACGCCCGCATCCACCAGCTCCTGGACGAGGCGCAGCAGCACCTCTCCAGCGCGGGGAGCTCCTTCCCCTTCGGGCTCACGGGCGGGTACGCGGGCTTCTCCACCCCGTCGGACTTCATCCGCCTCAACCGCGCGCTGAAGGCCCGCTACCACAAGTACAACGCCGAGTGGGGCCAGGCGATGACCGCGCTGGGGGGCTCGTTCATGAACCCCGGCGGCGACCTCGACTACGGGCTGTACCACAACTACAGCACCAATCCCGGCGACGCCGCCAACCCGTTCTTCTCGCGCGCGAGCCACTTCGCCCACCCGCGCTTCCTGGCGGACGCGCAGCTGAAGCCGGACGGGACGCCCGACGACCGCGCCGGCAAGGTCGAGGTCCAGTCCCAGGTCTTCTCGCTGCTGGGCATCGACGTCACCGAGCGGTACACGATCTACCCGAACCAGGATTCGCCCGTGCCGTGGGTGCGGAACGAGGAGCTGATCCTGATTCACGCCGAGGCCGCGCTCGCCACAGGTGACCGCCAGACGGCGATCAACGACGTGAACATCGTCCGTGCCGCGCACGGCCTGGCGCCCTTCGAGGATCCCGGCAACGACGCGGCCGTCCTCGACGAGATCCTCTACAACAAGTTCATGTCGCTCGCGCTGGAGGGCGGCTTCACCTACTACGACGCACGGCAGTACGGCCGCACGGACCAGCTCCCCCGGGCCCGCAGTGACCACGTCGTGTTCCTGCAGCTCCCCTTCCCGCAGAACGAATGCCTCGCGCGGCCCGAACTGGGCACCGGGCGCGACCAGCCCTGCGGCACGATCTACGGCAGTTGAGCGGCTGACCCGCTCGCCGACATGAGGCGGGGGGGGGGGGGGGGGGGGGGGGGCGCCCCCCCCCCCCCCGAGCCGGCGCCCCCCCCGGCCGCCCCCCCCGCCCCCCGCCGCCCGGCCGGCGCCGCCGCCGCGGGA
>VXLT01000150.1 GCA_009841475.1 Gemmatimonadota bacterium
CCCTCCGACCGCAGTTCGTCGAACCGCCACGCCCCCAGCACCAATCCCTCCGCGGCAGCCTGAATCCCGCGTGCGCCGACCGCCTCCATGTCCAGGCATCGCAGGCACAGCGCGAGCGAACGTACACGCCGGTGTTCCGCCGCCCGCACCGCCTTCCCCGCCGCCACCCGCAGCCTCTCCGGAGTCAGCGCCTCCGTGCTCCCCACGCCCTGAAAGAGCACGCGCTCCGGTCCCCGCTCGCCGCGGCCGTGCCCCAGCGCCCGGTCACGTGCGCGCCCCTGGAAGTCGCCGGCCGCCGCAGCCCGGCTCAGCGCCTCCCCGGCCAAGCGGTCGAGTGCCGCCAGCTCGGGCAGCTCATCCGGCACCGCCCGCTCGCTCCAGGGCCGGTCCGAAGCCACCAGCACCACCATGAGCGGCGTCCCGATCCGCTCCGGCGGTTCCGTGTTCGTCTCCAGGCGCATTCCGACTTCACTCAGCTCACATGTGCGCGACGATCGTCTCGGCGAACCGCGAGGTCGACACCTTCGTGGCGCCCTCCATCTGCCGCTCGAGGTCGTAGGTCACCATGCGGGCGCCCACCGCCCCCTCCAGCCCCCGGTCGATGGCGCGCGCGGCCTCCTCCCAGCCCAGGTGTTCGAGCATCATCCCGGCGGACAGGATCAACGACCCCGGGTTGACCCGGTTCAGCCCCGCGTACTTGGGCGCGGTGCCGTGCGTGGCCTCGAAGAGCGCCACCGTATCGCCCACGTTGGCCCCGGGCGCCATCCCGAGCCCGCCCACCTGGGCCGCGGCCGCGTCGGACAGGTAGTCCCCGTTCAGGTTCGGCGTCGCCACCACCGAATACTCGGCGGGACGCAGCAGCACCTGCTGGAACATCGAATCGGCGATCCGGTCCTTGATCACCACCCTCCCATTCGCCTCCTCTCCCTCCCAGAGCCGCGACTCGGCGATGGTGGAGTCCGGGAACTGCTCGGCCGCGACCTCGTAGCCCCAGTCCCGGAACGCCCCCTCCGTGTACTTCATGATGTTGCCCTTGTGCATCAGCGTCACCGACTCGCGCCCCCGGGCGATCGCATGGCGGATTGCGGCGGCTACGTGCCGCTTCGTGCCGAAGGGACTGACCGGCTTGATCCCGATCCCGCTCGCCTCGCGGATGGAGGCGCCCATGCGGTCGTTCAGGAAATCGCGCACCCGGCCGGCCTCCGCGGTCCCCGACGCCCACTCGATTCCCGCGTACACGTCCTCCGTGTTCTCGCGGAAGATGACCATGTCCACCTGGTCCGGCTCCCGCACCGGCGACGGAACCCCCGGGATCCAGCGCACCGGCCGGATGCAGGAGTACAGGTCGAGCACCTGGCGAAGCGTCACGTTCAGCGAGCGGATGCCCCCGCCCACCGGTGTCGTCAGCGGTCCCTTGATCGCGACCCGGAACTCGGTCAGCGCGTCGAGGGTCTCCCGGGGCAGCCATTCGCCCGCCACCTCGTTGGCCTTTTCCCCCGCGTAGACCTCCATCCACGCGATCCGGCGCGCCCCACCGAACGCGTTGGCCACCGCCGCGTCGACGACGTGCCGGGTCGCCGACCAGATGTCCGGCCCGATCCCGTCCCCCTCGATGAAGGGGATGACCGGCCGGTCGGGCACGGCGAGCCGGGCGGTGGTTCCGGTGATCTTGTGGCCATCGGCGGGGACTTCGGCGTAACGGTAGGCGGACACGGTGGCTGGACTCCTGGCTTGGCCGGGGTGGATCGCGGTCGACGGGTGCCCCGGGCGGGAGCGCGGCACCTCGGGCACCCGGGTGCGGCGCGAGCCGAGGCCGGACCGTCCCTCCCGCCCTGGGCCCGTCTGTGAACAGTAATCTGTTCCGGTGCGGCGCGAATTAGAAGGGGAACCCCACGAAGCACCCCCTGCACCTCTCGCGCCCGCACGGTGACAAATCCTGTGACAGATACTACCATGAATCTGTCACACAGTCCTTCACAGACGAGAACTGGCCAAGCGGGCAGCGCCTGTGCAGGGCCCGAAGCGAGAGGGGGGGTGGATTGGAAGCACACGCCTCGCTACCCGGTTACCGCCGCCAATGGGGGATCTCGCCCAGGACGCGCTACCGGCTCGGCGAATGCGACGCCCTCGTCGCGGCCATCCGCTCGGCGCCCCTCCTTCCCGCGGAACAGCAGCGGCTCCTCGACGCCGCGCTCGCGCGGGGAGCGTACGCCACGACCGCCATCGGGGGAAACCCGCTCCGGCCCGGCGAAGTCTCCGGGGTCCCGGCCTCCCAGCGTCCGCCCTCGGGCGAGCACCCCCTCGACGCCGAAGTCCGCAACGCCGCATCCACCGCCTACCGGCTCCTGACCGAAGCCACCACGGACCCGGCTGCCGCGGACGCCTCGCTCCTGCTCCGGGCACACCATGGAATCGGCGATGGCCTCGGCGAGCACTTTGCCGCCACCCCCGGCCACTTCCGCGGCGCCGAGCTTGCGACCGGCGAATCCGCACCGCGCGGCGGCGAGGTGCCGGAGCTCGTGGACGGCCTCTTCAGCTGGCTCGATCGTGAGTTCCCGCACTCCCATTCGGGCGGCGAGTTCGGCGGCGCGGTCGTGCGGGCGCTGGTCACCCACGTCTACCTTCTCTGGATCCGCCCCTTCGACGATGGCAACGGCCGCGCGGCGAGGCTGATCGAGTCCTGCGTTCTGGTGTCGGCCGGAGCACCCGCCATCACCTCGCAAATCCTCACCTGCTTCTACCACCGGACCCGCGCCGAGTACCGGCGCCAGCTCGAAATCGCGGGCCGCGACCGCTCGCCGACTCCGTTCATCGCCTATGCGGCCGAGGGGCTCCGTGACGGCCTGCGCGAAACCCTGGAGGAGGTCCGGCTCGCGCACCTCCGCGGCGCCTGGCGCGGTTTCGTCTTCGACACCTTCGACGGGCAGCCTCACCGCAAACGCACGGTCTTCCTGCGCCGGCGCGACCTCATGCTCGCCTTCCCGCTTGACGGCGCATTGGAGATCGACCAGGTCGCCGTGCTCGACACCCGCATCGCCCTTCGCTATGGCCAACTCTCGCAGCGCACGCTGCGCCGCGACCTTGCGTTTCTGGTCCGGATCGGACTCCTCGAGCAAGGCGAAGACGGCTTCTCCGCGAACACCGCGGCGCTGCGCCCGCTTGCGAAGCAACCCTGAGGCCCCCTAGTGTTTCCAAGAATAGGTAGAGAGAGAAGCCGGGGCGGCGGGGTCGCTGCTCCGGTCCGCCGTCATTTCCGCCCACCAACTCAAGGAGACCGAGGATGAGTCACCGAAGTGACACCGTCCGGAGCATGAGCCTGATCGCCGGAAGCGCATTCGCCGCCGTCGGCCTGACCACGTTCCTGGTGATGGCAAGGGAGAAGCCGGCCGAGCCGACTCCACAGACCGATGTGACGACCGTGGTGGTCAAGCCGATGTCGGTTTCCGGTTTCGTGGTAGGGAAGGTGGAGGCGGCTGACAAGGCGAAAGCGGAAGTGTCCCGTTCGCTCGTCGTGCGCGGCAGCAACCTGACAGGGCCGGTCGTCTACGTCGACGGAGTTCGGATGGAGAGAACCGACTTCGCAGACCTTTTGCGCGACGTGAATCCGTCGTTCAAGGTCAACATCCAGCCGATCAGCGACACACCCCGCGAGGCGGGGTCACCATCCGGTGGCAAGAAGCCGGACGGGAACGACCGCTGAGCAAGGATCGACATCGGGTCGGCGGACTAGGGCGCCGACCGGGTCCGTTGAAATCTCGGAAACAGGGAGAACCAACATGAGGCAACGCAAGGAAGACGTCAGGAACTTCGCTTTGATCGCGGGAAGCGGCTTGCTGGGAGCCGTCGCCGCCCTGGTGGGGGTTTCACTGATGGGGTCGGCGGCGGAGGTGCAGGATCCCCCCGCCCCGGTGTGGAAGTGGGAGATGACGGATGCGAACCCGTCCCGGTACCGGGCGGAGATCTCCTACCGCCTGATGAGGGAGCGCCCCGCGGAACTGAACCGTGCGTGGAGGTCGGAGTTTCGGTTGAATCAGGCGTTCCTGGAGCGCAGTCGCGCGGTTGCGGAGTCGCGGGCGCGCCGGGAGGCGGCGGTGGCCGAAGCGACGGCGCAGCATGCGAAAGGCGGCCGGTCCTCGGGCCTGGAGGCCGAACTACAAGCCGAACTTCAAGCCGAGCTGTATGCCAGGCTGGAGACACTCCAGGCCCAACTGGAGTCATCCTTTCGGGATCTCGAGGGAACCGTCACGAGGGTCCAGGTTCGTGCAAGTGACCCCGGTGCCGCGCCGGTCGTCTACGTTGATGGCGTCCGGTGGGATGGTGCGATGGAGGATCTGAGCCCGGACGACATCGAGAGCGTCGATGTGATCAAGGGGGACGCCGCCATCGAGCGATACGGCAAGGAAGGCGAAAACGGCGTCATCATCATCAAGAAGAGGAAGCCGGGCAAGAAGCGGAAGGGTGGCCCCTGACGCGGTGCTCCGCCGCGCGGGCTCGCGGCATTTCTCTGTCAGTTCGCCGGCTTCGGGAAGAACTGATCCACCAGGATCGGATTCCCGTCCGGGTCCATAACCACGATGCTTGCGGGTCCCGTCCCGTCCGGATCCGTGTCGTTGGCGATCTCGATCCCGTCCGCGAGCAGCGACGCGCGGATGTCGCGCACATCGGTGAAGTCCACGACGGTTGACGTGTCCTGGGCCAGACCGGGGTTGAAGGTCAGGATGTTCTTGTCGAAGAGCCCCTGGAAGAGCCCGATGATCGTCGTCCCGTTGATCATGATGAGGTACTTCTCGTCGTCCCCGCCGGTGACCGCGAAGCCGAGCTTTTCGTAGAACGACCGGGAGGTGGCGAGGTCCTTGACAGCGAGGCTGATGGAGAAGGCGCCGAGATTCATGGTGTAGTCGAGGGCTTCGAGGTGGATGGGGGGTTGCTCTTGCAAGGCAGCGGGCGCGGCGGGTATTGTCAAGGGACGGGAGGGGCCGGAAAGGGGCCGGCCACGGACCCCGCGAGTTGGGCACCGCTGCCTGAGGCAGGAGATGAGAGCATGAGACCTGGCAGGAAAGAGCCCCGGAGCTTCCTGCTGATCGTGTCAAGCTGCGCTGTGGGAATGGCCGCGAGCCTGGCCCTCGGTGCGTGCGGTCTCGAGACCATCGTCGTGCCGGAAGAGCCGATGGAGGCCATGCCGGAGGCGGTGGACGGCAATGAGGCGGCCGAGTCCCCGCAGGGCGCGGTGGAACCCGGCGAGACGGCGGAAGCTTCAACGGCTGCCGGCGATTGGCTCACCGAAGGCTCGTCGGGCACCGCAATCATCGTCTGCCGGAGTCAACCGTCGCCGCTCTACCGCGCGGATACGCCCCTGATCATCATCGACGGCGTGCGTTCCGAAGCCGGCTTTGACGAAATCGCCGCGCTTGACATCGAGGCCTTCGAGATCGTCAAGGCATCGGAAGCAGTCGACGCCTACGGCCCGGACGGCAGGAACGGCGCCATTGTCATCGTCACCAAGAGTTCGATTGGAGACGGGACGCCCGGCGACACGCCCCAGGGCCGCCCAACCGGTTAGCGGCCGGCGACCGGCCCGGCGAAGCTGAGGGCCATCACGGCCACCTGCACCGTCCAAACCTTCGCGAGTGTCAGCGCCGTTTTCCACCAGCTCAACAAGGATCAGGGCCACTACCAGCGGCGCAATCTGGACCAGGTGCCCGACCAGCGTGCCGCTGACGAGGCCGACGGCGATGAGCGAGATGGCGGTCCCGAGGAGTGCAACGTGAGTTGTCTTCATGGTGGCCGGTGGGTTTGCGTTGCGTCCCGGGCCGTGAGGACCGTTATTCCGGGATGCTTCCGCTACATCGCCGGGTCCTCGCCATAGACTACGGCATTCGCCGGATCGGAGTTGCCGTGAGCGACCCAACGGGCACACTCGCGTCTCCGGTCACCACGCTCAAGCGGCGCGCGGGAAAGCGTCCACCCATCTCCAGGATCCTGGATCTGGGCAGCGAGTTCGGCGTCCACGGCTTCGTGGTCGGGCTTCCGCTGGAGGAGACCGGGGGCGAAAATGAATGGACGGCGGAGGTGAGGGCCTTCGGACGACGGCTGGAGCGACGCAGCGGACTCCCCGTCCATTTCGTGGACGAACGCTACTCGTCGCTGGAGGCGGAAGCCAGGATTCGATCGATCGGACTCAGGCGCAAAGCGAAAGAGGACAAGGCGAGAATCGATGCCGGAGCAGCGGCGATCTTCCTCCAGGACTGGCTCGACGCCGGCGGACGAATCGACATCGGAGGGCAGCCCGACGCCGGAGACCGGGAAGACGGCTGAGGGGGGCGCGGTGGAGGACCGCGGAGCGATGGCGGGAGCTGCCGCGGCACCCGATGATGCCCCGGTGGCGGACTCGGGCGCAGCGGCCGGTGATGCTCCGGTGCCGGAGGTCAGGGCGGTGCACGATGATCGCCCGGTGGCAGACACCGGGACGACTTCACGTTCCCGAGTGAAGGGGCGGCCCGGGGTTGGCGGACGGATTCGGGAGCTCGCCGCTCGCCGCCCTGTCGTGGCGTGCGCGGGTCTGGTGACGCTGATCCTCGCAACCACGGCCGCGGTGTACGTCCTGACAGGACCCGAACTGCCTGGCGGCGAGACCGTCGTGGAAGTTCCGCAAGGAGCCACGTTTCTGGAGGTGGCCGGAATCCTCGAAGCGCAGCAGGTGATCGGGCGACCCCTGGTCTTCAGGATCTACGCACGGGTGCGCGGCCTGGATCGCTCGGTCAAGGCGGGGACGTATCGGCTATGGCGGGGGGCACCGTACGGCGAGGTCCTGGGGATCCTGACGGACGGGCGCGTCGTGACCCATCCGATGACGATCCCGGAGGGATGGACCCTTGATGCGATGGCCGGACGAATAGCCACGGCAGCCGGTTCCGACCCGGGGCGGGTGGCCGAGATTCTGAAAGGTGAGTCCCAACTGGAGTGGGACGTGCCGGGACCCGGGCTCGAGGGGTATCTCTTCCCCGATACCTACCGGTTCGCAGAGGGTGTCGGGATCGAGCGCGTGGTGGACGCGATGATCCACGGCTACCGCAGCTACTGGACCCCCGAACGGCGCGAACTCCTCGCAGCCACCGGCATGTCGGAACGGGAACTGGTCACCCTCGCGTCGATCATCCAGGCGGAAGCCGGCAACACGGCAGAGATGCCCGCCATCTCGAGCGTGTACCACAACCGGCTCCGCATCGGGATGCTGCTGCAGGCCGACCCCACGGTGCAGTACGCGCTCACCGACTCGTTCGGCGGGCGCCGCTCGCGGCTCCTCTATGCGGCCATCGACTCGGTGGCCGACCATCCGTACAGCACCTACCACCACCCGGGGCTGCCGCCCGGCCCGATCGGTGCACCCGGGGCCTCCGCCCTGGACGCCGCGTTGGCCCCCGACAGCACGGACTACCTGTACTTCGTGGCCGGGCCGGACGGCAGCCACATCTTCAGCCGCACGCTGCGGGAGCACAACAATGCGATCAACCGGATCCGGGGGCGTTGAGCATCCAGGTACAGGAGCCGTACGGGCTGGCACGCCGGCTCCGCCTGATCGCGATCACGGACTCGGGGCTGGCCGCGCCGCGCAGGGTGGTCGATGTGGTGGAAGCTGCCCTGCGCGCCGGTGCGCCCGCAGTGCAACTGCGCGACAAGGTGCTGCCCCCGCGTGATCTGCTCCCCCTGGCGCGGCGCCTTTGCGCCCTCACCGGGGCAGCGGGCGCCCTCTTCTTCGTGAACGACCGGCTCGATCTGGCACTGGCCGCCGGCGCCGACGGCGTGCACCTGGGCCCGGACGACCTGCCGGTCGCGGCCGCGCGCCGGATCGCGCCGCCCGGCTTCCTGATCGGCCACTCCGCAGATGATCCCGACGCCGCGCGCGCGGCGGTGGCCGCCGGCGCCGACTACATCGGGAGCGGGGCGGTTTTCCCGACGAGCACGAAGGCGGACGCGGGAGCGGCGATCGGGGTGCGCCGCCTCGGGGAGGTAGCGCGGTGCGTGGATGTGCCGGTGGTCGCGATCGGCGGGGTCACCGTGCGGAACGCGCCGCGGGTGTTCGCGGCGGGCGCCGCCGGGTGCGCCGTCGTGAGCGCGGTGATGGGGGCCCCGGATCCGGGCCGTGCCGTGAGGGGGTTCCTGCGGGCCGGGGCCGCGCGACCCACCCCTTAACGCATGAACGCCCCGCCCGGGGATCCGTCTTCCCGGGCAGGGCGTTCGCAAAATCGGGCTGGCAGCGACGTACTCTCCCACCGGGTCGCCCCAGCAGTACCATCCGCGCGGCAGGGCTTAACTTCCGAGTTCGGGATGGGATCGGGTGTATCTCCTGCGCTGTGGCCACCAGCCACGTCCGAAGGGTGGAAGGAAGAAACCGAGCCTCATTTACGTGCCGGAGTCGTGGAAGAGGATGGCTGGTCAAGCCTCTCGGGCCATTAGTACGGCTCAGCTGCACGTGTCACCACGCTTCCACTTGCCGCCTATCAACGTGCTAGTCTCGCACGGCCCTTCGCGGACCCCGAGGGGTCCCGGGAGTACTCATCTTGGGGGGGGCTTCCCACTTAGATGCTTTCAGCGGTTATCCCTTCCCGACGTCGCTACCCGGCGATGCCCCTGGCGGAACAGCCGGTACACGAGTGGTCAGTCCACTCCGGTCCTCTCGTACTAGGAGCAGCTCCCCTCAATACTCCAACGCCCACGACGGATACAGACCGAACTGTCTCACGACGTTCTAAACCCAGCTCATGTACCGCTTTAACGGGCGAACAGCCCGACCCTTGGGACCTTCTCCGGCCCCAGGATGCGATGAGCCGACATCGAGGTGCCAAACCGCCCCGTCTATGTGAACTATCGGGGGCGATAAGCCTGTTATCCCCGGCGTACCTTTTATCCGTTGAGCGACGGCCCTTCCATTCGGAACCGCCGGATCACTAAGGCCAACTTTCGTTCCTGCTCGACCCGTCGGTCTCACAGTCAAGCTCCCTTATGCCTTTGCACTCTTCGCGCGATTGCCGACCGCGCTGAGGGAACCTTTGCGCGCCTCCGTTACTCTTTGGGAGGCGACCGCCCCAGTCAAACTACCCACCTGCCACTGTTCCCGAGGAGGATTCACTCCCCTGGGTTAGAGCCTCAACATTGTAAGGGTGGTATTTCACCAACGACTCCCCGTCCCCTGGCGAGAACGGTTCACAGTCTCCCACCTATCCTACACATGCAAAGCCAAGACCCAATGACAGGCTGCAGTAAAGGTGCACGGGGTCTTTTTGTCCTGTCGCGGGTAATCGGTATCCTCACCG
>VXLT01000139.1 GCA_009841475.1 Gemmatimonadota bacterium
ATCCCCGCACCCACCGAGGTGTGCTGCCCCCCCGCGTGCTCTGCATTAAAGACACTCCTGCACCCGATTCCGTGCAATTCGGCCTCCACGGCCTCCCGCTCGTGCCCGGTCACCACCACCACCGGTCTCATGCCGGCATCCATCGCCCTGCGCGCCGCGCGCCGCACCACCGTCTCGCCATCCAGCTCCAGCAGCAGCTTGTTGCGGCCCATTCGCACGGACGCGCCGGCCGCCAGCACCACGGCAGCGACATCGCTCACGGACGACCGGCCTCCGGCAGCCACGCGGGCACCCCTCCCGCCCCGCCACCCCGCCGATCGGGGGCCAGCGGCGTCGCGCTCTCGACCCACGCCGACCACCAGAGGACCGCCAGCATCTCCGCGCCCGCGGCCAGCCTCTCCGCTGCGAACTCCAGCGCCTCGGGGTCAGCCGGCTCCCAGGGATCGAAGCCGACATCGCGGTCGAGGCGGTAGAGCGTCTCGACCTCCGCATGGGCGGTCAGGATGTGATCGATCACCGCCGCGCGCGCCGAACCCGCCACGGACCGCAGGGGAGCCGTGCCCAGGTGCCGCGCGACATCCGCGTCGCTGACGCGAGTCGTCACGAAAGCCGTTTCAAAGCGCGCGTGGAATCCGTTGTCGGTGGTGTAGCCCTCCGGGTTGGGGGTGTCCCGGTCCCAGCCGTTGAAGTGAATGGTGGTGTGGTGGGGCTGCGATCCGTCGGTCACGTAGTGGCCCAGGATGCCCGCGTCGTTCACGATCCGCTCGGCGATCCAGGCCCGCCGTCCGGGGTCGTCCTCCGACCGCCACAGCCGCCATTCGGTGACGATGCGCTGGTACAGCTCGGTGATCCGGAAGGGCAGGAATCCGGCGTCCCGCTCGGGCCGCTCCAGCCCGGCCGCGTAGAGCTGCCGCAGGAAGTCGAAGCGGTCGCGCGCCTCCAGCGCCCCCTCGGGAACGTTCTCCAGGTCGATGTAGTGGTCGTATTGGAAGGCCTGGTCCATCTCGCGCAGCCGGCCCACGCGCCAGCGGTCCGGCTCGGGGTTCAGGTAGACCAGCCGGTCCCCCGCCTCGCGGAAGAAGGCGGGCATTTCGGTCGGCAGCCGGGTCACCGCGGCGCGCGCCGCCATCTCGTGGCCCGCCTGCCCCCAGGGCGGTGCACCGTGCCATGCAACACCCGCAAGCGTCACCATCCCGAGCGCAGCCCCCGTTGTCATCGGCTTTCCAAGCGACATCGCACCCTACTCCTTCTGCGCGTTCCCGGTGCCCGCGGGCCGCCGGTCCATCGCGTACGGCGACCGCTGCACGGTCGGCATGATCAGCATCTGCTGCACGTTGACGTGCGGGGGGGTGTTCAGGACATAACAGACTGCGTCGGCGATGTCCTCGGCCTTGAGCGGGTCCACGCCCTCGTAGACGGTGCGCGCCCGGTCCTCATCGCCGCGAAAGCGCACCAGCGAGAACTCGGTCTCCACCATGCCGGGATCGACGCTCGACATGCGCACCCGCGTCCCCAGCAGGTCGATGTTGGCGCCCTGGTTGATGGCGCGGACCCCGTACTTGGTGGCGCAGTAGACGGCGCCCTGCGGGTAGACGACGTACCCGGCGATGCTCCCCAGGTTGACGACGTGGCCCGAATCGCGCTCGATCATCCCGGGCAGGATCGTCCGCATCATGTTCAGCAGGCCCTTGATGTTCGTGTCGATCATGTCGTCCCAGTCCTCGTACCTGCCTTCCTGCACGGTGTGGAGGCCCCGGGCCAGTCCCGCGTTGTTGATGAGGATGTCGGGGACCACCGCTTCCCTCTCCAGGCGAGCGACGAAGTCATTCACGGCGGAGCGGTCCCTCACGTCGAAGGTGGCGGTGACGGGCTCCTGCCCCCCGGTGCGCGCGATCTCCCGGGCCAGCGCCTCCAGGCGCTCGCTCCTGCGCCCGGTCAGTACGAGGCGCACTCCCATCGCGGCCAGCGCACGGGCGCACGCCTCGCCGATCCCGGCCGTCGCGCCGGTCACGATCGCGGTCCTTCCTCGGATTCGGTTCATGGATTGGGCGTGGAAATGTAATCTTTGCTTGTCAGTTTGTCATGTAAACTTGACAAAATGAACGTTTCGACGACCGCCGACGCATCCGGCGGCACGAACAATGTCCGGTCGATGACCGGCTCTTCGCCAGTGGCAGGCTTCACCGCCACCCGTAGGCGCGCCCCGTAGGGAACGTCGCACAGGAGGAAGAGGCCGCGGTGGTCGGTAGTGGTCGAAGCCGTCACCGAGCTGCCGTCAAGTCCGATCGCCCAGCCGCTGCCGGTCTCGCCGCCGGGGCCGATGGGGGCAGCGACCAGAGGCCCCGCGTACTCCGTCTCCCCCAGCCACTGTACCTCGACCCGGGCACCTCCGGCCGGCGTCCCGCCGACGTGCTCCACGCGACCCATGACCGGTGCCGTCCCCACGGGGCGCGGCGCCCCGCCGCAGGAGAAGGCAAGTGCGTCGGCCACCGTCGGGATCTTCATCCTCACATAGGCGACCTGCCCGAGGTTGCCCTCGACCGACACTTCCGGTTCGGCCAGTCCCATCTCCCTCAGCGCCGGACTCGGGACTCGAAGGATGTGCGTCCACGCCGGGAGCCTGTTGAGAAGGAAAGATCCGTCGGCGGAGGTGGTCACGCCTATGGTCGCGGAACCGATGACCTCGCGCGCGACCACGACCGGCCCCGGCGGCGGCCCCGTTCCCGCCGAGTCCGCCACCACCCCGAAGATGCTGGCCGACCGGGCGTCCAGGACGGTGCGGCCGGCCGCGTCGGTGACGGCGGCCGTCGTGCCCCCCACCATGCGGTGCCCGATGCGGAGGATTTCGCCCCGGCTCGCTTCTGCGAAGGACGGCATTCGGATCCACCATTCCTTCACGATCCAGGCGCCGTCGGGGAGGCGGGTGAAGGTGACCTCTCCCGGCGGATAGCCCACCTCCGGTGAATCCATGAGGCCCACATATCCGAACTGAATCCGCTGGAGCTCGGCGGTCTCGCCGTCCAGCCACACGACGCCGGCGATCTCGGGAACGCGGCGGCTGGCGGTCGGCTGAAAGGCGAGTCCGACCGTGCCGTCCCCACCGTCCACGGCGGCCAGGCAGTGGGAATCCAGGAATTCTCCGGAGAGGAGCGCCTCGGCGTCGGGTGCGTAGTAGACCGACATCGAGTCGCCTTCGTTCTGCACGAACCCCTCCGCAACGAGATCCTCGATGGGGGCCGACGTGAAGGCCGCGCGCTGATCGGGCATGAGCATGCTCGTATCGGCCAGGACCTCGCGGGCGTCGCGGTCGAGCCGCATCTCGTAGCGCAACAGCGTGTAGCGGTACAGCTCGGCCTCGCGGGTCCAGGCTTCCGCCGCCAGTGCCTTCCGCGCCTCCTCCCAGACCCGCCCCGCCGCTGCCCCCTCCTCGGGTCTCACCTGGCAGCCCCGGTTCCCCGACACGACGATGTCACTCAGCTGAATCGCCTCGACCGGAACCTCGATGCGCATCTCTTCCGCGCCGGCGGCTGGCGTGAATGGGTCGCTGGTGAAGCTGGCGTAGCCGATCCGCTCCACCGTGATGGTGTGCGGGCCCGGCCGGCCTGTATCGAGCATGAATCGCCCGACCGGGTCGGTGAGCGCCTGGTCCACCCGGCTCCCGTCGCTGTCGAAGAGCAGGACCATGGCACCGGTCACGGGCACACCGGTCCCCTCTTCGACGACGACCCCGGTCGTGGGCTGTGCCGTCGCGCGGAGCGACCCCGGGCCGATCAGCAGGAGCAGGAGAAGGGTTGTGCGCACGCCCGAATAGTAAGCGCCGGGGACTCGATTCGTCACGCCGTCCGCGCCTTTCATATTCTCTCCTTCGGATACAGATTGGTGTGCCGCGGCTTCCGTCCGGGCCGCACCCGACTTCCCCCACCGATCCGTTCAAGGAGCCATCTATGACCGCCCCACAGGTCCGGCACTTCCGCGTCGCCGAGCAACCCGTCGAGCAGCTCAATCCCCTGATCTCGCGCAGCCTGATCACCGGAGAGCGCACGATGCTCGCACACGTCTACCTGAAAAAGGGCGCCGTGGTTCCGATGCACTCGCACGACAACGAGCAGATCACCTACGTGCTCGAGGGCGCGCTGAAGTTCCGGATCGGCAACGGCGGGCCGGACGGGCTCGTGGTGCGCACGGGCGAGGTGCTGCACCTGCCCAGCAACGTGCCCCACGAGGCGGAAGCGCTCGAGGATACGATCGACGTGGACGTCTTCACCCCTCCGCGGCAGGACTGGCTGGACGGGGACGACGCCTACCTGCGCGGCGGCGGCGGAGAGGGGAGCTGACTCGATGGGCAGCACAGGCAAGCTTCAGGGCAGCCCCTGGATCTGGAAGGACGGGGACTACGTCCGCTGGGAGGACGCGACGGTCCACGTGATGAGCCTCGCGGTGCAGTTTGCGGCTTCGGTCTTCGAGGGGATCCGCTGCTACGAGACCCCGAACGGGCCGGCCGTCTTCCGGCTGCACGACCACCTGAAGCGGCTGATGACGTCGAGCCGCACCTACCGGATGCAGCCCGCCCACACGATCGCGGAGCTGTCGGACGCGACCCTGGCCACGATACGGAAGAACGAGCTGACGTCCTGCTACGTCCGCCCAACGGTGCTGCGCGGGTTCGGTGCGGCGAGCATGCACCCGGAGCAGAGCCCGATCGAGACCTACATCCCGATGTGGCCGTGGGGCGCGTACCTGGGTGAAGGGGCCCTGGAGAAGGGCGTCGATGTCTGCGTCTCGTCGTGGAACCGCCCGGCGCCGAACACCATCCCCAGCGGGGCCAAGTCGGCGGGCAACTACATCCTGTCGGCGCTGATGGTGATGGAGGCCGACTCCCACGGCTACACCGAGGCGATCGGGCTGGGGCCAGGCGGCCTGGTGAGCGAGGGGAGCGGGCAGAATCTCTTCATGGTGGTGAACGGCGAGGTCGTGACCCCGATCCTGGACGGCACCTCGCTCTCCGGCATCACCCGCCACACCGTGCTGAAGATCGCGGAGGAGCTGGGCCTGACCGTGCGCGAACAGCTCGTGCCGCGCGAGATGCTCTACGGCGCCGACGAAATCTTCTTCACGGGCACGGCGTCGGAGGTCACGCCGATCCGGTCGGTGGACGGACTGACGGTGGGCGAAGGGCGGCGCGGGCCGGTCACCGAGCGGATCCAGCGGCGGTATCTCGAGCTGGCCAGGGGCGAGGGGCCCGATCCATGGGGGTGGGTGACGTATCTGGGGTGAGGTGGCGAGGCGCCGGATTCGTTTCGGGAACCCGGGGCGTTCCGTGGGTGTAACCGGGTTGGGGCCGCCACACGGCCCTGGCCGGTTCAATCGCCCCGGGTGTCCGGTCGGCAGGAAGCAAACGCCGAGGGGCAGCAAAAGCCTGAAAGGAATCCGAGAATGTTTAATTCACGCAATCTTCTGCCCGCCGCGGCCGCGCTGATGCTCGCGGCCGCATGTACCGACGACGGTGTCGAGCCCGAGGAACAGCTGACGGAACAGGAGGCCACGGGCCTCTTCGAAGGGTTCCGCGCCCTCCTGCTGCAGGACGAGCCCGTCATCGTCTCCGAAACGCCAACCGGCGCTGTGGTCGAGTGCCCGCTGGGCGGGCGGGTCGAATTCACCGGAGGCGGCCAGGAGGAAGAGGCCGGAGATACGATCCGGCTCAACCTCGACATCACGGCCAAGCCGATGGCCTGCCGGGTTTCGGCTGATGACGCCTGGTACGACCTTACCGGGGACCCCGGCATCCGTGAGCAGATCACCGTTGAGATCGTGGGCTTCTTTGAGAGCTTCGACATCTCCGGCACGAGCGTCGGCACCCTGGACTGGGAGTCCGGGGACCGCTCGGGAACCTGCGAAATCGACCTCGCGCTGACTGCGGAGCCCGATCTGTCGGACCCGAACGTTCCGGGTGTGACGGGCACCCTGAGCGGGATGCTGTGCGGGCACGAAGTCGAGATCGACGTGGCCGAGCTGCCGATCGAATAGTTAGGTTGGCGGTGTCGCGCGGGCTGCAAGGTCCGAGAGAGCGCTGAGTCGGGGGACCACCGGAAAACGGACAATGTCAGTGTCGAGATCGATCTTGTGCGCCGCGATCACTCTGGTGATCGGGGCGGCCGCCTGCGGAGGCGACCCCGTGCCGCCCGAGCCCGAACTGAGCGAGCAGCAGGCGATCGAGCTCTTTGGAGCGTTCAGGGATTTTCAGGGACATGTGGTCTTCGCCAGAACCCGGGAACCCCGGCAACGCTCCAGCACCGACTGTCTCCTCGGAGGATTCACTCAGTTCGACCGCTGGGTGGATGAGGAGTCGGCGGGTGACACGACCCGGGTCTTCCTCCACCGGCAGACCACACCGTTCGGCTGCCGACTCCGCATCCGGGACATCGACTACGCGCTGTTCGGGAGTCCGTCGGTGAACGAGCAGACGCTGGTGGAGATGGTGGGGTCCTCCGACGGCTTGACCGTGAGCGGCGTCGTCTTCGGGGCGTTGGAGTGGGCGGCGGAGGGCAGGTCCGCCGCATGTCCGATCGAACTGACGCTGACCATGGAACCCGACCGTTCGGATGAGGAGAACCCGAGGATTGTCGGCGACCTCAGCGGAAACCTGTGTGGCTACGTCGTGACGATCGAGGTGTCGGAACCACTCTGACCGCGGGGCCGGATCCTCGCGCGCGCCAGGAAGCTCGTGGTCCTCGCATCCGGCGGGGTGCACCTACCGGCGGGATGCACCTACCCGCCGCCGTCCAGCGCCAGAACCGACCGGAGCAGCACGTTGGCGCCACGCGCGATGTCGCCGGGGGCGGTGTATTCGTCGGGTGAGTGGCTGATCCCGCCCCGGCTCGGGACGAAGATCATCCCGACGGGGCCGAGTTCGGCCATGCTCTGGGCGTCGTGGCCCGCGCCGGAGGGCATGCGCGTGCGGGAGTACCCGAGCGCGGCGGCCGAAGCCTCGACGATGTCGCGGAAGCGGGAGTCGGTGGGCGCGGCCAGGCTCTCGTAGAACTGCTCGAAGGCGACGGTGACTTCGCGGCCGGCCTCGATGGCGCGCGCCCGGGCCTCGATCTCGGCGAAGACGCGGTCGATCTTCGTCATCGCCAGGTCGCGGATCTCGAGCGTGGCCCGCACCTCGCCCGGCACGACGTTGGGCGCGCCCGGGACCGCCTCGATGCGGCCGACGGTCGCGACCTGCCTTCCCGGCATGGTGGTGGCGACTTCGTTCGCCGCGCGAACAAAGTCGGCGGCGGCGACGAGGGCGTCCCGGCGCAGGGGCATGGGGGTCGTCCCGGCGTGGTTTTGGGCGCCCCGCACGGTGACGTTCCAGCGCCGGATGCCGACGATACCCTCGACGACGCCGATCTCGATGCCGCCCGCTTCGAGGAGCGCGCCCTGTTCGATGTGCAGCTCGAGGAACCCGGCCATGGAACCGGGGTCGCGCCGGGCCTCGGCGAGCCGCGCGGGGTCGCCGCCGAGGCGCGCGATGCCGTCCCGTATGGAGTGGCCGGAGGCGGTGACGATGTCGAGCTCGAAAGGGTACACGCGGCCGACCAGCGCCCGGCTCCCGGTCTTCCCGCCCTCCTCGTTCTGGAAGATGATGACCTCGAGGGGGTGCCGTAGCGCGATGTCGTGGTCCGCCAGGGTGAGGGCAACCTCGAACGCGGCGGCCGAGCCCACCTGCCCGTCGTAGCTGCCCCCGCTGGGCACGCTGTCCATGTGCGACCCGGTGATGATCGGCAGGGCCGCCGGGTCGGTGCCGGGGCGGCGGCCGATGAGGTTGCCGGCAAGGTCGGTGGAGACTTCCAGGCCGGCGCGCCGCATGAGCCCGGCGGCGTAGTCGCGGCCCGCGAGATCCTCGTCGCTGTATGCAAGCCGGGTCGTGCCGCCGTCGCCGGTGCCGCCGAAGCGGCGGAAGTCGGCGAGGATGGCGTTGACGCGTGAGGCGTCGACGGTGGGGGGTTGGGGGCGGGGTCCCGTCGAGAGCGCCACCGCGGCCGCGGCGGACCGCTTCAGGAAATCCCGCCGTCCCAACCCTTGTCGGCCCTCGATTGGCGGGTCGGTGAGCATCATTCTATCCTGGCAGCTGGTCACGAAGGAATCACCTCAGAATAGGCGGTGCGGCGGCGTTGGACGAGACAGTCTTCGACTTCGACGGCGACTACGGAGAGGGCTACGAGGCCCTCGCCCGGCAGGTCATTCCCGGATACCGCACCCTCTTTCCGATGTTCACCGCGATCATCGAGCCGGATCTGCCGCTCGGCGCGCGCGTGCTCGTAGTCGGCGCCGGCACGGGGATCGAGCTGATCGCACTGAAGCGCGCGCGGCCGGATCTTCGCCTGCACGGGGTCGATCCGTCGGCACAGATGCTGGAGATCGCCGAGCGGCGGGTGGCCGAAGCGGGGTTGAGCGACGGGGTCACCCTGCAACTGGGCTACGCATCGGACGTCCCGGCGCATCCGCTCTTCGACGCCGCGACCCTGGTCAACGTCCTCCATTTCGTACCGGACGACGGGGCCAAGTCGGCGCTGCTCCACGACATCGCCCGGCGGCTGCGGCCCGGCGCGGTCTTCGTCCTCTTCGACCTGCACGGGGACCCCGGCTCGGAGGAGCACGAGCGCTACATGCCGGCCTGGCGCCGCTACTGGAAGATCCGGGGGATGACGGCGGACGAGATGGCCGCGTTCGGCGAGCGGATCCGCCATGGCATCCACTTTGCGCCGGCCGAACGGGTGCTGGGGTTGGCGCGGGAGGCGGGGTTCACCGATCCACAGCGGTTCTTCAAGGGCATGCTGTACGGGGGGTGGACCCTTCGGCGGGCGGAGGGGTGAAGCGACTGTCCGGCCACGGAGGCCCGCGGGTCCGAACCGGCCCGGCCGAACTTGGCAGGCCTGCTAGGGCGCGGTCCGGCAGGCCGGCGACGGGTCTCAGCCACCTGCGCGGAGGAAGAATCTGTTGAAGACGTCCTCCCCGGCGGGCGCGAGTCCGGCGAGCGCGCCCGCCTGGAGGGCCGCCCGGGCAAACGTCTCTCCGTAGCCACGCGCGAAGGTCATCACGACCAGCTCCCGCGCGAAGGTGACGACCTGGCAGGGGACGTGCAGCACCGGTCCCTGGGTCAGGAAGGGCGGGGGGCGGGCCGGGTCGAAGAGGTCAAGGGGGGTGAGGTGTTCCAGGACATCCGGGAC
>VXLT01000129.1 GCA_009841475.1 Gemmatimonadota bacterium
GGTGTGACGCGCCGGCCCGCACCTCGACGCAGCGCAGGGGCCGTCCGGCGGTGCCGGGGTGGCGCCGGGCCAGGGTGGGCGGCGCGGTCGCGACCTGGGATGCGGTCTCGGTCATGCCCCAGGTGGTGGCGAGCGGCAGCCCCGCCGCCCAGGCCTCGTCGAGGAGCGCGCGGGGAGCTGCCGCGCCGCCGACGAGCACGCAGCGCAGAGTCGGGGGAATGCGCCGGCCGGCCAGCCGGGTGAGGAGGCGCCGCAGCATGACCGGCACGACTGCCAGGTGGGTCACCTCCCCGGCAAGAACCGCGCGCGCCACCGCCGCCGCGTCAAAGGAAGGCCACAGCCGCACCGACGATCCCGTCATCACGGCGCGCACAACCAGCGAGAGCCCGCCGATGTGCCCCAGCGACAGGCAAAGGCCCCAGCGGTCGGCGGAGGTCAGTTCGAGGCGGCTCGCGGCGGCGGCGGCCGAGGCGGCGAAGGCCGCGCGGGTGAATCCCACGGCCCTGGGCGCGCCGGAGGAGCCCGAGGTGAGGATGAAGGCGATGACGTCGGGAAAGCGGTCGTAGCCACCGGATTCATCCCTAATAAGGAAAGTAAAGTTGTCAATGTGTAAACCAGACACGACAAGACTGCGCGCGTGGTCGACTTCGGCCGGCGTCAACCGCTCGTGCAGGGGCATCGCCACGCACCCCGCCCTCCACAGGGCGAAGAGCGTGGCGACGGTCTGAGAGGTGGGAGGCGAGTAGAGGGTCGCCGCCTGTCCGGGCACCACGCAGAGGGCTTCCAGCCGATCCGCCAGCGCCGCCGCGCGACCAGCCAGTTCCCTGTAGCTCCACGTTCCGCCGTCCCACGACAGGGCGGTGGCCTCCGGGGTCTTCCGCGCCTGTCGGGCGAGGTCGTCGGCCGGGGTCGCGCGTGCCCCGGTCGGCCTGGGCGTCCCGCGGTCCAGCTCGACGGTCAAGATGCCCCGAACAGCCCCATCGAGCCGACGAAAGCGCCGACGCCCAGACCCGCACCGTAGAGCGCCAGGCCGCGTGCGGTCATGGCGAGGGCCGGGTTGAGGGTGCGCCGGTCCAGGGTGCCGTGCTCCCCGCCTTCCCGCGTGGCGGCCCACAACGCCAGGATCCGGGACGCTGCCGGAACGCACGCCACCAGACCGAACAGCGACAGATAGGTCCACGGAGACCATCCCATCAGGGTGAAACCGAGGACCGGCACCGCCGCCGCCCCGGTCAGGCACGCGAAGTACTGCACCACCGTGAAGCGGTCGCCGAACCGCACCGCGAGGGTGCGTTTCCCGGCCGCCCCGTCGGTCTCCCGGTCGCGCAGGTTGTTCACCACCAGCATCGCAGTGCTGAAGGCGCCGAGACCCGCGCCGGCCACGATCGCCCCCGCGGACCACACTTGCGCCTGCACGTAGTAGGTGCTTGCCGTCGCGACCAGGCCGAAGAAGACGAAGACGAAGACATCGCCAAGGCCGTTGTAGGAGAGGGGGTAGGGGCCGCCCGTATAGCAGATCGCCATGAGCATGGAAACGAGGCCGATCACAACTACGGGCCAGCCCGCCACAGACGCCAGGTACACCCCGGTGAGGGTGGCCAGGGCCAGCGACACAACCATGCCGCGAAAGACCTCCCCGGGCGCCAGGATGCCTGCCTGGGTCACCCGCACCGGCCCCAGCCGCTCCCCCGTATCGCCGCCCTTGAAGAAGTCGTAGTAGTCGTTCGCCAGGTTGGTGCCGATCTGGATCAGGAGCGCTCCGGCCAGGGCGGCCAGGGCGGGGAGCTGCGCGAAGACGCCGTCCGCGGCCGCGAATCCGGAAGCGGCCACGACCGGCGCCGCCCCGGCCGAGAGCGTTCGCGGCCGGATGGCGAGTATCCAGGCCTGCGTGCGGGTCACATCCATGCGACCTCCGGCGGAAGCGGCTGGCCGGACCGACCCCGATGTCCCGAGGCCGCACGTCGGCCCACCGGCTCCGACCCCGGCCCCGTCACCACGGCAGCCAGGGATACTTGCGGAAGTCCGGCTTGCGCTTCTGCAGGTAGGCGTCTCGTCCCTCCTGGCCCTGCTCCGTCATGTAGAAGAGGAGCGTGGCGTTACCGGCCAGCTCCTGCAGCCCGGCCTGGCCGTCCACATCGGCGTTCATCGCGGACTTGAGCAACCGGATCGCAAGGGGACTGTGCTCCAGGATCTGCTGCGCCCAGCGGAACCCCTCGTCTTCGAGTTCGTCCACGGGAACCACCTTGTTGACCAGACCCATCTCCACCGCCTCCGCGGCGTCGTACTGGCGGCAGAGATACCATATTTCGCGCGCCTTCTTCTGGCCGACGATGCGCGCGAGGTAGGACGAGCCGAAGCCGCCGTCGAAGCTGCCGACCTTGGGGCCGGTCTGCCCGAAGACCGCGTTGTCGGCAGCGATGGTCAGGTCGCACACGACGTGCAGCACGTGGCCCCCGCCGATCGCGTAGCCGGCGACCAGGGCGATGACCGGCTTGGGCATTGTGCGAATGAGTCGCTGCAGGACAAGCACGTTCAGGCGCGGCACGCCGTCACCGCCCACGTAGCCGGCGTCGCCGCGGACCCGCTGGTCGCCGCCCGAGCAGAAGGCATACTTCCCGTCCTTCGAGGGGCCCTCGCCAGTGAGGAGGACAACCCCGATCGACGGATCCTCGTTGGCGTCGCCGAAGGCGTCCAGGAGTTCGAAGAGGGTCTCGGGCCGGAAGGCGTTCCGCACCTCGGGGCGGTTGATCGCGATGCGGGCCACCCCGTCCCGCTTCCGGTAGGTGATGTCTCCGTAGTCCTTGACGGTCTCCCAGGCGGTGTCGCTCATGCTGTCTCCCGGTTCAGATGTTCCCGGACCCGGCGCGCCACCCGTGCCCGGATCTGCTCGTGTCCGCGCCGGTTCACCTCCCGGTCCGTGCGCACCCGTATGATCTGGCTCCCGGGGCTCGCGACCGCCGCCTGGACCGCCTCCCCTAGTTCGGCCGGGGTGGCCGCATCGGTGAACGGCAGTCCGTACAGGCGAGCCGCGTGCTCGAAGTCGAGGCCGTGCGGGGTGGCGAAGTATGGCGTGAAGGCCGGTTCGAAGTCGCGGATCGGAAGCATGTGGAAGATACCGCCTCCGTCGTTGTCGACCACCACGAAGACAACCTGCAGCCCCTGGTCCCGCGTCGCCAGGAGACCGTTCATGTCGTGGTAGAAGGCGATGTCGCCGATCAGCACCGCAACCGGTCCTGCGCCGCCCGCCGCACAACCCAGAGCCGTCGAGACGACGCCGTCGATTCCGCTCGCTCCCCGGTTCCCGAGCACCTCGATGTCGAGCGCGCCGGGGCGTCCGTACGCGTCCACGTCACGGACCGGCATCGAGGACGATACGAAAAGCGTCGAACCGGGCGGCAGCGAGCGGATCAGGGCGGCTGCGTAGTCGCCCTCGTTGCCCGGGTGCGCCGGACTCTCCTCGACAGCCGCCCAGGCCACTCCTTCCAGCTCGGTCCACTCCCGGGTCCAGCGCTCGTACGCGGACGAGGAAGTCCCGCCGTCATCGTCGTCGCCGGTTGCGAGCCGTTCCAGCACCGCCCCGGCCGAGGCGTGCAGATAGTGGCTGGCAAGGCCCTGGTGGTCCTTCCGGTGACCGCCGTCGTCGACGACGATCTGCCTCGACCGATTCCAGCTGGCCAGGGCCGTTTCGGCGGCAGGAGACGTGGGGGACCGGCCGATTCGGATGATCAGGTCCGGCACGAAGCGGCTGACCACCTCGGGCACACGCAGGAAGTGGTCGTACGCACCCAGGATCGGTGACGGGGACTCTTCAACCACGGATGCGGTGAACCGCGCGCCCGAGAGAGGGTCGGCCAGAAGCGGCACGTTGCGGTGGCGCGCGAACCGCGCCGCCGCGGGGCCGTCCAGGCCGGGGTCGGAGGCGGGTCCGGCGACGAGCAGCGGCCGTCGGGCGAGCGCAAGCTGGTGGGCCAGCATCGCCTCCAGGTCGCGCCCGCGCCCGCGAGCCTCCGTCCGGCGGCGCCACGGTCCCTTCGGCACGACCTCGTCGCCCTTGACCGCCACCTCCAGCGACGGCAGGTCGAGCGGTTGCTCCTCGCCCGGGCCTCTCAGGTCCAGTTCATCCGAAGACTCGGGTTGCAGCGGCTTGTCGAAAGGAACATTGAGGTGCACGGGACCGCCCGGTGGCCCGACCGCGTGGCTCGCCGCCGTGCGCACGAGCACCACCAGCGAGTTCGCGCCGGTGTCCTTCAGCCCGGCCGGGGTGGGCTCGGGAAGATCGGCCGCGAAACGAACCCGGTCGCCGAAGATTCCCGGCTGCATGATCGTCTGGTTGGCGTCCGCGCCGCGCATTCCCGGCGGTCGGTCGGCCGTGACCAGCAGCAGGGGAACATCGGACATGTCCGCCTCGACCACAGCCGGGAGAAGGTTGGCGACCGCGGTGCCGGATGTGGTGACCACTGCCGCGGGCCCCAGGTGGCTTCGCCCATAGCCAAGGGCGAAGAAGCCCGCCGAGCGCTCGTCCAGGTGCACCCGGGTATTCATGCCGGGGAGGGAACGCGAAGCCAGCACCAGCGGGGCCGAACGGGATCCCGGGGCGATTTCGATCTCTTCGAGGCCGTACTCCGCGAGCGCCGCGAGAATGGCACGCGCCCAGGCGAGGTTGAGTTCGCCTCCGGTCATGGGGAACTCACCCCGAACCGGCGGCGGAGCTTCCAGTCGCTCCCGCCCGTTCCAACGCCCGCAGCACCGGGCGAAACTTGAGTTCGGTCTCCTCCCATTCCAGCGCCGGATCCGAGCCCGGCACGATCCCGGCTCCCGCGAACAGCCGCCAGCCAGCCCCCGCGCTCACGGCCGACCGCAGTGCGGGCACGAAAATCCCCTCGCCCCGTGAATCGAACCACCCCACCGGCCCCGAATACCAGCCCCGGTCGAAGCGTTCGCTCTCCTCCAGAACCGACAGGGCCACATTGCGCGGCATCCCGCAAACGGCCGGAGTGGGATGCAGCGAGGCGAGAATGTCGAGCACGGAGATCCCTTCTGGAACCTCGGCCGCGATCTTCGTCTCAAGGTGCTGAATGCGGGCCAGGGCCAGTACGTGCGGCTCCACGTCGCGCCGTACCGTGCATCCCAGCGCGGCGAGTCGCGCCACCATGTCCCTCACGACCACGTCGTGCTCCGCCCGGTCCTTCTCGCTGTCGAAGAGTCGCCGGGCGAGCTGCGCGGTCGCCACTGAATCGGCGCCGACCGCCGCGCTGCCCGCGGTCGCCGTCGCTCTGAACACGCCGCCGGCCAGCGTCACGATCGTCTCGGGCGCCGCCCCGACGATCGCCCGGCCGGGCACCGGTTCGAAGAGGAACACGTGGCTGCCGTGGTTCTCTTCCCACAGCGCAGCCACCAGGTCGGCGGGGGGTACCGGGATCGCCGGCGCGACATCCAGCGTGCGGGCGAGCACCACCTTCTCCGCTTCCCCGGCTCCGATCGTGCTCAGCGCCTCCCACACCATGCGGCCCCAGGTCGCCCGCTCGGTACCGGAGCGCCGGGCGTAACCGAGGGGCGGCGCCTGATCCGGCCCGCGAACAGGGGCGGCCCCATGCGGCACCGAGGAGGCCGGGCCCCGCAACGAGCCCGTCCCGGCCTGCAACGAACCGGGCCCGCCCTGCAACAAGCTGGTCCCGGGCGGCATGGCCGCCGTCCCACCCGACAGCGCCCCCTCCCAGCGCCGCCAGGCATCTTCGGCCGCCCCGCGGTCCCGCGCCCGGACCACGAGCGTGCAGACTTCTCGGTCGGGGTGGTGCTCCAGCTCCACTTCGGGAAGGTGGAAGAGGGCGGGCGGGAAGCGCGCCCAGACCGAATCGCCGTCGGGGCGGGGCGAAAACGAAAAGCCCCCGAAGAGCCTCGCCCTGGTTCCGTCGCCCCTGACCCGGGCAAAGACTTGCGCCGACTGGTCCTGCACGGTGCTAAACCGCGAGCTGCCGGGGTCGGGAGCACCCGAGTCTACCGCCACCTCGCCGACCACGCCGCAATGAGCGATCCAGCGATGGGCCGAGGCCCAGAAGCCTCTCGGTCCGGCGGCGGCGAGATGTAGAAAGAGGTCGGGACGAACCGGCGCGACCTCGCGGCGGATCCGGCATAGGCCCGGCGAGGTCAACGGGGCCAACCCGGCCCTCGCCGAGCCTGAAGGCGGGTCAGAAGCTGTCAACCGTTCCCTGGAGCAGGTACTCCGCCTGCCCCTCCGAATTGCCGGACACGTTGGAGACGCCACAGTTGGTGAGCAGCGACCTGGCGTCGGACTTGCCGGTCTCGGAGGGACCGATGATGTCCTCCCCCTGTTCGGGTTCGTCGCCGGCCAGAGCCCCGACCAGGCTCACGTCGTGTTCCGCGATCCGCGAGGCCACGACCCGCAGGTGGGTCTCGCCGGTGGCCGGGTTGTCGAAGGCGGTGGCCGTGAGAAGGTCATGATAGGTGTTGCCGGTAATGATCTGCGTCCCGATCCCGGACGTCTGCTTGCGGCCGCGCACATATCCCGTGTCGGCGTTACCATCCTCGATGTTATACCCCATGATGTTGAGCTGGGCAAACGCGCACTGGTACGCGGTGTCCCTGCCCGGAGGCGCGACCCCGGAAAACTCGACAGGGGCGGATGAAACACAGCCTGTGGCCGCCAGGCCGACGAACGCGATGAACCTCTTCATTTGAATCCTCCTCAGGCGGGAATGTACTGCGGGCCCGTTGAAGCAAACTGACCGCCAGCGCCCGCTCCGTCAACAGGTGGAAGGCTGGCGACAAGCTGCTCCGTTTCTGGTTCGGGGGAGCCGCATAACATATGTTTACGTCATGTCGGAACCAGCATCGGTGAAGTTGCAGGGAGAGTCCCACTCAGGGCGGACTGCCGTGTCGCATGACGCCACGGTCAATACACCCGGTTCGGCCACGCGTTCCGGTTTGGATGCACGGCCCGGGGCGGCTGCCGGCTCCGCTGGACCCGCGGCTACGCCGGTGGACCCCACGCCCATCCCCGACTCGCCGGACGGCCACGACCTCGGCCGGCCGGAATACTACCTCAACCGGGAGCTCACCTGGCTCAACTTCAACTTCCGGGTCCTGCACGAGGCCGAGGACGAGCGCACGCCGCTCCTCGAGCGCCTCAAGTTCCTCGCGATCGTCGGCTCCAATCTCGACGAGTTCTTCATGAAGCGGATCGGGGGCCTGAAGCAGCAGGTCGAGGCCGGGATCACCGAGCGGACGGTGGACGGCCGCACCCCATTCGAGCAGATCGAACAGTGCTACGAAGTAATGTCGCTCCTCGAGGCCCGGCAGCGCGAAGCAGCCCGCGCCATTCTGGGCCGGCTCGCAGCAGAAGGCATCCGCATCGTCGACTGGGACGAACTCGAGACCGCGGAGAGGAAGTGGCTCCGCAAGCACTACGTGCGGAACATCTATCCGCTGGTGACGCCCCAGGCGACCGATCCCGCGCACCCCTTCCCCTTCATCTCCAATCTCTCGTTGAACCTGCTGGTGACGCTGCGCTACTCGGGGGACGAGCATGTGTCGCTCGCCCGGGTGAAAGTCCCGGTCGGTGCGGGCATCCCCCGCTTCGTGCAGGTCGGCGATGCCAGCGTCTGGGTGCCTCTCGAGAGCGTCATGGCCAACAACCTGGACCTGCTCTTCCCGGGCATGGAGATCCTCGCCTGCGAGTCCTTCCGGGTCACCCGCAACGCGATCTACGACGTGGACGAGGACATGGCCGACGACCTGCTCGAACTGATCGAGGCGGGGCTGCGGAAGCAGCGGCTCGCGCCGATCGTCCGGCTACAGGTCCAGCAGGGGTTCGATCCCAGGCGGCTCCAGATGCTCACCAGCGAACTCGGTCTGCGGGACTCCGACGTGTTCGAGGGGGACGGGCTTCTCGGACTGCGCGACCTCATGGCCCTCCACGACCTTCCCCGGGCGAGTCTGAAGGATCCCCCCCACCACCCCTCCGAGCACCCGGATCTGCTGACCGGACGGAACATCTTCCACCTCATCCGCGAGGAAGGGCCATTCCTGCTGCACCACCCCTACCAGGCCTTCGACACCTCGGTGCTGCGGTTCCTGCGCGACGCCGCCCACGACCCCAAGGTGCGCGCGATCAAGATGACCTTCTACCGGATGGCGCCGCGCAGCAGCATCATCGACCACCTGGTGCGAGCGGCACGCGACGGCAAGCAGGTGGCTGTGGTGATCGAACTGCGCGCGCGCTTCGACGAGGCGGCGAACATCCAGTGGGCCAACGCGCTGGCGCGGCACGGGATCCACGTCACCTACGGGGTGCTCGGCCTCAAGACCCACTGCAAGGTCACGCTGGTCGTACGCCAGGACCACGACGGACTGCGGCGCTACGCACACGTCGGGACCGGCAACTACCACGTCGGCACGGCCCGCCAGTACTGCGACCACGGGCTCCTCACCAGCGACCCCTCGATCGGTGCCGACCTGACCGAACTCTTCAACTACCTCACCACCGGGTACAAACCGAAGCGCAAGTACTGGAAGCTGCTGCCGGCGCCGAAGTTTCTGCGTCCCGCGATTCTGAAGCGGATCAAGCGCGAAATCGGGGCCCACAGCGAGGACTCGCCGGGACGCATCCAGTTCCAGATGAACGCGCTCGAGGACCCGGAGGTCACGCGGGCGCTCTACGCGGCCGCATCGAAGGGGGTGAAGGTGGACCTGATCGTGCGCGACAGCTGCCGCATTCGGCCGGGGATCCCGGGGCTGTCCGAGAACATCCGCGTGATCAGCATCGTCGGGCGCTTCCTCCAGCACTCTCGCATCTACTACTTCCGCAACGGGGGGGACGAGGAGTACTACATCGGCTCCGCCGACTGCATGGGGCGCAACCTCAGCGCCCGGGTCGAGGCGCTTGTCCCCGTGGAGAGCGCCGTGTTGCGCGCCGAGCTGCGCCGGGTCCTGGACATCCAGCTGGCGGACCGGCGCTGCGCCTGGGAGATGGGGCCGGACGGAAGCTACACCCAACGGACACCGCTCAAGGGACGCGAGACCTGCACCTTCAATGCGATGATCGCGTGGGCGCACGCCCGTGAGTTCGAGGGCACGCGGTTGCGTGCGCGGCTCACCGGGGGACCGAAGGGGATTTCGCGGCGTTCGCGGCGGAGGTGAGGGCCGCTATCCGTCCAGCAGTTCCGCCAGCGCCACCACCCTCCCCCGCCC
>VXLT01000253.1 GCA_009841475.1 Gemmatimonadota bacterium
TTTTTTATATTAGACAGACCCCCAGCAGCCCCGTCGCGGCCAGGATCTTGCGCGTGCTCGGCGGAAGCGACTCGGCGAGCGACTGTGCGGCGGCTCGGCGCCTCGCACCGGCCCGGTGGCCGGCACCGCCGCCCACCTCGCGCTCCACGACAACCACCTTGACCCCCCAAAGCGCAAGCAGCCGCGCAGCCGCCGCCCCGGCGGGACCGCCGCCGAGGACGAGCACCTGGGGGTCCGTCGTCACGTTACCGCATCCATCTTCTGCGGCTGCCTGGTTCGTCATCCCGCAATTGCTGCGCGCCGACGCCCTTGCGTCAAGTCCGCTTCAGTTCGCGCCCCGGCCCGTGCCGGAACGGTATATTCCGATTCAGTCTCTCAGTCGGCCCAGGTTGGCTGCACAATCCCCAGGCGCGGATGGAACCGGAGTCGATGGATACCGGCGATCTCGAGACGGCTCCCGCGGCGAGGTCCACCGTCGGCCCTCCACCCCGCACGGTGCCGGCCGTTCTTGTCATGTTGACCATGCTGGTGCCGCTCGCCATCAATCTCTACCTGCCCGCCCTTCCGGAGATCGCTGCGGTGTTCGGCGTGGGTGTTCCACGCATCCAGACTTCCCTGGGCGTGTTTCTGCTGGGTCTGGCCGTGGGACAATTCGGTGGTGCTCCCATTGCCGACCGTTACGGCCGGAGGGCCACCGCACTATCGGGAACCGGGATCTTCGCTGCGGCCACGGTCGGAGTCCTGCTTTCCGCCTCCGCCGACCAATTCATCGCACTGAGGGCCGTGCAGGGCGTGGGAGCGGGCGTCGCGTTCGTCAACGTTGGCGCCGTCGTGGGCGACCTCTTCGACCACCAGGCCGGGGCGCGCATGCTCAGTGCCATCAGCGCGATGCAGGCGGTCCCGCGCCTGATCGGCCCTGCTTGCGGTGCGGCGCTGGTGATGGTTTTCGGCTGGCGATCGACCTTCCAGGCGCTCCTGGCGTACTGTGTGGTTCTGGGATGCGCTCTGTGGTTCTGGCTTCCGGAGACGGTTGCGCGACCCGCCGAGTCGCAACGGCCGCCATTGGTCCGCAGTGCGATTCAGGGCTACAGGCAGGTGTTCGGGCGGGCGCCGGCCCTGGGATATGTGTTCTGCCTCGGCTTCTCGACCGCGTGCCTGCTCGTCTATGTGAACGACGGCGCGTTCATCTACACGGTGTGGTTCGGCCTGAGTCCCGGGCAGTTCAGCGGGTTCCTCGCCGCCAACGTTGTCGCATTGGTGCTTGGCACCCTCCTCAACTTCAGACTCCTACGGAAACACGGCGCGCATCGGATCGCCGGGGGCGCCTGCGCCGTCCAGTGCCTCGCAGCCTTCGGTTTGCTCGCGCACGTGACCCTGATGACACCAGCGTTTCCGGTCGTCGCCGTGCTCCTGATGGTGTCGTCCGGTGTACTGGGCCTGATCGTGGGCAACGCGGCCGCCTGCTTTCTCAAGTATTTCCCCGGGATTCGCGGAACCGCGTCGGGGGTTGCGGGGACCTTGCAGTTCCTCCTGGGTGGCGCCGTCGGCACCGGATTGAGCGTCGCCCACACCGGCACGCTCGCAACCACCGCCATTGCGTCGAGCCTCTGTGCCTCCCTGGCGCTGCTGAGCCTGGTACGCGCCAGACCTCTTCTTGACTCCGAATGAATATCTGACTAGTCTGCTAACTAGTCAGATAAATGGTCAACCCGAAACCCCTGCGGGGGAGGCCCCATGCCCAACGTCTGGCAGGTCCAGGAAGCCAAGGCCCGCTTCAGCGAGATGCTCGATTCGTCACAGGACGAGGGGCCGCAGATCGTCACCAAGCGCGGCGTCGAAGCGGCCGTCCTGGTCCGGATCGACGAGTGGCGCCGACTGCGGAAGCTTGCACGGCGGGACGTCAAGGATCTCCTGCTCGCCACGGAAGCCCGGACGCAGGCACTGGCGCCGCGGCGCCCGGAGCGCTCCCGTTTGGAGCCACCTCCCCTGTAGCCCGGCAAGGGCCGCACAGCGCACCGTCCACGGAGCCCAGCCATGTATCTCCTCGACACCG
Organism: Gemmatimonadota bacterium; assembly: GCA_009841475.1. GTDB lineage: Bacteria > Gemmatimonadota > Gemmatimonadetes > Longimicrobiales > Gaopeijiaceae > Bin94. The sequence continues at coordinate 2,054 of VXLT01000253.1, forward strand.
GCGTCGTCTTCGAACTCCGCAGGCCGGAGCCGCACCCGTCCGTGGTCCGCTGGATCATCGAGGCCCCGTCCGACCAGCTCTTCCTGTCGGCCGCCACCATGGGCGAGATCCAGGCCGGGATTGAGAGCGTGCGCGACTGGGACCCCCGCAGCGCCACCGAGCTGGAGGTCTGGCTGGAGGCCGTGATCGAATCGGGAGCGGTGTTGCCGATGGATGCGGAGTGCTTCAGGGAGTACGCGCGGATCCAGCACCGCCGACCGCGGGGCGTGTCAAGCGTGGCGATGATCGCGGCTGCCGCCCGGGTTCATCAATTGACGGTCGTGACACGGGATGGTCAGGACTTCCGCCGACTTGGGGTCGCCTGCGTGAATCCGTTCGGGCTGTGAGGCTGTGCCTGGCCGGGCAGGACAGCGGTCACCGGGCCCCCTCCCCCGCGCCTCCCCGGGGGACGGGCGCGGAGGTGTGGCCGCTCAGGATGCGCCACCCGTCCGCTTCGTGAACCCAGACCGTCGTCATCGCCCCACCGTAAGTGAACGCGGACCCGCCGTCACCCCGCGCCGTGCTCTCGAACAGGGACCTGACGAGCGCGATCCCCGGCGCCAGCGCCTCGATGTCGACGTCAGAGTACTCCGTCGTGATCCGCATGGCCGGGCCGAGAGCCATGAGAGCGGCGCGCACGTCGGCCGCCGACTCGTAGCGGAGCGCCCCGTTCTCGTAGAACCGAAACGCCGGGGACTCGGAGTAGAATCTGCCGACCTCCGCCGGGTCCGGGCCCGATCCGAGTTCGCGAAACGCCTCGAGCGCGCTCGACACGCTGTCGCGGATCGCCGCGGCGTGGGCCTCCGACAGCCTGTCGGCGTCCGTGTCGGGCTGGCAGCCGAGACTCGCGCAAAGGGCAAGCCATGCGGCCGCCAGCGCCTGTCGGCGGAGGGGGTCGGCGGAGGCGGTTGCCATCGTCACGGTTGCGCCTTCTCCTCCATGATCTGGATCAGGTTGCCGCATGTATCGTCGAAGACTGCGGTAATGACGGTCCCCAGGTCGGTTGGCGGCTGCACGAATCGCACGCCCTCCGCCACGAGACGCTCGTGCTCGGCTGCGACATCGTCGACCGCGAAGGCGGTATAGGGGATCCCGTCCTCCACCAGCGCCTTCCTGAACGGAACGACGGCGGGGTGCCCAGCAGGCTCCAGCACCAACTCCGTCCCCTCCGGAGCTTCCGCGGATACCACGGTGATCCACGCGTGCTCCCCGAGAGGGATGTTGTGCTTCAGCCGAAAGCCCAGCGTCTCCGTGTAGAAACGAAGTGCTTTCTCCTGATCGTCCACGCAGACGCTGGTCCAGTTGATTCTCATTCCTCGATGTCCTCGTCCGTTGAGTGTGAAGTGTCCTCGCCCTGTGAAGTGTGCTCGTCCGTCGAGATCGGCCACCGCTCGCCGATTGCCTTCAGCGGGGCGCCCTCGAACCAGTGGAGCTTCGACCTCCCCTCGCGCCTGGTGCGAATCAGCCCCGCGGCTTCCAGGACGTCCAGGTGTTGCGAGATCGCCTGCCGCGAGGAGGTGATGCCGTGTTTCATGATCAGGCGCGCGCAGAGTTCGAAGAGCGACTGGCCCGACCGATCCACGAGCTCATCCAGGATGGCCCGCCGGGTTCGGTCAGCGATCGCGCGATAGATGTCCACATGAAGCATGATGTGCAAGCGTGGGGTTGCATGTCAAGCCCACAACCTAACTTGAGTCCCCGGGAGATTCCCTATAGCTTATCTGCCCCGCGTCACCGTCGGTGCAGCGCCGCGGCGGCGAGGGACAAGAGGCCCCCATCGTCTAGTGGACTAGGATACCTGGTTCTCAGCCAGGAGACCGGGGTTCGATTCCCCGTGGGGGTATTTGGCAGGCCGGATTGGCGGTTGCGTCGCCGGCCCGTCACGGTCGCTTAGCTCAGTCGGTAGAGCACTACGCTCACATCGTAGGGGTCGCTGGTTCGAGTCCAGCAGCGACCATTCTTCATCTCCGCAGGCGTAGCAATCCACCATCATGGTCCTCATTCGGCGCCAAAACGGGGTGGCTGCAGTGTCACGACCCAAGAGCGCGCGACTCCTTGCCCTTGCACTTCTCCTCGCCGCCCTGGCATGTGAGCCGCCTGTGCCCGAGGACCCAGCGCCCGCCGCCACAGTTCGGGACTCGGCCAACATCGAGATTGTCGAGAACCACGCGCCCGCCCGGGATACCGCCGGGTTCTGGACCGTGGGGCCTGAGCCGGAGTTTGTGATCGGAGGCTATCGCGGAGCGTCCGAGGCGGTCGACGACCCTGCCCACCTGGTGTGGCAGGTCGGGGGTGCCGCACTTCTTTCGGACGGCAGAGTGGCCGTGCTTTCCAGAGGAGTGGCCAAGGTCCTGGTCTTCGAGACTTCGGGCGCACTTTCCGCGTCCTTCGGGGGCAAAGGGCAAGGCCCCGGTGAATTCTCGTCTCCCTTGCACCTTCAGGTTCTTCCGCGGGACACCATCGTGGTCTGGGACTACATGTTCGGCCGGATCAGCCGTTTCGACCCATCCGGCGCGCTTCTTGGGGAACGGAGCATCGATGTCGGCGCAGTGTTCGCTGCAACGCGAACGGTCGACCAGCGCCCTACCGAGTCGGTGGCTTTACCCCTACCAGACGGAACATTCCTCGTTGAAATCAATCGCACCGATTTCCGCCCGACCCTCGACACCTACTACAGGGTTCCGGCTGGGTATGCGAGAATCGATTCCGACTATGGCGCCCAGTCATTCGGCTGGTGGGACGGGCAAGAATTCCTCCTCGCCCGGCTACCCATCCCCTACCTGTTGCCGTTCCGGACCGAGGCGGTCCTGGCAGCAGGCGGGAGCCCGTTGTCAGTGTATATCAGCGAGGGCGACGAATACGAAGTTCACCAGTTCTCCCCGATGGGCACTCTCCGACGAATCATCCGGCGTACGGAGGTGGAGCCGATCCCCATCACCTCTGCTGACGTCGAGGCCTGGAAGGCGCGGCTGTCCGAGGGACAAACACTGGATTGGCAAGGATGGGATGGGGTCATGGCCAAGAATCCGCCAAGACCCTTCCGTCCCCGGGTTGCCGGGCTTCTCACGGACACCGAAGGCAACCTGTGGGTCGCAAACCGATTGGACTCCAGTACGAGCGAGTGGAGCGTCTTTGACTCGGAGGGACGCTGGCTGGGGACGCTCGACTTGCCCCTGCCGCACATCACCTGGCTGGGGAAGGATCTTGTCTTGGGTGTGCAGCGCGATCCCGATACCGGCGTTGAGACGGTGGAAGGATATCGCGTCAACCGGGGACTGAGTCGGTAGAAACTACGCTCACCTCGTAGCGGTCGCTGGTTCGAGTCCAGCAGCGACCATTCTTCATCTCCGCAGGCTTTCCAGACACGCCTGCGCCCGCTTCGGCACCTCCTGCTCCAGCATTCCCACGACGGGGTGATCCAGCCCTTCGGAGCGGGCAGTCGCAACGACTTCGGCGAACAGGCCGGGTATCGCTGCGGCCACGGATTCGCAGATGCCCAGCACCTCCCCCGACGGTACCCCCACCTCCGCGGCAAACCGCTTCCAATGTCTGACCTGGACGTACCCGAGCCGCGATTCCCCGCCCACCTTCATCGCCAGCTTGAGCCTCGGCGCGTAGTGGCCCGGATAGGGTAGCACGCTGGCCAGGTCGTAGAGCGGAGCCAGCCTGGCCACGCCCCCGGCGCCGATCAGCAGCGAGAAGTTCCTGGCGTGCGCGTCGGTGCCTCCAAGGACCCAGTTCAGGGCGATCGCCTTGACGAACGCGCGCAGGTCCTCGCCGGGTCGGCCGCTGTGGGACCGGATTGCGGGCGATGTCGCGGCAGCCAGGGCCTCCCTCGCTCTCGTACTTGATCAGGGGACTTCGTCCGAGAGCCTGGCAGAGATCCTCCTGATGCAGCCGCCAGCGGCGCCCCCCGGCGGTGAACCGGTCATACCTTTCGACGACGATGGCCGTCTCTTCGCCAAACCGGCGTACGCGGGAGCGCGCCACGGGAATGCCCAGCGCACCCGCGACGGCCAGGCAGAGGTGCTCGTTCTCGCAATGCCCGTCGAAGCCGGGAATCGGCGGCTTCAGGATGTGGGTCGTGGGCGTCACGCCGCGAGGGATGCCCCAGTCGGACCAGCACGTTCTCGTTGTCCGGAAGCAGGCCCCAGAGCCACGGCTCGACGCGCGCGTGGCCGTGCTCCGCGGCGGTCAGCGGCATCGACAGGGACAGCGGGTATGCCGTCTCGTCCGCGCACCAGGCATCGTGGTACCTGAGTCTGAGCCGCCCTCTTGCACCCCGAGTGACTTCACCGACGAGGCGGCCGTTGGCCACCGCTATCAGGCGCTCACTCACCGGGACGTGCGCCGGTGAGCATCCAGAACGGCCTGGAGATCCATCGCTTCAATCGGCCTGCCGGTTTCGCGAACCTCCGGAATCCCCTCGCCGTGCATGGTCAGCGACAGATCCAGCGTAGCCAGAGTACGCAGCACCATGCCCAGCTCCGCCCGCGGCTTCCCGGCCTCGATCTCCACGATCCACTGGCGTCCGACGGCCGCGGCGCGCGCCAGCTGCTGCTGGGTCAATCCCCGCGCGCGCCTTGCCCGGCGGATCATCAGGCCGAAATCGGTTGGGGTACGGACTCGCATGGGGAATTGTAGCCGTTCGGCGACTTTTGGGCAATGTCGGCGAACGGAGACAGAAAGGAGATATCGTCGTTCGACGACACGACGTTTCAGCTGAAACGTTTCCCATATTCCTGAACTCTCCCGGCCGCTCGACGACGACAAGCCTTTGAGGCCGAAGTGTGAGCCTTGAGGCAGAACCCCCTTTGAGGCGGAAGTGGTTTGCGCCTTCATGCAGCCGAAGTTAGACTAGTCGTAGTCTGGTCTGATATTCAACAGGGCCAGTCCCCTCCCAACGGAACCTCGAATTCCATGTCCCGGATAGGCGCATTCGAAGCCAAGACGCACCTTCCCCGCTTGCTGCGTCGCGTGCAGGCCGGGGAGCGGTTCGTCATTACCAGACACAATCAGCCGATCGCGGAGTTGATCCCCTTTCAGGCCCACAACGACGCCACGGTCCGGGCGGCAATCGCGGACCTGAAGGACTTTCAGCGCACACACAGCCTGGGCGGCCTCTCAATTCGGGAGATGATCGAAGAGGGCCGCAAGCGCTGATGACATTCGTGCTTGATTGCTCGGTGACCATAGCCTGGGTCTTTCCCGACGAGGCTTCGGCCGAGACCGATCGACTACGTGATTCCCTGACTGGCGGGCGAGCGTTCGTTCCGGCGCTTTGGCCAATCGAGGTAGGAAACGTCCTGAGCGTGGCGACGCGCCGCGAACGGATCGCAAGGGACGAATGGGGAAGAATCCGCCACAACCTCGAGGCCCTGCCGATCGAGATCGATCCGGTTTCGACCTCCGTCGTCTGGGGAAGCGTCCTGGAGCTCGCGCACGAACACGAGCTTTCCGTTTACGACGCCATGTATCTCGAGCTGGCGGTGCGGATGCAACTGCCCCTTGCGACTCTGGACCGCGCCCTGATGAGCGCCGCACTCGGGTTGGAGGTCAGTGTGCCGACGACCGTCTGAGCAGGTTGGCAGGCCGATTCGGCTCCCACCCCACCACCCTCCCCGCCACCGCCGACGCGGCGACCGAGTAGGGCGACACCAGGTAGAGCTGGCCCGGCCCCGAACGGCCCGGGAAGTTCCGGTTCTGGGATGACACCGACACCTGATCCGGCGAGCGCGTGATCCCCGGCCCGGCGGCGATGCACGCGCCGCACCCCGGCTCGATGAACTCGGCGCCGATCGCGCGGAAGAGATCCAGGTACCCCTGCCGGCGCGCGTACTCCCGCACGTCCGTCGAGCCGCACTGGATGTAGCAGTCCACGTCCGGGTGCACGCCGCGCCCCTCGCGCTCCCACGCCTCGCGGAAGACCCGGGCGTACATGTCCATGTCCTCCTTCTTGCCGGCCGTGCACGACCCGGCGTAGGCGATCTCGATCGGCACCGGGTCGGCGAGCTCATCGATGTAGAGGCCGTTGCCGGGATCGCCGGGGAGCGCGACCATGGGGCGCAGCCGCGAGGCGTCGATCTCGATGATCTTGACGTACTTGGCGCCGGGGTCACTGTGAACGCCGTCGACCAGCTTGCGGGCGCGCGCCTCGTCCATGCCCCGCTCCTCGACCAGGAACTCGACGGTGCGCTCGTCGGCCGCCACCAGGCCGGTGAAGGCGCCCACCTCGGCGGCCATGTTGGTCATGGTGGCCCGCTCGTCGACGCTCAGCCGCTCCACGACCGGCCCCGCGTACTCGATGATCTGCCCGATGGCGTGTCCGTCGCGCACATACGGGTGGCGCAGGATCTCGAGCATCAGGTCCTTCGCCGTGCAGTTCGCGGGCAGCGTCCCGTCCACCACCACCTTGAACGACGGCGGGATCCGCGCCCGCACGTCCTTCGTGATCCATGAGTTGAAGATTGCCGTGGTGCCCACCCCGAAGGCCAGCGCCCCGACCGCGCCCGCGTGGGGCGTGTGCGAATCGGTCCCGATGATGAGCATCCCGGGCTCCGCGTAGTCCTCCAGGATCTTCGAGTGGCAGATCGCCTCGGAGCCCATCACGTGGCCCTGCTGCTCGCCGTAGAGCCGGATCCCCTGCTTCTCGGAGAACCCGCGCTGCTTCACCTCCAGCTCGTTGGCGACCGCCAGCAGGCCCTGCTCGATCCGCTCCTGGCTCATCACCTTGTGCAGGAAGGTCAGGTGGTCGCGGAAGAAGAGGATCGAGCCGGGATCGAGGACCTTCGCGTCGCTGCCCAGCTTTTGCTCGAAGAAGATGGCAGCCATCGGGGTCACGTACTCGTGCGAGAAGCGGATGTCGGCGCGGAAGAAGCCGGCCTCGCCGGGCTCGGCGGAGGCGGTGCCGATGTGTCCCTCGGCGGCGTCGACCACCCATTTGCTGGCGAAGATCTTCTCGCCGAGGGTCATGGGGCGGGGGGGCGCGGGCGCCCGCCGGGCGTCCTAGGCCTAGGATCCGCCGGCGGCCGCCGGGCGTTGGGATTCTCCGTCGG
>VXLT01000108.1 GCA_009841475.1 Gemmatimonadota bacterium
CCGCCCCCCCTCGTTCGGCACGATCCCGCGGCGCTCGTCGAAGGGCACGCCCGGCAGCGGCTTTCCCCGGTAGCCCACCGAGCGGATCACCATCCCGCACGGCACGACCTCCGTCTCGCCCGTGCCGACGGCACGCATGTAGCCGTCCTCCCGGGCCACCAGGCGGTTCCGCTGGATCCGCACCCCGGCGACGCGCCCGCCCTCCCCCACGAACTCGAGCGGCGAGACGAAAAAGCGGAACCGCACCACGCGGTCGCCGTCCCCCGGCGCGCTCTCCGCATAGCCGCGCAGCGTGGCCATGTTGCGCGTCTTCACGGCGTCGTCCTCGATCGCGGCCTGGCTCACGGCGTCCAGCTCGAGCTCACTCCCGTCCGCCACCGCCGAGATGCCCTCCAGGCGGCCGAATTCGCGCAGCTCCGGGTTCGTGAACGAGGCCTGCGCCGGCCCCCTCCGCCCCAGCACCGTCACCCGTCTCACCCGGCTCTCGCGCAGCGCGGCCAGCGCGTGGTCGGCGATGTCGGTGGTGGCGAGCCGCGCCGGGGAGTGCAGCAGGATCCGGGCCACGTCGATGGCCACGTTCCCGTTGCCGACTACGACGACGTGCTCGCACCCCAGGTCGAAGCGCCGGCCGCGGAAGTCGGGGTGCGCGTTGTACCAGCCCACGAAGTCGAATGCCGCGTGGCTGCCTTCGAGGTCCTCGCCGGGGATGCCCAGGTGGCGGTCGCTCTGCGCTCCCACCGCGTAGACGATCTGGTCGTAACACGCGCGGAGGTCGTCCACGCTGAGGTCCTCGCCGAGCGTGACATTGCCGAAGTAGCGCACCTCTTCGCGGGCCAGGATCCGGGCGTATACACGCGCCACCGACTTGATGGCCTGGTGGTCGGGGGCCACGCCGTCGCGCACGAGGCCGTAGGGAGCGGGAAGCCGGTTGATCAGGTCGATCGCCACCGGATCCCCGCTCTTCAGGAGCGCCTCGGCTGCGAAGAAGCCGGCCGGACCGGCACCGATGATCGCGACGCGGGTACCAGCGCTCATCGGGGGCTCGGCGCCTGCAGCGAGGGCGGCCGGGAGTGGTTGACCGCCCGGAGGTTCATTGGCGAGCTTCCGTGAATCGAAGAGTCGGGGGATGGGATGACAGGGATACCAACACGGGAATGAAGATAATGACGACGGAAGAAAAGCGGGCCTGCGGAGGCATGGCCAAACGGACCCGGATAACCTCGCTGGCTGTTGTGACCCTGCTCGCGGCCTGCGGCGGAGGCGACTCCGGTGGCTCCGCGGAGGAGGATGCGCCGACGGCAGAAGCCGCGGAGCCTGCCGCGCCGGACCTGTCCACGGTTGAGCTGAACATCGACCCCGCGCTCCTCCCCGAGGGCGTCACTGCGGAGATGGTCGAGGAGGGAAGGGAGCTTTTCTTCGGCGGCGGCATCTGCTACACCTGCCACCTGATGGACGCGAAGGGCGGCCCTCTCGCTCCCGATCTCACCGATGACGTCTGGATCAACGTGGACGGCGAGTACCTTTCCATCGTGGAAGTGATCAAGACGGGGGTTGCGCAGCCGGTCGAGCACATTGGCGCGATGCTGCCGCGTGCCGGGTTGCCACTGACCGACGAGCAGGTCGACAAGCTCGCCGCTTACGCCTACATGCTCAGCCGGATGTAGCGGCCAGCACCGCAGTCCGAGACTAGAACAGATCCCCCTGCAGCCCGCCGCCCCGCCGGAAGGCCGACGTCGAGAGCGGCGGCGGCTCCCCTTCAAGCCCCACCTTCCGCGCCGCCGCCCGGAACAGCGCCCGGATCTGGGCCGCGTATTCTCCTCCGCCGCGGAACCGGCCATGAAACGACGGGTCGTTCAGCTTGCCCCCCCGCGCCTCGCGAATCCTGGCCAGGACCTTCTCCTTCCGGTCGGGGAAGTGCGCGTCCAGCCAGCTCACGAAGTGGTCGGCCACCGACCCGGGCAGCCTCAGCAGCATGAACGACGCATAGCGCGCACCCGCCTCCGCGGCGGCGTCCAGGATCGCGGGGATCTCCTCGTCGTTCAGGGCGGGGATCAACGGCGCGACGAAGACACCGACCGGGATGCCGGCGTCGGACAGGCGGCGCACCGCGTCGAGGCGGCGGGCCGGGATGGAGGTGCGCGGCTCCATCACCCGGCGCAGGCCGCTCCGCAGCGTGGTCACCGAGACCGTGACGTGGGCGCAGTCGTGGAAAGCCATCTCGCGCAGGATGTCGATGTCCCGGGTGACGAGGTGGTTCTTGGTGACGATCGTGACCGGATTCATGAAGTCTCGCAGCACCATGAGGCAGCGGCGCGTAAGCTGGAGCCGCCGTTCCACGGGCTGGTACGCATCGGTGACCCCGGAAACGGCCAGCACCCGCGGCCGCCAGGAGCGCCGGGAGAGCGCGTCGCGCAGCAGTTCGGGCGCGCGGTGCTTGACGAGGATCCTGCGCTCGAAGTCCAGTCCTGAAGAGAACCCCAGGTACTCGTGGGTGGGCCGCGCGTAGCAGTAGACGCAGCCGTGCTCGCAGCCGCGGTAGGGGTTGAGCGACGCGTCGAAGCCCAGGTCCGGGCTCCGGTTCCGGGCAACGATCGACCGGGTGCCGTCGGCGATGAACTCGGTCCTGGGCCTTTCTTCGCCCAGGTGCCCGGGTTCCATTTCGACGTGGACCGTTTCGAAACGGTTCGGCGGGTCGTAAGGTACTCCACGGCCCTTGAGCGGGAGGTGCATCGGAAGATCGCGCATCCTTCAAGTTCGGTATTTATTCGGATTCGCGCAAGAGAAGGCTTCGGCAGGTGACCATCGAACAGCTGGAAAAGCGACTCAACGCACTGGCGGACCGCACCCTGCGCTACCACTACATCATCCAGCTGGGGCGGCGTCTGCCGCCGATGGATCCCGAGCTCAAGACGGACGAAACGCAGGTGCGCGGATGCATGAGCCCGGCGTGGCTCGCCGGCTGGCTGGAGGATGGGGAGCCGCCAACGCTCCGCTTCGTGGGGGACTCGGAGTCGATCATCGTGAAGGGACTCTTCGCGATCCTCGCGGAGGTCTACAACGGCCAGCCGCCGGACGACGCACTGGCGGTGGACCTGTCGGACATCTTCGAGCGCCTGAAGCTGGGCGAGGCGCTCAGCCCGAACCGCCGCAACGGCTTCTACTCGATGGTGGAAAAAATCCGCCGCGTCGCGGCCTCGCTGGCCTGACGCGGCGGATTCCGGGAGCAGTTGGCCAGCTGGACTGGCCAGGACTGCTAGACCGCTTCGATCTCGTAGCCGATCCGCCAGTTGGACATGTTTTCGGGGTCGTCCGAGCCCTCGTCCCCCGGCTGGATGAAGCGGATGTGGTCCTGGATCGGCCCGGTGAAGGTGCGGTGGTAGAACTCCAGCTCGTCGTTCGCGGAGAACTGGTCGAGTTCCTCGCCGCGCAGCTGGATCTCAAGGTGATCGCTCACCTCGCCCTCGAAGAGCACCTTGTCCAAATCGTTCAGCCTGTTCCAGCGCGGATGGTCCGAGATCGGGTAGTGGCCCTTACGGGGCATGCGGGTCTCCTGCACGTTTCCCCCGCCGTTGTCGGTCCAGACCTTGGCCCAGAAAACGAATTCCCCCTTATCCTTGTAGAACGGTTCGAGGTCGTCGAGGATCTGCAGCCAGCGCAAGGTGACCCTGATCCGTGTTCCGCCCTGTCCAGTCATTCACTGTGCTCCTTGGGTGATTTGCCAGCCCGACCGGCTTCCGCCACCGGTTCGCCGCAAAGTACCGTCAAGCGGGACCGCTGTCCAGTACCGCGCGGGTTTTGTCCATGGGCGTCCGGCGGTCAGTCCGCTGGCCGCGGGCGGTCACCCTTTGTAGAGAATCACGAAGAAGCTGTCGCGGCGATCGTCCTCGGCGACAAGAACCGTCATCCTCCGGTCTCCCGCAGCCAACATGACACTGCCATGGCCCGGCGCGTCCGCGCTTGCCGCATCCAGCGAAATGCTGGACGACGCCCGCAGCGACCAGCCGTCCTCGTCGTCGGCGGACACCTTGTACCAGTCCAGGATCTCCGCGGCGCTGGCGTCGGCGAGCAACACCTCGATGCCGAACGAGAACTCGTCGAACTCCGTGACCACGCTGGCGCTGTGGCGCGCACCCGGGTAGATGGACAACCAATCCGGTGCCGCGCTCTCCACCGCGGCGGCGTCCGCTTCCTCCCGGCCGACGTCCGCGAAGTACAGCTCCCCGCGTCCCACCCTGTCCAGGTATTCACTGACACTGACCAGGTCGAACCCGATGGTCTCCCCCTCGAAGGTCTCGAGGTTGAATGTGAAGCCCGAACCTTCCCCGGCCTCCTCGACGACCATCCCGTCGGTCAGCAGCATGAAGCTCCCCGCCTCCGAGACGACCTCTGCGAAGCTGGTGCTGACGTCGCCGAGACCCGCCACGGCAACGCTCTCCAGCTGTTCGCCGAACTCCTCGAGCAGCTCGGGCGCGTTCTCCATGAAGGTGCGGAAGGCAAAGAACCCCAGCACGATCACTGCCAGCACAAGCGTGCCGATCCCCCCGCCTACGATGAGCAGCACCTTGGCAGTTGTGGACATTCCCTGGCGCTCTGCGGACATCTTCATCCTCCTGTTCGGTGTATGCCGTTGGCGAACACGTTGCATCGCCGGAACGCCCCGCCGCAAGCGGGCGTCAGCGCCCGGGCATCCTATCCCCGCCCCAATCCTCGATGAAATCCTCCGGCTCCACGCCCAGGCCGTCGGCGATTCGCGTGATGTAGTTGAAGAAGCCGATCACCTGAACCGCGTCGTGGATGGCCCGGTCGGTCAGGCCATGCGCCCGGAGCGCGTCGAGGTCGTGCGGGGTCATCTGATCTTCCTTACGTGAAATCTTGACGGCGTATTCACAGAGCGCCCCGTCGGCGGGGGACAGATCCGCCTCGCGCCAATCCACGACGACCTGATGCACGAAGGCATCGCGCTCCGCATCGTCCCACCGCTCGTTCCTGACCTCGGCCCGGAGGTCGTGCGCGTGCGCCTGCGTTCAGTAGAAGCAGTCCAGCTCGGCGGACACTACGGTTGCGAGCAGCTCCCTCTGGAAGCGCGACAGCGGCGACGGGCCGAACATGATGGCCGCGTACTGCTCCATCGTGGCCCGCAGCACCGGGGCGTTCAGGCTCATCACCTGCACGATCTTCCAGACGCGGCCGGCGCGCTCCACGGCGGCGTCGAGTTCGCGCCGCAGGAGCCCGGTGGCTTCCTCGCGCGGTATCTCGGTGATCCAGGACATGTTGGTGCTCCTTGCTCGGGGTGGAGTGCCATCGTAGGCAGCGCGGTATGCGGTTCACGGGTTACCGTGGGTATGAAACATTCAAGCCGCCGATTCGTAGGCGGGTGTTGCGGGTGGCTGCGCGCGCGGTTCGCAGGTGACCCGGACGGACCGAGGGCGGACCGTCAGAATACCCGGCAATCCACCAGAGGGGGAAGAACCGATGTCCGATCCCTACTTCGAGGCGACACGGAAAACCAGGAAGGGCATGCCGACCTGGGGCAAGATTCTTTTGGCGTTCGGCATACTGTCGGCCGCCGGCTTCATCGTGCTGGTCGTGCTGGGTGTGCGGGCCGTGGACGAGCTGGGTGACAGGCTGGGTACGGAACTTACCGGTTCGCCCACCGAAGTCTTCGCCGACATGACGAAGAACGTTCTTGGGGACGATGTCACGATCGTCACCGAGGATCAGCCCGTAGGCCATGTGGCGCTCCGGCTCGGGGAGGATGGGAGCGAGGTCCCCGTCGACCTCTCGGAATTCGGCGGATTCGTCGAAGATGGTCTCACCATGATCCAGGAAGGCGTCAACAAGGGCGTGCGCTTCGAGGGACGCGCGGACGAGTCCGGCGTGTCCGTAACGGTCCGCGGCCCGGGAGGCAGAGCTCTCTTCGAGCTGGAGGGAGACGAGGACGGCGGATTCATGAGGGTGACCGGGGAAGATGGCGAGGTGTTCTTCGGTCTGGGCGACGAAGCCGCCCGGGCACCCGGCTGGCTGCCGATCTACCAGCGCGCGCGCGTGCAGAAGCAGCTCTTCTCCTACGACTCCGGAGACGCGAAGAGCGGGGGCCTCATTCTGGTGGCCGACGACGACCCCGAAAAGATCTTCGAGTGGTACGTGGAGCAGCTGCGCGAGGGGGATGGTCCGGTTCGCCCGAGAAAGTCGTCGCATGCCACGGTGTTCAACCGCTACCGGGCCCGTATCGAAGCCGACGACGGGCGTCCCGGGGGCACCGGGACGGCGATTCTCATCTCGCGGGAAGACGGCGACGACGAGACGGCGATCATGGTCGTCTACAAGGAGGTTCGCGAGCCACGGTAGACGCGCCGTGCCCGGGGTGCCGAGTTAGATTCGGGGCATGCCCGAATCGCTCCCCGAGCCCTCCGCGGCGAACAGCCGGTCGAGCTCCTTCGATTCGTAGTCCGGAGTAGACCTCGCGACCAGCCAGTAGGCCACGAAGGAGAGCGCGACCGCCGGGAACACCTGGTGGAGGTCCCCGCTCCAGGGCAGGCGGTTCCAGACCAGCAGGACCAGCAGCCCGGTGATGAACGACGCGATCGTGGCCGTGCCGTTGCCCCGGCGCCAATGGAGGCCCATGAGCAGCGCCGGCCCGAAGCAGGCGCCGTAGATCGCGCCTGAGAGCGCGGTCAGCACCACGATTCCGTCGGGCGGGTTGAGCGAGATGATCGCGGTGATGAGCGCGAAGACCGCCACGTAGAGCCGCGTGGCGGCGAGGGCGGACCGCTCCGACCCGGTGGGGAGCAGCATGCCGACGATATCGCGCTGGGCGGTCGAGGCCATGACGAGGAGCACGCTGTCCAGCGACGACATGGCGGCCGCGACCATGGCGAGCAGCAGGAAAGCGCTTACTCCGGCCGAAAAGACCCCCGTCGTGGTGAGGAGCTGCGGCACCACCAGATCAGTGTCGGCGAGTCCCCCCGGTATGATATTGCGCGCGTAAAGCCCGACAGGGATCAGAAGACTGTACACGACTACGAACGCCACGGTCGACACCCACACGCCCCGGCGAATTGCCTGGCGGCTCTCCAGCGCGTAGAAGCGCGACAGCTGGCGCGGTTCCACCGCGAACTTCACGGTGCCGGCGAAGACGACGCCCAGCGCCAGCGCCACCGACACCCCCCCGCCCCAGCGCAGCAGCGGTTCGGTAGCGGGGTCTTCCGCCAGCAGCGCGACCGAGTCCAGCCCCCCGGCCGCCGCCACCACCCCCCGGAACAGCAGCACCGCCGCGACGACCATCACCAGTCCCTGCACGGCATCCGTCTTCACCACCGAGATGAAGCCGCCCAGCACGGTGTACAGCATCACGATGAAGAAGACGATGATGATGGCGGCGTGGTACGGGATGTCGAGGAACACCTCCAGCAGGTTCCCGATCCCCTTGAAGACTGCCGTCATGTAGAAGAAGGACGCGAAGATCACGATCACCGCCGCCATCACCCGCGCGGCGGGGCTGCCGAAGCGGAAGCCGATGAAGTCGGGGATCGTCAGCGAACCCAGCGACTCGGTGAAGGTGCGGAGCCTCGGCGCCACCCCGACCCACGCGAAAAGCGACAGCGCCACCACGAAGGGCACGAGCAGGAACCAGGTCACCCCCCAGTCGTAGGCCTGCCCGGAGAAGCCGACGAAGGAGTTCGTGCTGGAGTAGGTCGCGAAGAAGGACAGCCCGATCGCGACCGGTCCCATCGCGCGTCCCCCGACGAAGTAGTCGGCGACCCCCTTCGTCTCCCGGTTTCCCGACCACGCGTGGTAGGCGAGAAGGACCGTGTAGAAAAGCAGCAGGAGGTGGACGATCCAGTAGGTGCGCAGGTTGTCGAGGATGGCCTGTATCAAGGATCTTCTGTCGAGTCAGTGGGGTTAGGCGGTACGGCTCTCCGGCGGATTGGCGCTGCTGCCTGGCCGGGATGTGACCGAGCGGCCCTCGGGGTCCGTCAACATGCGTCGCGCGACCGTTTTCTGCACCTTCCCCATGGCGTTGCGGGGAAGGTCGGCCACGGGCGTGAAGGTGTGCGGGACCTTGTAGGGCGCAAGCCGCTCCTTGCCCCACGTGCGGAGTTCGGCGCCGTCCGGGAGGGTCGTGGCGCCCGCGGAACCTCCGGCTTCGGCTCGCCCGCCGCGCACCGCCGGAACCCACGCCGCCCGCAGCTGCTCTCCCCATTCGGGGTGCGGCACACCGACCACGGCGATGTCGCGGACCGCAGGGTGGGTGCGGTACAGCTCCTCCACCTCCAGCGCTGAGACCTTGTACCCCCCGGTCTTGACGATGTCGATGTCGCGCCGGCCCAGGATGCGGTAGTGGCCGCCGTCGCCGATGCAGGCCTCGTCGCCGGTGCGGAACCAGCCGTCCTCCCGGAAGGCCGCCGCGGTATCTGCGGGGCGCCGCCAGTACTCGCGGAAGACCTGGGGACCGCGAACCTCGATTTCGCCGGGCTGGCCGGCGGGAGCGGGGCGGGAGGCCGCGGGTCCGCCGGGGGCGATGGGGCGCCCGCTGTCGTCAACGAGGCGCAGCTCGACGCGGGGAAGGGGTACGCCGACGTCGCCGGGACGGCGCTGCCCGTGGAGCGGATTGGACAGCGCCATGCCGATTTCGGTCATGCCGTAGCGCTCCAGGAGGGTGTGGCCCGTGATTTCACGCCACCGCTCGAAGGTCCGGACCGGCAGCGCGGCCGAGCCGGAGACGGTGAGGCGCAGGCCGGCGGCTCCGCGCGACCAGCGTTCCCGTACGGCCGGGGCCGCCTCCTCCCAGGCGCGGATCAGCCGCGTGTACACGGTCGGGACCGACATGAAGAGCGTGACTTCGCCGGACGCGAGGCGGTCCCAGGTGGAGGCCGGCGCGCCGGAGCCGAACTCGACGGCCGCGCCGGACCAGAGCGCGCAGGCCAGGGCGTTGACGACGCCGTGGATGTGGTGGAGGGGAAGCGTGTGCAGGATGCGGTCGTGCCTGGTCCACGCCCAGGCCTCCGTGAGCGCGGTGATCTGGGCGGTGAGGTTCGCGTGGGTGGTGAGGACTCCCTTGGGCCGTCCGGTGGTGCCGCTCGTGTAGATGAGCAGCGCGGGGTGGCGGGGGAGGGGGG